>JAENIS010000077.1 GCA_016844285.1 Dehalococcoidales bacterium
CCTCAGGTTTATCTGGTCACGATGGGAAAGCAGCTCATCCAGCTCCGATTGTCCGAGAACACTACGCAGAGTCGTCAGGGCAAGCTGAATAATGGCTTCCCGGTAGTTCTCCACGTTAATCACTGCCTTCACCACATCAATCACCTGAAAATAAACGACGGCATTCACCCGCACCGTCACATTATCCCTGGTAATCACTTCCTGAGGCTCCAGGACAAAAGTTACCACGCGCAGGCTCATCTTGGTCATACGGTCAACGAAGGGGATAATGAGGTTGAAACCAGGATTCCTGACGCCGACCAACCGCCCAAACCTGAGCAGCACACCCCGTTCGTACTGCTTGACCACCCGGGCCGCTGTCCCGAACAGCACGAGGACAACTACCACAATGAGAACAATAATCCCTGGATTCATTGGCTTTCCCTCCTTGCACGATAAGGTTTTAGTTACTTATCCTTTATTTCCCACCGGTCATTAAACGTTCGCTAACCAGGAGCTGTCTGGTCTCATTCAGCCTGGAGGCAACCACTCTTATCAACCCCTGCAGTACCAGATAGCCCACCTTCTGATTCTCCTGCATCAGTGTCCTCAGTTTGGTGCCGCTGATAGATAGCGCCTTCGTTTTTTGCAGGCATATTGCCGACATGGTGTAGATGTAAGGTTCAACAATCGCTGACCAGCCAATCATCTCGTTCTTGTTCACCACATCAACCGTCATTCGGCGGCTCGTTTCCGCCTCTGCCCTGGGCAGTGTCATCTGCAGAGCCACTTTCCCTTCCTGAAGCACCAGCAATTCCTGGGCGACATCCCCTTCCTGAAAGATAGTGGCTCCGGCTTCATATTCCCTTTCCAGCGCGGAACTACCTATCTTCTCCATCTCATTTTCAGCCAGTCCGGAAAAGACATCACACTGGGCAAGAACTTGCCTGGCGGTCATCTCCTATCTTACCTCAGGTATACCTTCCCTTGTCAACCTTAAAACTAAGAGAGCGTTTATTAACCCCTCACTCTTTGTCCCTCTCCCCTTAGCAAGGGAAGGGGGCAGGGGGATAGGTTACTAACCAATCTCAAACTAATTGCAGCCTGTTCTTATCAACGACAAGCATAGGCGGTCTCAAGAGAGCTGCTCCAACTCGTCACTCAACTCATTGGGCTTTCCTATCGCCCTGGGCCATACCGCCACTGCCAGTTTTGCCGCCAGACCAAGCAAGGCTACCGACCCTCCAACCAGGGTCAGGATAACGCCGGCACTGGCTAAAGATACGTTAAAGGTCAGGCTCAATCCCGCCAGCACACCGAGGCCCCCCAGAACAATCGCCTGCTCGCTGACATCACTGACCTTCTGTCGCAGTACCGTTCGCGATGGTATGTTGATATTGGCGAAAACAATCGGGACCGCAGGTTGAGCTTGCTCGTATAGCCGGCGCAGCCGGACGGGAGCCTCCCTTTCTTTTCCGGCGGGAAGGAAACCCACGGCACCAGAGACGAGAGCCAACTGTGCTGGCGCCCTCTCGTTGAGATTGCCTACTACCAGTACCCGCACGTTAGGTATCTCCGCCGATATGGTTTGAGCAATATCCAGCCCACCAATCCTTGAAAGAGGTACGCTATCCAGACCGACAATATAAGGCAGGTAACAATCGATAATGGCAACATCCGGTCGAAGGCTTCTCGCCAGACTCAAGGCTTTAGTCGCGTTGGCAGCCTGCCCGACGACAGTGACCCCGTGTTCCTCTTCAATTACCCCGCGCAGAAATTGCCGCACCTGTGGAAACTCGGCAGCGATAATAACCCGCACCCTATCTTTACGCATCACTGTCTCCGGCGAGAATTTGTTTATAGCATCCCTCTACTATAGAAGGGTAACAGATTGGAGGCAATGACGGAATACCAATGGCAGAGGATTTTTGCTAGCGGGAGGTATGTATATCTGGCTACTATAAGCTAAGTATCCACGGTAATAAAGCCGTGGCGGATGGCATATTTGATTAGCTCCGCCGGGTGGCGCAGACCCAGTTTCGACATGATATGAGCACGGTGGGTCTGCACCGTGGCTACGCTGAGAACGAGAAGGTCCGCAATCTCCTGATTGGTATGCCCTTCGGCAATAATTCTTAAAATCTCCCGCTCCCGATTAGTTAGCCCATCGTAGCTTTCTCGGTCCTGCCCGGATTTTACCCGCTGCAGATAATCACTGAGCAGTTTCTTGGCCATGGTCGGATAGAGAAAGACATCCCCTTTCCACACCGCCCGCAGGGCGACAATTAACTCACTGGATGAGCCACCCTTAATGAAGTAGCCAGAAGCTCCGGACTCCAACATCTTAAAGAAATACTCATCGCTCTCGTGCATGGTCAGTGCCAGAACCTTGACCTCGGGGTGGCTCTTTTTAATCTGGCGCGTTGCCTCCAGACCGCCCATTCCGGGCATGGTTATATCCATGAGGATAACATCCGGCTTAAGTTCCCTGGTCTTGTCCACGGCCTCCTCACCATTAGCCGCCTCTCCCACAACCTCAATATCAGGCTGAGCCTCCAGAATAGCACGCAGACCTTCCCGAACAATAACGTGGTCATCAGCAATCAATAATCTCAGTTTGTCCATCTTAACTACCTCTCATAATACGCCTGGTTTTCCCGCTATGCCCACTTTTTGGCCAACCCCACCCAACAAATCGCCGGTAGGAATCTTAACAACGAGGCGAGTTCCTTGCCCCGCCTTCGATTCGATAGTAACCACCCCACCAAGAAGGGCCGCCCGTTCCTGAATACCAAGAAGACCAAATGAGGACCGGCCACTCTTCCTCGGCTTGAATACAGCGTCGACATTAAAACCTTTCCCATCATCTTCAACAATCGCCGTAACCTTAGCCGCCTCGGCTTCCAGATGTATCCTGACGTGATGTGCCTCAGCATGCTTGGTAATATTATGCAACGCTTCCTGAACAATACGGAAGAGAGCAATTTCCAGGGTAGCGCTGAGACGGCCGTTCAAACCCTTACTCTCAAACTGCACCTTAATCCCGGCGTCTTCCAGGTTAGCCTGAGCATAAGAGCGGATGGCAGCCACCAGCCCCAGGTCATCCAGCGCCGAAGGGCGGAGGTCAACCGTGAGCCGGCGCATATCTTTCAGGGCACGGGCAATAAGCGACTTGGCATTCTTCAGCCTCTCGATAAATTTCGTTTGTCCCGCCGGGGCGGTACCCTCCAGGGTTTCAATACTCATCATCAGCCCGGTGAGCATCTGCCCGTATTCGTCGTGCAATTCCCGGGCAATCCGCTTACGTTCCTCTTCCTGGGCATTGATGACACTGCTCAGCAGCTCCCCGCGCAGCTTTTCCTTTTGCTTGGCCTCCTCATAGAGGATGGAGTTTTCGATAGCCAGGCCAATATAGCGGCCAATGGAGTCAACAATCTGGAAGTCATGCTCGGTGAAATAGAGCTCATCAGGACCGGCGATGTTCATCACACCCAGAGTTCGATTCTGGGATTTCAGGGGAATAGTGACAAAGCAATTAATCCCTTCTTTCCCGGTGTTCTCACCCAGCATGGGGCACTGGGAAACATCGTTAACCAGTAGAGTCCGCCCGGAGCGCAAGACCTGATGGCAAGCGCACCTGGCGGCGGCAGAACTAGCTCCCTGGCAACAGAAGCCCTCGGCTGAGCCGAGATAGCTCATCCTCTCCAGCTTGTCACCATCCGGGCTTTGCAGGAAGACACAACCGCTGGTAGCCTTGGTAATCTCGAGAACTTTCTGTATCGCATTGGCCAGCACCTCCTCCAGATTGAGGGATTGACTGACCGTGACGGCGATGGAGTTAAGGGCGGACAGACCCTTGTTGCTCAAGACAAGCTCATCTCTAGATTCAGCCAGTTGCCGCGTCATGTCATAAAAAGCGGCACTCAGTTGCCCAATCTCATCCTTCCGTTTCGGAAGGATGGTCATCACCGCTTTGAAGTCTCCTCCGGCGACCCTTTTCGTGGCCGAGGTCAACATTTTGATTGGTCTCACGATACCCTGCATCACCGTCCAGACCAGCAGCAAGGTGCCGAGTAGCACAATCAGCCCGATAAGAAGCAGCCTCTGTTGCAGACGTAGTGCCGGGGCCAGAGCCTCTTTCTCTGATTGCCGGATAGCAACCCCCCAGGAGGTCGTGGCCAAGGGAACGAAGGCAAGCACATCCCGGCGCCTTTCCAGTGTCGTTGGGGTCTCATGACAACGATGGCATGTCGCCACTATCGCCTCCCGCTGTCTAACCAGTGCGGCAAAACGCCCGGGATGGTCACTGGTCTCGAAGGCTTTAGGTGGAGCACCGGGACGGCTCCGGGCAAGAACAATACCGTTACCATCAACGATTTCGGTATAGCCGGTCTCGCCAACAACTATGTCCGGTCGGAAAGCATCATTTCTCGATTGCTCAATATCAATAGAAGTGGCCAGGGCACCGATAATACTCCCGTCTTCACTGGCAATAGGCACGGTAGCGAACACCACCGGCGCCACTGCTAGCGAGCTGGAGATTAAGCCCGATATGGTCGGCACCCCGGTTTCCAGAGCCTGCCTCACTGCAGGGTAGCCGGATATATCTATACCAAGCACCCGGGAATCCTCCGGTTCAACCTGGGTGATTCTCCCGCCACGGTCGATAACAATGACGTTATGGGTCGAAATACCTGATTTCTCCAACGTCCTCCGTAGCTGGACTGCCACCGGGGCAAACTGTTCTCTCAAGGGCAAGACACCGCTAAAATTAACATTGTTAAGCTGCATCAAAACATCGGCCAGCGAGTAGTCTAAACGATTCACGATGGCACGGGCTACCATCAGCCGCTCGTCCAGTATCCTCTGGATACTCTCATTGACCGATTGAATTCCCAGCCAACTGAATAGACCCAGGCCAGCAACAAGCCCGGAGAGGGCAAGCAGCGTGATTCTCTTCTGTAAGCTTAGATTAGCCAGTGATGCCATCGTTGTGACCGCTCCCTACCTTCACACTCACACCTTCGCCCCTCTCTAATCCTTCCTATGGAAGGACTCCCAGCAAGAAGAGTTAAACTGCGGGGACGGCTTAGGAGAGGGAATTAAGGGGGTAAGGTTAATCAACAATCTACTCAAAGGCGGGTGTCAATAATGAGCCATCTGGCGACCCCGAGGGGATTTGAACCCCTGATCTACGCCGTGACAGGGCGTTATGTTAGACCGCTACACCACGGGGCCACTCTTACTATTACCAAGTAGAGTCTAGCAGAGACCATGAGGCATGTCAATCTACCGTCGACCACCCTAACGATTCGGTTTGGTTCGTCCGTAGTCGTCTTCCAGCCTTTCCACATCTTCCAGCTCCGGTGTTGAGACTTCAAAGATGACGGTATCCTCGATAGCTTCCAGGCGATGTTTGGTCAAGGGCAAAATTCTAAGACAATAGCCGGCTTGAGCTAAGGTCTGAACCAACCGGCCATCCTTGCCTTCAATTTCTATTTTGGCTTCCCCGGCATACAGGTACAGGCTTTCATCTTTCTTCTTATGGTATTGGAGGCTCAGTCTTTGCCCTCCTTTAATGAAGATTAGCTTACCCGCATATGTAGGAGTCTGAGCCAGTACTAACTCAAATCCCCACGGCTTCTCAATGCGACGGGGGAATTTATTTTCCATGGCTAACCCTTGTCGACTCCGGCTAATGTTTTACCCAGCTCAAGCAGCCTGGCCACCCGAGCCGGAGTACTGCTCTCGGCATAAATGCGCAGCAACGGCTCAGTTCCGGAAAACCGGATAAGGAGCCAGGTGCCATCAGTCAGGACAAAACGAAAGCCATCAGCCGTATCGAATCTGACCACGCTAACGTCTTCAATATTGTCGGGGGGATTATGCCCCAGGCGCGCCATGATTACCGGGCGCTTTGCCTCGGGGAATGTGATATCTCTGCGGTCAAAGTGATGAGGGCCTACCTTACTATAGAGGTAGTCAATCAGTTGTGACGGATTTTTGCCGGTTTTCGCCACCAAATCGAGGAAATAGAGAGCGGCCAGAATGCCATCTCTTTCGAGGACATGGCCGCGAAAGCCATAGCCGCCACTTTCTTCACCACCAATAAGAGCGTTCTCCGCCAGCATTACCGGGGCAACATATTTGAAACCCACCGATGTTTCGTACACCGGCACATTGAAGATTTCACCCAGGCGGTAAACCATACTGGTATTAGTGATGGTCTTGACGATGGGGCCACGTTCGCCGCGTACCTCCAGAAGGTAGAGGGCGAGCAGAGCAAAGACCTGGAGTGTGGTGAGAAAGTTTCCCTTCTCATCGACGACACCGATGCGGTCAGCATCGCCATCGGTGGCAAGACCAACATTGGCCCCGCTCTCCCTGACCGTAGCCATAAGCTTGACCAGGTTGGGGCCAATTGGCTCCGGGCGCTCAATCCCCGGAAAGAGCGGGTTACGCTCCCCGTTTATCTCGACAAGGTCGATGGTACCTTTACCTACCAACGCCTTGAGATAGCCGGCACCGGCACCGTACATGGCGTCAACCACTACCTTAATCTTCGCCTGGCGCAGGCTATCCAGGTCAACCAGCCTGGCAATATGGTCAAAATAGAGCGGCGCCAGGTCAAGGTATTCGACGAGCCTTTGCTCCCGGGCTTTGGCCAGTGGCAGCTTGTCTATCCTGCCGGTGGCGAGAGCATCGGAGATATGTTTTTCGATTTCATCGGTAACTTCGGGGGGGACACTGGAGCCGGACTCAGATTTACACTTAAAGCCGTTCCAGGCGGCCGGATTGTGGCTGGCGGTGATAATAATCGCCCCGCCCGCTTGTCGAGTCAGCACACCAAAGCTGATGACCGGAGTTGGCGCCGCTTTGGGACAGAGGTAGACCTTTATCCCGTTACCAGCAATAATCTCGGCGGCGGCAGCAGCAAAATCCTCCGAGGCAAAGCGGGTATCATAGCCGATAATTAGCCCACGGGGGGCTAAGGCAGCCCGCTTGAGGTAGCTGGCAACTCCCTGGGCACAGGCACGCACATTAGCGAAGGTAAAATCTTCAGCGATAACGCCGCGCCAGCCATCGGTGCCAAACTTTATCGGGCTACTCACGTTCCCCACTTCCCAACTATCATTACAATCAGGACAGGTAAAAG
>JAENIS010000078.1 GCA_016844285.1 Dehalococcoidales bacterium
CTGGCGAAATCGGGCGCCGTGCTCTGTGACCAGCTGAGGCTAAGGCTGGTTTGTGTTGGATTAGACGTTGCGTTCATGGTTACCGCCGGTGGAAGCTCCGCAATGCCAATATCATCAAGGCACCATCCATCCCGCGCGACGCTATTATCACTGACCAGCCGGTAGCGAATCTTAACATTGCTCTGCCCGGCATAGCTGGTAAGGTCGAGCTGTTCGAATACCCAGGGTTCTGGAGAAGTGCTCTGGGGTGTTTCTACTGACTTCACTGAGGTTTGTCCCAGCCGGTAGGGGGCAGTGATTGTCCCGGAGTAAGTGGCTAAGCGATTAGGCCAGTTAGCACCACCATCAGTGGATAGCTCAACGTAGGCGAAGTCGAAGCCAGCTTCTAGCTGGTAGTGATGCCAGAACTTGAGTTGAGGCTTTCCCCCTGAAGGGAGAGCGACCGGGGTAGCCAGTGTCAGAGCCACATTGGCGTTATTGGCGTAATAGCCGCCCGGGCTGTCTGTCCAGCTCGTGTTGGCACTATGGGCATCGGTGGTCATTTTCGCCCACGGGGGGTCCGCCACCCAGTTATTGGCGGTGGGCACCTCGACATTATCAGAGAAGGGATAGGAAGCCGCCTGCACCGGGGTGCCGCCAAACCCGACAGTAAGCATCATCAAACTAAGTACCGCAGCCACAAATTTGCTGCCCTTTAATCTACCCTTCATGACTAGCCTCCTTAACGCTCTCGGTCAGTTAACCAATAAACTATTACCCAATTTCCCCATGGTACCACAACTACTAATGCTCAAGTATAGCTTTAACTGAGAAGACTGTCAAACCCCTAAACTAACTAAATTTATCATTTAGTCGATTCTTATCAGTAGCCTCGAACCGAGACTGGAGAAGCATTGACAGTCAACGTGTTTCATGCTATAACATGACGGCCAATGAAACATGTGGAGGAGAGTTGAGATGAGGACTTCATGGTTAGTCAAATTAGTCGTCGTATCAGGGCTGGCCATCGTACTAGCTGTGGCTGGTTGTGGTAAGCCAGCACCTACACCTGCCCCTACACCTACACCTGCCCCTACACCTACACCTACACCTACACCTACCCCGACACCGAAACCAGCAGCAACACCCGCCGGTCCCTACGGGGAATTAAGAATCGCCCTGGGCACACTTGGTCTGGAAAGGCTTGACCCGGGCATAGGCACTGCCACCACCGTCGGCACGCAGATAGCGCCCTTTATGGATTTGCTTTTCTTTAAGGAGACAATAGATGGTCCGCTATCGCCCTCAATAGTGGTAAAGTGGGAAATGGCGGCAGACGGTCTTTCCTGGACTTACTCGATTCGCCAGGGGGTTAAGTTTCATAATGGCGAAGACTTGAAGGCGGATGACGTCAAGTTCACCATCGAGCGATATGTAGCCAAGGATGCCTACTCGCCTGAGACGAGAACTTACGTCGACCGTGTCGAGCTGGTTGATGATTATACGGTACGCATCTTCACCAAGGGCAAAGCGCCATTCCTCCCATACACGAGCCATCAAGGGCCGCCGGGTCAGGGTTTCGTGATGCCCAAGGATTACATTGAAAAAAATGGCATGGACTACTTTGAACGTCACCCGGTAGGCAGTGGCTCCTTTAAGTTTGTGCGCACTATCTCCGGAGACTTTCTTGAGTATGAGGCACTGAGTACGCACTGGAAGAAAACGGCTGAATTCAAGAAGCTGGTGCTGATAGTGATGCCCGATGAGACGACCCGGGTGGCATCGTTAAAAACCGGGGCCGCTGATGTCATTGATGTCGGCTTAGAGAATAGCGTAGACCTGGAACGCAGCGGCTTCAAAACCTTTGCCTCTGATTTTGCCGTACCTAAAATTCACATCTTTGGTGCCTACGACGCCAGGATGGCCGGCAAACCGATTACTAATATCAAGGTGAGGCAGGCACTTAGCCTGGCAATCAACCGGGATGAGATGCTGAAAACCTTCTTCATGGGCAAGGCTAGCCGGGCGATGCCTCCCTGCGTTGTCCCGTCCTCGATTGATATTGATGTCCCTTACTGGCAAGACTATGCCGACAAGATGTACCGCTATGACCCAGTGGAGGCGAAGCGTTTGCTCAAGGAGGCAGGCTATGCCGATGGCTTCAGCACCAAGCTATTCACTTTCGCCGCCCCGGGTGTTCCCTGGCTACCCAAGATGGCCGAGATAATCGACGGCTACTGGAGAGCAGTAGGGGTGAAATCCGAGATAACCCCCATTGAGTTTGCCAGCTATACCGCCTGGCGCAAGGGACCGGCTGACCCGTTCCTCGGGCAAATCAGTACCTATCGCAATCCGGGCAGCCAATATGGCATTACCCCGCGAGACATGAAGGCCTGGCATAGTGTTTTGAATAGCGCCACTCTGATTGCACCTGGGGCCATGCCTGAGCTAGATAAGCAAATCGATGCCGTCCAGAGTGAGACAGACGCAGCCAAGAGGAAGGAGATGCTGCCTCAGATAATCAAAACCGGGGCTGAAAGTTACACGGAGCTGTCAATTGCCCTCGTCCCGGTGATGGCCGCTATGGGACCTAATGTCGATATTGGTATCTCCACCCCACTACCATCGCCTTATATGCCGACCTTTTCCGCTTGGTTCAAACATCGGTAAAAATATTTAAGAATAGGGCATAATAGCGATAAGGCACTCCAAGATGGAGTGCCTTATCGCTTATCGACTGTAAACGGTAGTTGCTTAGCCTGCTTCTTAATGGGAAACTGTTTAACAACTCCTCACCCTTTATCCCTCTCCCCTTGTTAAGGGGAGAGGGAAGAGATTTAGAGAGGGGCGAAGCCCCTCTCTTACTTACACTCCCCCTTCCCTTAGTAAGGGAAGGGGGTTTAGGGGGATAGGTTGCTAAAACGACCTTTATGGTAGGTTTGACAAATATTTCCATATATTCTACCATGAGTTGATAGCATTCTCCTCCCTCATATTTTATCTAGCTCTGCATAAGGAGATTTAAATGGCACAGAATACGGCAACCGCCGAGAAGCGGCTCAAGAGACTCGTCGAGGCCGGCCAGGAAACTAACCGGTTTAACTGGGCCAGGGAATGGAAAACCCAAGGCAAGAAGGTGATTGGCCTGGTTGATGCCTACATTCCAGAGGAGATTATTTACGCTGCCGGAGCACTCCCCTGGCACATCTTCGGTACCTGGCGGCAGAACGTACCGCTAGCTTCCGTCTACCGGCCACCAAACACCTGCCGCTATTGCGCTCATGTTCTGGAATCATTCATGTCGGGACAACTGGATTTCCTTGACGGGGCGGTCGGTAGTGACTGGGATGACGACCGGCGTGTTCTTTGGTCGCAGTGGACACACCTGAAACTAATGTCCTTCCGCCATCAGCTTCATGTTCCGGTGAAGGATTCAGGCATAAGCCGTCTTGAGTTTACCGCCAATGTCGCCGGACTCAAGAAAGGTGTTGAGGAATTTTGTGGGGTTAAGATTACTGACCAGGCTTTAGCTGAAGCCATCGGAGTTTACAACAAGATGCGCTCTCTCCTCACCAGGGTCTATGAAATGAAGAAGCGGGACGTGCCTCCCCTTACCGGGGCGGAAACCCTGGGACTGACTACCGCCGCCCTGGTTATGCCCAAGGATGAGTATATCACCGAACTGGAAGCACTGCTGCCCTACCTGGAGACACGCCGTCCGGCGATGGCCAATCTGCGTCCCCGGCTACTGGTGAGTGCTGACCGCCTGGATAACCCGGCCTATATTGCTCTCATCGAGGATGCCGGTGCCCTGGTAGCGATGGATGACATGGATACGGGTAGCCGCTACTTCTGGAAAGAAGTGGCCGTCAACGGAGACCCGGTTGCGGCTCTGGCCGAACGGTATCTCAGCCGCCCAGCCTGTCCTCGTATGCTCTTCTGGAAGGGGCAGGTAAGCCAAATGATAGAATGGGTTAAGGAATGGAAGATAGACGGGGTAGTCAACTTTACCCTGAGTTACTCTTACCCGCGCGTCTTCGGAACGCCCTACTTGAGAGACCAACTGGAAGCGGCCGGTATTCCTCTCCTCACCATTCAACGGGAGTATTACCTGGGCAGCGTTGGTCAACTACGCACCCGCGTCGAGGCTTTCACTGAAATCCTGGCGGAACGCCTTTAGTTAAAGAGGATAGATGACCAATTTCAGGAGGCATTTCTAGTAGCCTCAACGAGAATTCTTAATCAAAGGAGGGGACGATGAATTTCTTAGAAGACGAAGTCGCCAAATACGAGCGGAGGGTGAAGCGGATTAGAGAAAACCCGGACCCACACAAGCTCAAGTCTAACCTGCTGCTCTATGAGATGTGGCTGGATTTCCGCAAGAGGCAGTTGAAGGATTGGAAGGAAGGGGTGCCCTTTGCTTATCTCTCCGGCGGTGGTGTTCAGCCCGAGCTTTTCCGGGCGATGGGCTTTCAAGTCCTGCACTTACCGATGACGGCGGATAGAGCCGGCAGTAGTGCCCCAAAATACTTTGAAATAGCCCGGCAGCGCGGTTACCCCGATAACACCTGTGACCGCATCCAGGTAGAGATGGGCCTCGCCTTCAGTGGCGAGTGGCCCCCACCTAGCTTTGTCACCTGCTTTAGTGGCGAATGTCTCCCGATTACCTATGGCTCCTACTGGATAGCAGAGCACTTTAAGTGTGCGACTTACGCGATGGACTTTCCGATTGAGGACCGTGGTGAAGACGGATTTCAGTATCTGCTCAAGCAGTTCCGTGAGTTGGTTAGCGTCGCCGAAACTGTACCGGGGATAAAGTTTGATGAAGCCAAGCTCGGCGAGTATCAGCGGAAGATAGAAGCAAATCATTCTCTTCAGATGGAGATTTACGAGTTGAAGAAGCGAGTGCCGTGTCCCATTTCCGGCAAAGACGCCCTGCGCATGGCCGGTCGCGAGCTTCTGGATGACCCACGCTATATTGAGTATTATGAGCTCATTCGGAAAGAGATGAGGGACAAGATTGAAAAGGGCATCGGTGCCCTCCCCGATGAGAAAGCTCGCGTGATGTGGGTGGTCAGTGCTCCCTTCTATGCTGACCCCTTCAGCTTTTTGGAGAGCCGTGGCGTGGCCGTGCCGGTCTATGACGCTGGCATGGCTAGCGGCGAAAGGCGAGAATACGTGACACTGGACGATGAGAAGAAATATGGCCGGCGGCTCAGCCCGCTGGAGTATATGGCCAGTCAGGCGGCCGAAGGTACGCAAGGCCGAACGCCCGGCCCGAAGGCACAACGTATCCTGAAGAACTGCCGCGAGTTGCACCTCGATGGCGTCATCTATTTCATGCTCTCCGGTTGTATGCCGGAGATAGGCTGTGGCCGGATTGTTGCCGATAGGCTGGAAGAGGAGCTTAATATCCCCACCCTGCTCATCGACGGCTATTGTCTTGATTCGGCAAAGTATAACCAGACAGACTTTGAGAGTAAGCTGGATGCTTTCGTCAGTGTGTTGCTTGCCCGGAAGGGGATCCCGGCCTAGCAGTTTGTCTGGTTAATTACTGAACCAATGACTACTTTAGCACACATTACCAATTATGGATGACCTCACCCCCTTAATCCCCCTCTCCTACTCAGGAGAGGGGGAAATAGAGAAAGAGGGGCTTCGCCCCTCTTAGACGCCCTTTATTAAAATCCCTCTCGGTCTCTCTTTAAGAAAGGGAGAAGTTCCCCCTTTGGCAAAGGGGGAACCAGGGGGATTCCCCTACGGGCTAAGCCCCCTCTCTTTTGCTTAACTCCCCCTTCCCTTGGCAAGAGAAGAGGGTCAGGGGATGGATTTCTAACTTTCTATCCTTTGATTACCCCCATCGGTACTGACTTCACTACCTTGAGGGAGATGCCAGCTTGATGCGTCACCTCAACGACATCGGAGACATCCTTATAGGCCTCCGAGGCTTCTTCGGCCAGCGAAGCGATGCTGCCGGCCTTAACTACGATTCCCCGGGCGGCCAGTGCCCGCATCACATCAGCCCCTTTGAGACTGCGCTTGGCTGCGGAACGGCTCTGCGCACGGCCGGCGCCGTGGCAGGTGGAGCCAAAGGTCTCCTGCATCGCTCTCTCCGTCCCCACGGCCACATAGGAACAGCGCCCCATATCTCCGGGAATGAGCACCGGCTGGCCGATATTCCGGTAGACATTGGGAACGTCAGGGTGGTTGGCCGGGAAGGCACGGGTGGCTCCCTTGCGGTGAACACAAAGGCGGTATTTCTGACCCTTTACCGTATGCTCTTCAATCTTGGCAATATTATGAGCCACGTCATAAATCTGCTCCATGCCCAGTGACGCCACACTCTTCCCGAAGACCCTGGCAAATGATTCTCTTGTCCAGTGAGCGATGCACTGCCGGTTCGCCCAGGCATAGTTGGCAGCACAAGCCATCGCTGCTAGATAATCCTGCCCTTCCGCTGAGTTGACTGGAGCACAGGCAAGCTGGCGGTCAGGCAGGTTAATGCCATACCTCTTCACCGCTTCACCAAGTAACCTGACGTAGTCGGTACAGACCTCGTGGCCGAAGCCCCGGGAGCCGGTGTGAATCAGGACCAGCACCTGCCCGACATCGTGGATACCCATGACTTTGGCGGTATCATGGTTATAAATCTGGTCAACCACTCCTACCTCAAGGAAGTGATTGCCCGAACCCAGCGTTCCCAGTTGGGGGATACCACGCTTTTTTGCCTTAATACTGACCTTATCCGGATTAGCCCCTTTGAGGCAGCCTGACTCTTCGGTGACGATGGTATCCTGCGGCAGACCGTAACCTTTCTCTACCGCCCAGCGGCTACCCTTGACCAGGACATTATCCAGCTCTTTCTCACTGACCCTTATCTTGCCTTCCGAACCCAAGCCGGAAGGAATATTGGCAAAAAGCTCGTTCACCAGCTGTTGAATCTTAGGTCTCACCTCTTTCTCGGTAAGGTTGGTCCGTAAGAGCCGGACACCGCAGTTGATGTCAAAGCCGACACCCCCCGGCGATACTACCCCGTCCTTGACCCTGGATCGCCAGAGAATAGCCGACAATGCCCGGTAGGAAAGCCACGTTGGCCACCTGCTGGACAGCCTCCTCTTCCAGGATATGGCTGAGCATAGACTCACTGGTGAAGATGAGACCGGGCACATTCATGCCCTGCTTGTAGCTGGTGGGTATCTCCCAGCGGTAGTCGTCTATCTTCTTGACAATTCCATGCCACGATGCTGACATTGCCTCACTCCCTAAATATCAAAAAGTACCTGAACCCGGCTACCGTTCTTCCCATCGACCTTCAGCATGTGATAGGTGGCCGCCTTGACGCCTACCTTCAGCGTGTGCTTTGAGGTGTCTACCTTTTCACCATAGCTTCTCGCCTTGAGATGATTCGGCTCAAACTGGTCAATGTCGAACTTCTTGAAGAGAATCTGCTCGGTATCAAACCGGTAGATAAGCTCATTCAGCCACTCTACCAGCAGGCTTTCCTGGTCGGGAGCAGTTACCTCGATGTCGCGATAGATAGACTCCTCCACATCGTCAAGCTCGGTGATGAGGCTGAAGAGGGCTTTTGCCGCATTCGCAAATGCCTGCTTCATATCAACACCATAGGCGATAATGCCGACATCAGCCG
>JAENIS010000017.1 GCA_016844285.1 Dehalococcoidales bacterium
GTATAGGTTCAAACAAATGAGCATGGACTGCTTCGGCTCCTGTTCTCCTGAAGGTCTGGAACTCCACCACCTTGATTTGGGGGTGGGCAAGTGTACTGATGGCTTCTCTCAAGCCTTCGGTCTCTTTCTCTATAATGATAGTCAATATGGGTGGTTTTGCCATAAGGTCTGACAGAAACTTATAAATCTCGCCAGAACCTATTGCCTGCTCTACCCTCAGCTTAAAAAGGCCGTCTCTGGTTATCTCACCATATATTGCCCCAATTATGTCGCCACGTCTAAGCGGAGTGCTTATTCCGTTAATAAACTTGCTGACCTGCGCAACTATATGGTCATGCAAGGGATGAGAAGATAGTTCCATCTCAACGATGTGCCATTGAGGCGTGTCTCCGAGAACAATGACATATCCGTCAGGTATTGAGCCAATCCCTGACAAGGATTTTAGTTTTTGTTTCCGGTCAAGGAATATGGCTTGCTCCCCAAAGATGTCCTGAGCGTGTTCTTTCACTACCCTCTCGAACTCATCTTCGCTCGGTGGTGTCCATAGCTCGTATTTAACGCCGTCTATAAGCAACATACAGCTACCCTCCGGCTTTCTTGGTCAGCAGCTCCACCACCCTATCCAGAATCTTATCGGCCACCTCTCTCTTGCTCATCAGGGGCAGGCTTTCTTCGTCTTTCATTTTTTCACCCCTACCTACCAAGTGACTATTGACAATTTTAATAGGATTTGCTAATCTTTAGCAAGAATCACGATGAGAGGCCAATCTGTAGGGTTCGCCTTACAGCAATGCCTCTCTCTTCATTTATGTTCCAACATATTTCTAAGATTATTCATAAACACAATGTGTGGCATCATTTTTCTGAATAATGAGGAGAATTTATCCTTATTTGGTATCATTAGTTCCAACAGTTTTTCCGTCTTGGTCAGATATTCTACCAAACAATAGAAGTCGCCATCTCCAGTAACTATAAGAGCTTTGTCGTAATTGTCATACTCAATCATTGTATGGAGAACTAACTCAGCATCAACATTACCCTTAGCTCTTCCATCTCGTAATTTAAGTGTTGGCTTGAAAATCAGAATATAACCGTCTTTCTGTAAATTAGTGTACAGAGACTGATATTCATAGACGTACCCGATGAAAATAAAAGCTTTGGCAATATCGTACTTACGAGTTAAATAGAGTCTAAATTTCCGAAAATCAAGTATCCACCCCTGCTCCCGTATGGAGAGGTTAAGATTCTGGCTATCAATAAAAGCGTAGTTAGTTTGAAGCTTTTTCATTCCGATTTATCTTTTAAGCTCTAGCTCCCAGTTTCTTACTCATCAGCTCCACCATCCTATCCAGTATCTTATCGGCTACCTCTCTCTTGCTCATCAGGGGCAGGCTTTCGGTCTTGCCATCACGGTCGATGAGGGTGATGATGTTAGTATCAACCTCAAAGCCGGCACCGGGGACGGTAATATCGTTGGCGGCAACCAGGTCAAGCTGCTTTCGCTGCAGCTCATCTTTCGCATTCTCAATCAAGTCCTCACTCTCGGCAGCAAAACCAACCCGGAGAAAATTGCCCCTTGTCTCCGAGAGAATATCGGGCGTTCTGACCAGCTCCAGACTCATATTGGGGCCAGTGGTGACTTTCTTGATTTTTCCCCTGGAGAAGCTCTTCGGCTGGTAATCGGCAACGGCCGCCGCCATAATCAGGGCATCCGCCTGAGCTACCGCTTTGGTCACTGCTTCTTTCATCTGGGCGGCACTGACCACCTGAATCACCTCAATACCTGCCGGCTCAGGCAGGGCGGTAGGGGCAGTAATTAGCGTGACGATGGCGCCCCTATCTCTACCAGCCTCAGCCACCGCGTAGCCCATCTTGCCTGATGAACGATTGCTGATGAAACGCACCGGGTCAATCGCTTCCCGGGTGCCACCAGCGGTAACGACGAGGCGCTTACCGGCCAGATCACCATTCCGACCCAGTATCAGCCTGACCGTGCCGATAATCTCTTCGACATCGGTCAGACGCCCCTGTCCCATTCCACCCGATGCCAGGCGCCCGTAAGCCGGGCCAACAATGGTGAAACCTCTCAGCCTGAGTTTCGCCAGGTTATCCTGGGTCACCGGATTCTGGTACATGCCGGTATGCATCGCCGGGGCGATAATCACCGGTGCCTGCGTTGCCAGGACGGTGCAGCTAAGCATGTCGTCGGCAATACCGGCGGCCATCTTGGCGATGACATTAGCCGTCGCCGGGGCAATAACGACGACATCCGCCGCCTCAGCCAGAGCGACGTGCTCAATACTGAACTCAGAGGCAAGCTCAAACATTGCCGTCACCACCGGCCGATTGGTCAGGCTGCGGAAAGTCAGCGGAGCCACAAACTTAGTCGCCGACTCGGTCATAATGACCTCAACCCTGGCTCCAGCCTGGGTTAGTTTGCTGGCAAGGTCGGCCGCCTTGTAGGCAGCGATACTGCCGGTGACACCCAGCACAATAGTCTTGTTAGTTAGCATCGTTCCCTCCTTGTTGGATTGGGTACAGCAACCCTATCCCCTGTATCCCCTTCCCCTTGACAAGGGGAAGGGGAAAGATTTTTTCTTAAGAGGGGCTGACGCCCCTCTTTAACTCCCTTTAGTCTAGAGACCGTTTAACAATTTAGTCTGTCATTGCGGTGAGCCGAAGCCCTGAGCATAGCGAAGGGGAAGCGAAGCAATCTCATACCCTAGATAAAGGGAGATTGCCACGGGCACTCCGTGCCTCTCGCAATGACAATTGAACAGCTTTGTTCACGTCTTGTTCATCAGATAGATGAGCCTCAGTCCGAATAGTGTTAAATCGGCGTCAACCTTATCAATCACGGCGGTTTCCTGGGCAATCAGTCCGGCGTAACCACCGGTGGCGACGACCGTCGCTTTTTCGCCCAGCTCCTGCCGGATACGGGCCACGATACCCTCAACCAGCCCGACATAGCCGAAGACAATACCTGATTGCATGGCCGTCAGGGTGCTGGTACCAACGGCGGATTTGGGGCGGACTAATTCCACACGAGGCAGGGCGGCAGTGCGGGTAAATAAAGCCTCGGCGGCAATAACGATGCCGGGAGCAATCGCTCCACCCATGTAATCGCCCTCTTTCGAGACAACATCAAAGGTGGTGGCTGTGCCCAGGTCGATAATGATTACCGGGCCACCATAGAGGTGATGGGCTGCCGCCGCATTAACAATGCGGTCAGTGCCAACCTCCCTGGGGTTGTCCACACGAATACGTACCCCCGTCTTCACCCCAGGCCCGACCACCAGTGGTGAGATTTGAAAATAGCGCTCAAAGAGTTCGTGAAAGGTGCGGAGCAACGGCGGGACAACACTGCACAGGGCAGCCTCTTTAATATCCGATGGCTCAAGACCCTGATAACGCAAAAGGTTAAGCAGCAAGGCAGCATACTCGTCAGCCATCTGGTGAACATCAGTCGCCATGCGCCAGGTGACACGAAGCTTTTCCTCAGCAAAGACCCCGTAGGTAACATTGGTATTGCCAATATCAACAGCCAGTAACATCGCTTTCCTCACTAAACCTGTTCATCAACCAGGTCTCCTTTTAGTCGCTTAATAACCAGCGGCAATACCGGCAGGAGGTCGGTAGCAATCATGCCAGTATCACCCAGCTTCTGCCTGACCATCTCGCCGGCCTGACCATGAAGGTAAACACCAGCGGCGGCAGCATCAAAAAGGGATAAACCCTGCGCCAGCAACCCGGCAATAACACCACTAAGAACGTCCCCGGTACCGGCTGAGGCCAGCCCGGGATTAGCGAGCGGACTGATTTTAACCCGGCCATCCGGGGCAGCGATAGCAGTATAGGCTCCCTTCAGCACAATTGTCTTTTGCCACTCCAGGGCCAGCTTTTTAATAATCGCCGCTCTATCTGCCTGCACTTCATCTACCGATAAGCCGGTCAGCCTCGCCATCTCGCCGGGGTGCGGGGTTAGTATAGCATTATCAGGCAGTTGCTGCCACCAATTGGGCGTCCGAGCTAAACTATTGAGAGCATCAGCATCAAGAACCAAACGTGGTGACACCGGCTTCAAACCAAAAAGGGTGGACTCAACGAAGCTTGTCACTGATTGGCTTTGCCCCAGTCCGCAACCCACCAGCAGGACATCGTAGTTACTGATTTGCTGGTGGATGAGTCTGGCTGCCTGCGCAGAGATAATACCGGGGGCAGACTCAGGCAAGGGAAGATAGGTGACCTCGGTCAGCTTGGCGGCTATAACAGGTTGGATACTGGTGGCCGTGGCCAGCGTGACCAGGCCAGCCCCAACCCGAAGGGCACCGCTGCAAGCCAAATAGGCCGCCCCAATGTAGTTGATTGAGCCAGCCACCACCAGCACCCGGCCAAAAGTTCCTTTATTCGCCGTCAGTGGACGCCTGGGGAGAACTGAGCGTACCCAGCTATCGGTGATAAGCCCGGTAGTAGCCGCCTCCGCCAGATAGGAGGGCAGGCCAATATCAACGACACTGAGCCTGCCGGCTCTCTCTGCCCCGGGAACATTAAACAACCCCGGCTTAGCAAAGCCAAGAGTAATGGTATTATCAATGTAAAGACAGGCCGGGTCGACAGAGCCGGTATCGGCATTGAGTCCAGACGGCAGGTCAAGGGCGATAAGGCGGAGACCCGGGCGCTGCTCTTTAGCCTTACTCACTCTCTCCAGGGTTGGTAGGTAAGCGCCACCCAGCGGGCGACTCTTACCCGTGCCGAAAAGAGCATCAACGATGGCCGTCGCCGGTGACAACAGCTCTGCCAGCCGGTTCAGGTTTCCATCTTCAGCGGCGTCAACACAGATTATGTTTCGCTGTCGCACCAACTCAAGATTAGTGTCCGGTGGCCTCGGGCCAGGAAGATAGAGGCTGACCTTTGCTCCCCAGTCATGCAGATAGCGAGCCACCACCAACCCATCCCCACCGTTGTTACCCGGCCCAATCAGGATAAGGATAGTCTGCCGGTCGATAGCGCCGAGGAGCCGTCTGACCTCTTCCGCCACCGCCTTACCGGCATTTTCCATAAGCACGCTGGCGGGCAAGCCGAGCTTAGCACCAGCCTGCTCGACCTGACGCATTTGCTCAACACTCAAAATTTTCACCGCATCATCCTTAGCCGACGGTAATTTGAAGTGTAGCAATATGCCAGGCTACGGTCAACCTTTAGGTTGTTTCGGTAGTATCCGGTGTTGGTTGGTGTTGTCTTTGCGAGCCCCGATGAAATCGGGGCGAAGCAATCCGTATAAATCTTTGAGATTGCTTCGCCGCTACGCTCGCAATGACAGCAGAATCAACCAAATGCAAACAGAACCTTCTTGCTCTAGGGAGAATGAGAGAGCGAGGTTAATAAACCATCACCGCTACTCTGAAATGACGAAGGGGTTGAACCTGGTTTCGTCGTCATAGGTATCAATCGCCTCTTTTTTCTTCAGGTAGTTGACGACAGCGTAGGTGACGGGCGTAAACACCACTTCAATAGCGACCTTGGCCAGCCAGTGATACAGAATCATCATCGGCATAAAGAAAGGAGCTCCGAAGTAAGCTCCGGGAATAAATATGACCGTATCCAGCCCTTGTCCCACAATAGTTGAGCTAATGGTTCGGCTCCACAGCCAGCGTCCCCGGGTTAGAATCTTCATCTTGGCCAGGACGAAGGAGTTGCCAAACTCACCGGCGAGGTAACCGGCAAAGGAGGCAACGAGCAGCCGCGGGGTGTAACCCAGAATTGTCTCATAAGATTCTTGCCAGGCCCAGCCGGGGGCCGGCGGCAAAAACCGGCCAATGGTGGCCACGATAACAAAAACGAGATTGCAAAGGAAACCAATCCAGATGACCCTTCTCGCCTGCCGGTAGCCGTAGACCTCAGTGAGAATGTCACCAAGGATATAGCTCAGCGGGAAAAGGATAACCGCCGCCGGCAGCGCGATGGAGCCTGTGAGGCTAAAGAGCTTGACGCCGACGATATTGGCGGTGAGGAGAGAAGTAACGAAGAGCGCGGCCACAAAGACCAGGCGGTATGAGACTTTCATGCTAAATCCAGCGCTTACGGTGGAAAAAATAGAGCATAGCGACGACTACACTGAGCAATGTAACCACCATAACACCGAAGAAATAGGGACTACCCCCAGGGTTAGCCCCGAAGGGTAGGGGGATGTTCATCGACCACAAGCCTGAGATAACTATGAGTGGCAACATAATAGTGCTGATAATCGTTAGCACTCGCATAATCCGATTAAGGCGGTCGGCGCCTAAAACATAATCGGCATCCTTGAACACCTCGATGGTCTCTTTACATTCATCCAGTGTTTCACATATTTTGTTCATGTGGTCCATCAGGTCACCCAGATAGACGCTCATGTCTATCTTACTGAACCGTTTTAGCTTGCTCTCCAGCTCGGCCACAGCGGTGCGCACGGGAAACATAATGCGCCGTTGCGTGATAATGTTACGGCGTAGACTGGCAACTTCCAGGGCAGCTTCGACATTTTCATCAAAGACGACTTCTTCCACATCTTCCATAAGGTCAATGATTTTATCCAGGATAGGGAAATAGGCATCAACGGCTCTGTCAATGATGCGGTAGAGGACAAAGCCAGAACCATGACTGAGATTATCTTGCCGTGCCTCTTCATTGACCTGGCAATCGTGGAATAGCTTGACTAACGGCTTGAGCCGCCCGCTGTGCATGGTAATCAGGTATTTCTCACCGAGGAATACGGATACCTGGTCATGCGTGCTTACCCGTGTCTCCTTGTTGTATATCGTGAAGTGGAAGATAAAAAAGAGATAGTCTTCATATTCATCCAGCTTGGGGCGCTGCTTCCGGCTGAGACAGTCATCCAAATCATAGGGATGAAATGGGTAATTCTTGGCCAGATATGCCATTTCCCGCGGCGTCGGTGGCTCAATGTCAATCCAGGTCAGGTCACCCCAGGCGACCGACTCTATATTCAGTTTTTCCTGCTTTACTTCCGGTGAAATGGCCATGATTGCTTCTCCGAGATACTATCAATTTTCTCCAGCAAGATTGCCTTATTATATCATAAGATTGTTTCATACCCTATTCCCCTAACCCCATTACTCAGCATCAGCGATAATCAAAGGGATGGCCGCTTCATTTGAAACGTGTCCCGGGTACGGCAATAGAGGTCTCCATCTCCACCGAGCCGGGCAACTGCTTTTAGCCCCGAGACTCGCTTATTGACTTTGTCATAGCACTCATCAGCAACGTGTACTCGCAGAACCTCACCAATTATCAGGCTGTAGGGGGGGTCTTTCCCGAATTCCAGAATCTGTAGAACGCGACATTCCATATTGACGGGTGACTCAGCTACCATCGGCGCTTTGACCAGCTCGGCCTTTAGAGGCGTGAGTCCGGCCTTTTCGAATTCGCTGACCTCACTGGGATAAGGCGCTGAGGTGGTGTTCATTGCCTCCGCCATCTCTTCGGTAACCACATTGATAACAAACTCTCTGGTTGACTCAATATTGCGGAGAGTGTCTTTCTTTTGGCCATCTCTATTTGAGCCAACGGAAAAGCCGACCACCATCGGTTTGGTACTTATCATGCCGTAAGCCGAAAACGGCGCCAGATTAAAGATGCCACGCTTATCCACCGTCGAAACCCAGGCGATAGGTCGTGGGACAACAATATCCGTCAGTAGATGGGATGAATCCTGCTGGGTCAAACTTCGCGGGTCTATTTTCATTACTACCTCCTCGTTAAAAGATTGCTTTTATCATGCCACCTGCGAAAGCGACACGTAAACTCCTGACTGTATTCTAGCATAGGAGACCAATTGTGGGTAGCGGCAGGGCTTACTCAGACCCGTCTGAGCCAGCTAACCGTTTCAACCATAGGCAAATAGAGATTGTTCCGTAACCTATCCCCCTGACCCCCTTCCCTTACCAAGGGAAGGGGGAGTAATAGAAAGAGAGGGGCTTCGCCCCTCTCTTAAATTTTGTCCCTTTCCTCTTGCCATGCAGAAGTACAGAATCATTTTTGAGAGGGGCTTATGCCCTCTCTCTTATCCTTCCATAGGAAGGACTTCCATGTAAGGAGAGCTAAACTGCGGGGCGTCCAAGAGGGGCTAACGCCCCTCTTTCTCTATGTCCCCCTCTCCTTCCAGGAGAGGGGGATTAAGGGGGTGAGGTTAATAAACGACCTTACAAACAGCGCCGGAGTCTTCGGTGGCTTGCCGAGAGTCTGATTTAATGGTAAAATAGCCATCTAATCGCGTATCAGTTGAGTCTTATTATTAGATGAGCGGATGGTAAAGTGATTATTGAGAGGCTGGAAGTCGGGAGCTACGCCACTAACTGCTATATTGTTGGTGCTGAATCGAGCAAGGCAGGCATGATAATTGACCCGGGGGCCGAAGGCGGGTGGATTCTACAAATAGTCAAGGATTTGGGACTAGACATAAAGCTTATCGTCTTAACGCACGCTCATATGGACCATATGGGTGCACTGGCAGAAGTGAAGACGGCCACCGGCGCCGAACTGGCGATTCATGCTGATGATGCCAGGACTCTCCAGGTGAGACGCCCTTCCAGTGTCTCCTCACCAATTGCTGCACCGGCTTTCCCTCAACCGGAGCGGTTGCTCAAGGGGGGCGATAGTATCGAAGTTGGCGACCTGCGTTTTCTGGTGCTACACACGCCCGGCCACACACCGGGTGGTATTTGCCTGATGGGGGGAGGCGTCGTCTTTAGCGGTGACAGCCTTTTCAACTTTAGTGTCGGGCGGAGCGACGGGCCCGGCGGCAGTCATCGGCAGCTCATCGATGCCATCGTTACCAAGCTCATGGTACTGCCTGATAGCACCATCGTTTACCCGGGTCATGGGCCGGAAAGTACCATCGGTAACGAGCGTGCCGGGAACCCCTTTCTCAATGGCCAGGAATAGCTACGACCAATCGGAGCCGGTGTTTTCTCACCCCCGACTAACTTACTAGGTGTCTCATAATAGTCCGTATACGTTCAATAATTGTCATTCCAGCGTAAGCTGGAATCCAGGGCGGTGGGGGGTATCTGGATTTTGGCCTTCGCCAGAATGACATGCTCCTATTTGAATAGCATCACCCATGTCCTGAGTCGATTCTATAATGAGATTATTAGTAAGTTACTCTTGTCTTCCTGTTGGGCTGTTAAGTAAACGGTTATTCCAGCAGTCTCACAAGCCTCGGCGCCGTCTCTTTGCGGCGACATGAAGTCGCGTTAGTGAACGGTGTAGTGCTGCCTCTGCTCGAGCCAGGTCAACGCCTGTGGCGGGATGAGTAAGCCGCTCTTGAGCTCGCTGCTTGGCGGCCTCCGCCCGGGCCGTGTCAATTTCCTCAGACCTCTCGGCGGCATCCGCCAGAACGATAACACGGTCAGGCCTTACCTCAAGAAAGCCACCGCTAATGGCCAGTGATACCTCCTCCCCACCCTTCTTCACCCGCAACTCGCCCGGCTGTAATATCGTCATGAGCGGGGCATGATGAGGTAGTATGCCCAGTTCACCCTCAGCACCCGGGGCAATAACGATGTCTACCTCTTCAGAATAGACCACCCGCTCGGCAGTAACAACATCAAGCTTTAGACCCATTACTCTATACCTTCAGACTTTTTGCCCGCTCTACGACGTCATCAATCGTGCCGGCCATGTAGAAGGCCTGCTCCGGTATATCATCGTGTTTGCCCTCCAGAATCTCCTTAAAGCCGCGCACGGTCTCTTTTACCGGTACATACTTCCCCGGGCGGCCGGTAAAAACCTCAGTGACAAACATTGGCTGCGATAGGAATCTCTGTATCCGGCGAGCCCTGGCCACGGTAAGCTTATCCACCTCACTCAGCTCTTCGATACCAAGGATAGCAATGACATCCTGGAGGTCTTTATAGCGCTGTAGCACCTGCTGTACCCCCCGGGCTACCTGATAGTGCTCTTCACCGACAACATCCGGGGTAAGTATACGAGAGGTCGACGTTAACGGGTCAACCGCCGGGTATAAGCCCTGCTCGGCAATCGACCTTTCCAGTGCCACCACGGCATCGAGGTGACCAAAGGTCGTCGCCACCCCGGGGTCGGTATAGTCATCCGCGGGAACATAAACCGCCTGGAATGAGGTTATCGAGCCTTTCTTGGTGGAGGTAATTCTTTCCTCCAGCTCACCAACCTCAGTGGCCAGGGTTGGCTGATAGCCCACGGCTGAAGGCATCCGCCCCAGCAGTGCCGAAACCTCCATACCGGCCAGGGTATAGCGGTAGATATTATCAATAAAGAGCAAAACATCCTGACCCTCGACATCGCGGAAATACTCGGCCATGGTCAATCCGGTCAGCCCGATGCGCAGGCGAACTGCCGGCGGCTCATTCATCTGACCGAAGACGAGAACGGTCTTGTCAATAACGCCCGAAGCCTTCATTTCCAGCCAGAGGTCATTGCCCTCACGAGACCTTTCCCCGATGCCGGTAAAAACTGAAAAACCGCCGTGCTCGGTCGCAATGTTACGGATAAGCTCCATAATAATAACCGTCTTACCCACCCCAGCACCACCATAGGCGCCCACCTTGCCACCCTTGGTAAAGGGAGTAATTAAATCAACCACCTTTAGTCCCGTCTCCAGTATCTCGGTGGTGGTTTTCTGGTCTTCCAGCGACGGTGATGGACGATGCACCGGCCAGCTTTCGGTAGCCTTAACCTCACCGATATTATCCAGAGGCTCACCCAGCACGTTAAAGAGTCGCCCCAGGCAGGCTCTGCCTACGGGTACGCTCAGTGCGGCTCCGGTATCGACGGCTTCAGCGCCTCGCTCCAGCCCATCGGTCGGCAAGAAAGACAGGCAGCGTACCCAATTATTCCCGATGTGCTCCTGGACTTCAAGCACAATCTTATGACCATCCCTGGTGATATCGATGGCATTAAAAAGCGCCGGCAATTCATCCGGTGGAAACTCAATATCAACCACCGTGCCGATTATCTGAACTACTTTACCTTTGGCCATAAAGTTCCTCCTCCAGCTAAGACAGCGCGGCAACCCCACCGCTAATATCGAGAAGCTCTTTGGTAATTGCTTCCTGGCGAGCTTTATTGTACATCAGAGTTAAGTCACCAACCAGCTCGCTGGCATTATCAGTGGCATTACGCATCGCCACCATTCGGGCTGATTGTTCACTGGCGATAGATTCGAGAATAGCATGATAAATCTGCATCTCAACAAACCGTGGTAAGAGCCCGGCCAGCACCGCTGCCGGAGCAGGTTCATAGATATAGTCTACATTTTGCGACCTGGGTATCACCGCCGGTTCAATGGGCAGTACCGGCAGCACCACCGACTTTTGCACCATGGTAGAGACAAACTGAGCGTAACTGATATAGACCGCATCGATAAGGCCGTTGCTATAATCGTCAATGATAATACGGGAGATGGGGAGAGTATCCAGTAAGGTCGGTTTGTCACCAAGCCCGGTGAACTCGGCACGGACATCGCGGGCATACCGCCTCATAAACTCAAGCCCCTTACGACCAACCCCAATAAAGCTGCATGGTACTTTATGCTCCAGGATAAAACTGGTCGCCCGGCGGTTGATACTGGTATTAAGGCCACCACACAATCCGCGGTCGGGGGTGATATGCACGATGGCGATTCGGGCAACCGGGCGCCGCTGGAGTAAGGGATGCGGCGCCACGTCCCCCTGGGGCAGGGCAGCCAGGTCAGCAATTACCTGCCGAATCTTCTCAGCGTAAGGCCGTCCGGCCAGACCGCGTTCCTGAGCCCTTCTCATCTTCGAGGTGGCAATCATCTCCATTGCCCGGGTAATCTTGGCAATGTTTTGCACACCACGTATACGCCGGCGAATCAAACGGATATTAGCCATACTCTTTCACATTACCTGAGCGAGCTTGAGAAGTCCATACAATCACCACAAAACTGGCGCATCAGTTCGACCACTTCCGTAACATTCTGAGCGCTGGCAAGCTCCTGGGCGGCTTGTTTTAATTTCGGGCTGACATACGAGTCAAAGGCTTCGTCTTGATGCCTCAGCACGGACATGAAACCAACCTGAGTTCGTGCCGAAAACATACTCTGCAACGCTAACTCTTTAGAAACTCTGAGCTGGTTCTCTTCCAGAGCCCTGATATGCTCCCACATTGTGTCAATCTCTTCCCTCTCCGTATTGACCTCACCACCTTAGTTTTGATAACCCTATTCCCTTTATCCCCTTTCAAGGGGAATGGGAAGATTTATCTTAAAGGGGCTACACCCCTTCTTACCTTTTGAAACTCTGCTTGAACTCCTGGATTGCTACCTTCAGCTTCTCCTCAGTCTCAGGAATTAGCTCCTTAGTTTTGGCAATAACCTGACCGATTTCCGGGTGATTTGCTTCCATAGAACGATGGAAGTTAGACTCAAAAGTGGCTATTTGAGCTATCGGTATATCATCCAGATAGCCGTTAATGGCACAATAGAGAATCATCACCTGCTTCTCTACCGGCATCGGGGTATACTGGATTTGCTTCAATACTTCAGTTGTCCTTTGTCCGCGCTCCAGTTGAGCCCTGGTAGACGGGTCCAGTTCCGAGGTGCCAAACTGGGCAAAGGCCGCCAGCTCCCGGTACTGAGACAGCTCCAGTCTGAGCCTGCCTGCCACCTGCCTCATCGCTCTGGTTTGGGCAGAACCACCTACCCGGGAGACGGATAAGCCGACATTCAAGGCCGGCCTTTGACCGGCATTGAACAGGTCTGATTCCAGGTAAATCTGGCCGTCGGTAATGGAAATAACATTGGTAGGAACATAGGCTGACACATCACCAGCCTGCGTCTCAATAATGGGTAAGGCAGTAAGTGAGCCACCACCAAGCTCATCAGATAACTTGGCTGCTCTTTCCAGCAGTCGGCTATGCAGGTAGAAAACGTCTCCGGGATAGGCTTCCCGTCCCGGGGGACGGCGCAGCAAAAGCGAAAGCTGGCGGTAAGCCCAGGCATGCTTGGAAAGGTCATCATAGACTGCCAGGGCATCCTTGCCTTGCTCCATGAACTCCTCGCCCATGGCACAGCCGGCATAAGGAGCCAGATATTGTAAGGCTACCGAATCAGCGGCATTAGCTGCCACCACGATGGTATGCTCCATCGCTCCATATTGCTCCAGTGTCGCCACTAGCCGTGCCACCTTGGATGTCTTCTGCCCGATGGCGACATAGATGCAAATGAGGTCACCACCTTTCTGGTTAATGATGGTATCCAGGGTGAGCACCGTCTTACCGGTGGAGCGGTCGCCGATAATAAGCTCTCGCTGTCCGCGACCGATGGGAACCAGACTGTCCACAACCTTAATCCCGGTTTGCACCGGGCTCCTCACTGGCTGGCGCTGGGCGACATTCGGCGCTATCCTTTCGATGGGTCTGGTCTTGTCCGTCTTGATGGCACCCTTGCCATCCAGAGGACGACCCAGCGGGTCAACGACTCGTCCAATAAGGGCGGCACCGACGGGCACCTCAGCAATACGGCCGGTGCATCGTACCTCATCCCCTTCCCTGATACTGGTATAGTCGCCAAGGATAACCGCCGCCACACTTTCCTCTTCCAGGTTCATGGCAATTCCCATGACACCTTTGGGAAACTGGAGCAGCTCGTTATACTTGGCGGCGGTTAAACCATGGATACGGGCAATGCCATCCCCGACCTCAATCACCGTGCCAATATCGACCATCGTGGCTGGCAGGCCAAATTGCTCAATTTGCTGCTTGATTACCGAAACAATATCCTGTCCTCTTGTTGTCATTTAGTGCACCTCACCCTCTTGAGTCCCCCTCTCCTTCAAAGGAGAGGGGGAGAAGTTATGTAAGAGAGGCTTCACCTCTCTTTGATTCTCCATTTGGCTATCTCGCCATCCCACTTATCTGTCGCTTCAGCGTCTCCAGCCGGGTGCGGGTGCTGCCATCCAGCAGCTTACCACCAACCCGGGCCACAACCCCACCCAGCAGCTTCGCATCTACCTCCGGCTTGATAATCACCTGCTTGCCCACGATAGCAGCGAGACGCTCGGCTAGATGCAGCTTGTCCTTATCATCAAGGGGGACAGCCGTAATCACCTCGGCTCGCTCGATACCATGATAGCTATCCAGGAACCGCTGGTATTCATCAGCAATATCAGCAACCATACCTAACCGCCCTCGGGCAATCAACAGGTAAACCAGATTGAGAGCTAACGGGTTCACCTCAATGAATTGCCCGGAAAGGAGCTTGATTTTATCGTTTAAACGAACCTTGGGATTCTCCAGCAAAGCAACAAAATCAGCATCCTCACCCAGACGGGCAATCTTGACCATGTCAGATTGCCATCTCTCTAGCTCGCCTCGTTGCTGAGCGATACGAAACACAGCCTGCGCGTAGCGCCTGGCATAAGCTTTTCTGGCCACAATGTCTCCCTGAACAGAATGACTAACTCTTTCTCAGGCTACTGCTTTCCGCTAGTGTTTTCTCAATAAGCTGACGGTGTGCTTCTTTATCCAGCGACTTCTCAATAACCTTCTCCGCGGCTAATATGGTTAGCTCGGCAAACGCCTGGCGCAACTCGCTAATCGCTTCGTCACGCTCTCGCTGAATCTCCGTCCGCGCCCGGGCAACCAGAGATTCACCTTCCTTCTTCGCCTCCGCCTGCGCCTGCCGCCTGACCTCCTCGCCAGTTCGCACCGCCCGGCTGATTAGCTCCTGCCCTTCCTTGCTGGCGGCCTCAATCCGCTTTTTGGCCTCTTCCTCAGCCTGAGCATCCCTCTCCTTGATATGCTCTATCTGCGCCATGCTTTCGCTGACCTTTCGGGAGCGCTCATCGAGCATCCTCAGCACCGGCTTATAGGCAAACAGATAAAGCAGCCCGAAGAGGATAATAAAATTGACAACCTGTGCTAGCAGTGTTGGCAGATTTATGCCAAGCCCGGCTAGACCTTCCATCAATGCCTCCTCAAGGGCAGTCCCCGGGACTGCCATCGACGCTTAAGCAGCAAGTACTGCCATGAGTACCATGCCACCGATAAAGGTCACTCCCAAAATGGCGGCGGCAATGATAATACCAAGAGAAAGAGGTATACCTTCCTGCATATTCACCCCCTGTTAAATATCACTACAAAGTTAAGGGCGTCCATCACACAATCATCGCCAGGATGATGGCGATAATCAGGACGTAAATACCAATAGCCTCAGTGAAGGCGGCGACCAATATCATATTGGTCATGATGGGACCGCTGGCTTCCGGGTTACGGGCGATACCGGTCACCGCTCCATAGCCAATCAGTCCCAAGCCGATGGCTGGTCCAAGCATCCCCAGCCCGGCGGCCATCCCCACCGCCAACATTTTCATTACTTCTGCATCCATTCTCTACCTCCTTTTTTATCCTTTACTTAATGATGATTATGAACGGCTTCTTCATGTCCATGAGAAGCCACCGCCAGAGTCAGGAATATCAGGGTCAAGCCGCCAAAGATAAGGGCCTGGACGAAGCCGACAATAAGCTCAAGTCCGTAAAAGACTACCGAGACAACAAAAGGGATAAGAAAGGTTATCATCAGCAGGAGTATCTCCCCGGCGGTCATATTACCAAAAAGACGAAAGGTAAAACTGATAATACGGATAAACTCACTGAGCGTTTCCACAATACCGATGAACATATTAATGACGCCGAGAAATAGCCCGTTCAGGCCACCCTTAAAATCACCCTTAAAAAGCAACTTCAGACCGCCAGCAAACTGGCCAATATTGAGAAACTTACTGCCATAACGAATCCCCAGTGCCTTGAAACCAAAGTACTCCACAAAGACAAATGAAACCAGAGCCAGAGCCAGAGGCACGTTAATATCGGTATTAGCTCCCCGTAGCAAATGGGCCTCCCCCTCAGCGGTATGAACCAGTATCGAGCCAAATCCGGGCAGCAGGCTTAACCAGGCATTAAAGATAACAAAGAGAAAAATGGTTGCCACTATCGGAAAGAACCGGCGCCCATTCTTCTCCCCGGCGACACTCTGACAAAAACTGAGCAGTGCCCCCACGATAAATTCCAAAAAGGCCTGTAATCTCCCCGGTACCAGCCTTAGCCGGCGGCTCACCAGAAAGGAAAAGCCGACCAGGACAATAATCGTCAACCAGGCACCAATGACACTATTGGTGATAGGAAAACCAAAAAGATGGAAAACTACCTCTGCCGGTAGCTCAGGGTGTGGCTGAGACACGCCGAGCCAATCGGGTAAGCCCACATCTCCGAATATGCTCTTACCTAGAGGGCCACTGATAAAGCCAACCACTAAGAGCACCAAAACAACGGCGATAATGCCGATGGCGAGAGGGAAGGAACAACCGAGCAAGCCCTTCTTCGGCACTAGCTTTCCCCCTGATTATGATGATTTTTATTGATATTTGGGAGAATCATCCGGTACACACCATAGAAAGCAATGATAATTCCCAGAATCAGGCCAACTATCACCAGGAATGGTGGCTTGGTATTCAATTTAGTATCCAGCCAGCGGCCACCAGCAACTCCCATCAGGATACAGAGGGCAACGTACCACCCCACCCCAATCAGCCGAAAAGCCGCTTCCCACCTCTTCATACCGCTCGCAGCATAACAAATCTGCCGGCTTATTTCAAGCTACCCCCCACCGGTTGGTGGCCCGGCTCGTTGTCAGGCGAGCCATTTCTAAATCTGGCCGATAGAGACCTCCCTTTTGGTTTTAAAAGACCCTACCATATCCTTAGGGCATTTATTACTAGCTCTACAACCGTTTTAGACCATAAAGGCTAGGAAGATCTTTCTTATGACTATCCTGCTAAACCCGTATCAACCCAAGGTTAAAACCTTTTCGCCTACGATTTATGTTTATCAAAGTCATCCAAATCAAGGTTATCGATAAACTCGCGAAAAGCCGACATCCTTTTCATCTCGTCTTCACTCACCTTCCCGCCGCCACTGTCAGTCCCATCGTCCGTAGCAGTCGGTTTACCCTCTTTATCCAGCAGAATACCGGCTTTATCCATCACGGTTTCATCAACATAGATTGGTACTTCCACCCTTACCGCCAGGGCTAAAGCATCGCTGGGGCGGGAGTCAATCTCCATCTGCCCTCCGTCAACATTAAGCATGATTTTAGCAAAGAAGGTATCATTCTTGAGGTCGTTGACGACGATAAAGTTCACCGAAGCACCCAGGGTATTAATGACCGAGCGCAGCAGGTCATGGGTCAAAGGCCGGGGTACATTAACCCCCTGCAATCTTATCGCAATCGCATCTGCCTCAGCCGGACCAATCCAGATTGGCAAATAACGGTCAGCCATTTTCTCTTTTAGAATCACCACCCGCTGATAGTTCATCAAACTAACACGGATGCTATCAATACTCATCTCAATCATAACCAAACCTCCTCTTCCTCAAACAACGCCTTTAATTCTAACCCACATCCCTACCACTGTCAACTAGAAATTTAAGGGGGTACTGTTCGGTTTTGGTGGGTGTTGTCATTGCGAGCGAAGCGAAGCAATCCGTATAAATCTTTGAGATTGCTTCGTCGCTTTGCTCCTCAGAATGACATTTGAGACAAGACCCCTTTCAGGAGAGGGGGATAAAGGGGGTGAGGTTAGTAAACAATCCCGATGTTGTCGTTTACGAAGGACGAGACGAAACAATCCCATCTGCCGTGGCGTAGCGGCGAGGTTTGGGGGGACGGACGATTGCCATCAGTGAGGCGGCCAGAATGACGAGGCCAGCGATAGCGATGAATGCCGGGCGGTAGGAGCCGGTGATGTCGAAGACGGCATTCATCGCCACTGGCCCGGCGGCGCCGAATCCGGAACCGATTAAGAAGGCTAGTGAACGGACCGAACCCAGGCTGAAACGGCCGAAATAATTCGCCCAGAGAACCTCTTGTGTTACCATCAAGCCCGCAGACCCCAGGGAATATACCGCTACTGCCACCCAGAGGAAGAGAGGTCCCCCGGCGAAGAGGAAGAGGAAAGCCGCCACCGATTGGATAGCGAAAGGGGTAACACGGACGTATAACCTATTGGCATACTCGGCCAGGAATCCCATCAGTGGCAGCATCACCACCGTGATTACCGCCCGAAAGGTCAGTACGGCGGTGAGTGTCGCATTCTCGTAGCCCAGGTCCTGAATGTAGGGAGCCAGACTCATGTTGATTCCTTGCAAAGCCAGACTGTCGATACCGAAACAAGCAACTAGCAGCCAGAAGCTCCCGGTTGTCAATATCTCACGGCGGCTCCATACCGGTTCCGCGGTTGATGATTGCCCATGGTGGCTTGCCTGCTCCGGGTGAGCCACAGCTTGGATAGTACCGGAATCAATACCATCAGGGGATAGGCCCATATCCTCCGGCCGGCGACGCATGAGCAGAGCCGACGGGATTAGAACGACCAGCCAGGTCACCACCGCGAAGATGACGAACATCACCCGCCAGCCCGAAGCAGCAATGACAAATACGGTAAGCGGTATGAAGATGATGCTACTCACAAAAACGCCTACGTGAGCGATGGCCAGAGCTCGGCCGCGCCTACGGATGAACCAGTTATTGATGGCAACATTAGTCACCAATGCTCCCATGAAAGTGAAACCAAGGGCGACGATAATACCCCGCAGCAGGTAGAACTGCCAGATGGCACTGATCTGGGTCACCCCGAGCATCGCCACACCGACGATGATAGCGCCGATGGGCATCAATACTCTGGGACCATACCGGTCGATAACCGGGCCGACAAGAGGCGCCACCAGAGCCTCCACCAGGCGAGCGATGGTCTGGACAGCGGCCAGGGCGCTGCGGCTCCAGCCAAATTCGTGTTGGAGGGGCTTTACGAAAAGACCAAGCACGGACGACAAATGCTCAACATAGGAGAGATTGGCAAGGAAGGTCGCCGCCACGATATTCCAGCCATAGAAGTAGCGGGGTTTACTCCCTGCTCTGGTAGTCACCAACCTGGCACCTCACGAGGTATGAATTCTTTTCGGTCCTTCATCTTGGTTCGCCTTTGGCTACGCTACCGCCTGCAAACGCCTGGGTAAGAGCTATAATAGCCCTGACTCTGTATTACGTCAAATCCTATTTATTAATAGTCTCATAATGGTCTTGTGTCAACACTAACAAAGCAAAAAGTTATATAAGATTGTCTGGAAACCCCTCACCCTTATATCCCTCTCCCCTTGGTAAAGTGGAGAGGGACAGGATTTTAGAGAGGGGCTTCACCCCTCTTCTACGCCCACTATTGCAATGGAGAGGTCAATAAACAATCTCGGTGTATCAGACTATTATGAGGTTATTAGTAGGATTGTAGCTTGAAGAGCCGGGGATAGAAGACTATAATAGCCGAGTTATGAGACTGTTCCAGAATATTCGTACTTTTGAATCGCTGGCGCTAAGGGAGTATCGTCTCTTATGGCTGGGTCAGTTGAGTACCTCGATGGGCCAATGGCTGGACCAGGTCGCCCGTGGCTGGCTCGAAGGCCCAGCTCATTATCGCTCAGAGCGTTAATGCTGCCCTCAACCTGGTCCTGGCGTTGTTGATATTGACCGGTCACGTCGAGCTCTGGCACATCTACGCCACCGGCGTCCTGGCCGGCACAGTGCAAGCCTTCCAGCAACCAGCCCGTCAAGTGCTCATTAGCGACCTGGTAGGCGAAAAACAGCTACTGAATGCCATTTCCCTCAATTCGGCGGCCCTAAATGTGAGCCGTAGTGTGGGGCCAGCCATTGGCGGTCTCCTCATCCATGCTTTCGGTGTCGACGTTTCTTATTTTGCTCAGGCGGCCCTCTTTATCCTGGCGACAATATGGACGGTACAGATTAGAATTCCCCATGTGGCGGCATCCATTTATACCAGAGCCAGCGCCGACGGGTCTTTATTCCATAGTCTCAAGGAGGGGTTTGCTTATATCGCCTCTCATCACCTTATCTTAGCTCTAATTGTGCTCGGGATGGCACCAATCACCCTGGGTATGCCTTTTGTCAGCCTGATGCCTATCTTCGCTATCGATGTCTTCCATGGTGGTGCCCAGACACAGGGGCTATTGCTCACGATGGTAGGCATTGGCGCTGTCGCGGGAGCTCTATTAATAGCATCACTGGGCAGAAATCAGGGTAGCGGGAAGCTCCTTGTTATCGGTGCCGCCGGCTTTGGCTTGAGCCTGGCGCTTTTCGCACAGTCCCCTACCATATCAATCGCCCTGGCCTTTACCTTCCTGGCCGGCTTTTTCAATAGCAGCTACACCACTCAAAACCAGACAATCATTCAGACGCTCGTTCCTCCACCGCTTCGTGGCCGGGTGCTTGGTATCTATATGCTTGACCGGGGACTTATGCCCCTGGGAAGCCTCCTCGCCGGAGCACTGGCCACATGGCTGGGTGGCCCCTGGGCAGTGACCATCATGGGGGCAGCCTGTTTCTTACTGGTGGTCACCATCAGCCTGTTTAGACGTGACCTGTGGAAGATAAACCTGGCATCTGAGTAACAGGCACCTCACCCCCCTAGACACCCAAACAGGTCAAGTTCCTTTAAAAAGCAGGTTAATCTCAGGCGATAGTCTATCCTTTGGTATGACGCTCGGCGGGAGTCCTGCTCCGCAACCGTTGTGTCTCGGTGAGCAACTTCTTCCTCAACCGGATATTCTCCGGAGTCACTTCCACCAGCTCATCCTTGGTGATAAAATCAATGGCTTGCTCCAGGCTTAACCTCATCGGAGGAGTCAGCTTTACCGTAAAGTCAGAGGTTGACGAACGGACATTGGTCTTCTTCTTTTCTTTGCAGACGTTGATAGAGATGTCCTGCTGCCGTGGATTCATCCCGATTATCATCCCCTCATAGACGGCGATGTTTGGTCCAATGAAGGTAATGCCACGCCCCTGGGCATTAAAGAGACCGTAGGTCACCGCAACTCCTTGCTCCGAAGCTACCAGTGCCCCATTACGGTTGATAACAATATCACCATGCCAGGGCTCATAGCCCAAAACAATGGTATTCAGGATACCTTCACCTCGAGTAGCGGTCAGAAAGGCGCTACGGAAACCAATGATACCTTTGGTCGGTACACGGAATTCCAAACGCACGTTACCCCGGCCATCGTGATGAATATTTATCATCTGTGCTTGCCGCTTGCTCAGCATCTCGGTTAAAGCACCGATATATTCATCTTTAGCATCAATAGTCAGCAGCTCCATTGGTTCCATCAGCTGGCCATCAACTACCTTGGTAATCGCTTCTGGCTTGGAGACTTCAAACTCATAGCCCTCCCGGCGCATGGTCTCAATTAAGATTGCCAGGTGTAGCTCACCTCTGCCCTTTACCAGGAAGGTATCCGTGGTCTCAGTATCCTGTACCCGGAGACTAAGATTTGTCTCTAATTCTCTATAGAGCCGCTCCCTTATCTGGCGCGTCGTGCTGAAGCGCCCCTCCCGTCCGGAGAATGGTGAGGTGTTAACACCGAAGAGCATCTCGACGGTAGGTTCGCCAACCTCGATGCGCGGGAGCGCTTCCGGCCGCTCCGGGTTGGCAATGGTATCGCCGATACTGACAATATCAAGCCCGGTGACAGCGACGATGTCACCTGCCTCAGCTTCAGCTACCTCATTACGCTTGAGACCGAGATAGGTAAATACCTCACTAATCTCATAAGGATTGACGCTGCCATCAGCACAGATACTCACTACCGGGTCGTGGGGAGCAACTTTACCTCTCCAGATTCTACCGATGGCTATTTTACCTTTATGGCTATCATAGTCCAGGTTAGAAACCATCATTTGAAATGGCCCGCTTTCAATCTGCGGTGGGGGGACATTGGCTAAGATACATTCGAAGAGAGGGGTGATGTCTTTACCTTCCATATCCGGTGCGGTTACGGCGATACCTTCCTTACCACTGGTATAGATTACCGGGAAATCGAGCTGGTCAGAACGGCTAGCCAGCTCTAAGAACAGGTCCTGGGTGAAGCCAAGCACCTCCGCAATTCGCGAATTTTCCCGGTCTATTTTGTTAATCACCAGAATGAGCTTCAGTCCCCTTTCCAGAGCTTTACGGAGCACGAACTTGGTCTGGGGCATGGGACCTTCTATCGAGTCCACTAAAAGCAGACAACCATCAGCCATACTGATGACGCGCTCGACCTCTCCGCTGAAATCGGCATGGCCGGGAGTATCGATGATATTGATTTTGACTCCCCGGTAGACGATGGCCGTATTTTTAGCCATGATGGTAATGCCTTTTTCGCGCTCCAGGTCACCCTGGTCCATTATCAACTCGCCCATTTCCTGGTTATTGCGGAATACCTTACTTTGCTTAAGCAGGGCATCCACCAGCGTCGTCTTGCCATGGTCAACATGGGCAATAATCGCGATATTCCTGATGTCATTGCGGTAATTCATATACTTAGTAACACTTCTCCTCTATCCATTTTCACTTCTTCGCTTCACTTTTCATCGAAATCCCAAGAATGAACAGCACAATCCCCACTATTCCAGTTATTACTCCCGCAGTCCGTATTGTTTGTGCCGTCCTGTACATTTCTTGACTGGTGGGCGAGAAGAGTCTCTCAAGGTCTCCGATAAAACCGCTCGCCTCTCGGATTTGTGCTTGTCCCCAGACAAAAAGGGCGGAGCCTATTACTATGCCTACAACACCAACAGTAATCAGACTAACTTTCATTGCCGCCTCCTGATGTCATTGCGGTAATTCATATACTTAGTAAAACTTCTCCTCTATCCATCCTCATTAGCTAATCACCTGGTTTTTTCTTTTTGTACTTATGATACAACTCAATAAAACAGACGTTTAGCGAAACCGCTAAAGTCACCGGTATCGCCAGCACCCATAGGTTTTTGGTGATGTCAATACCAAAATACTGACAGGCAAAAATGACCACAAAAGTTATTATTACTCCCAATATTCCAGAAGCGATGGCTAAATAAATATATTCCAGGATAAGGCTATCCGTTTTGCTCATTTCAATCTGCAACTCCAGAATAGTGGGAGAAATGGACAAAAACTACCCTAACCCCCTATTTTATTATCGCACTGAAACCGCAGACATGCAATGCTGCCTTTCTGGGTGTACTTGCTTCGTCAGGAACTGAAGAAGATATTGTTTCTAATCCCTCACCCTTTATCCCTCTTCCCCTTCCCTTAGCAATGGTTTTATATCAAATGTCATTGAGAGGAGCATAGCGACGAAGCAATCTCGAAGATTTATACGGATTGCTTCACCACGATTTCATCGGGGCTTGCAATGACAACTATTTCACGACAGCAACCAAAACCGAATGGAACCAGTTAGCCTCTCCGTTGACATCATTCCCACTTATCTCAGGAGAGGAGGATAAATGGAGCAAAGTTAAGCAACAAGCTCTCCGTATCTATAAGAAACAGCGCCTCAAAAAAGACCTTGCCTCTTCAGGCTGAAAAAGCTCTTGTCGCCGATGATAATGTGGTCGAGAACATCGATACCGACAATCCCCCCCACCTCAGCCAGCCTCTTGCTCAGTTTGATGTCATCTTCGGAAGGCTCCGGGTCACCGGAAGGGTGGTTGTGCACAAAGATTACCGAGGCGGCACTGGCCGATATCGCTTCCTTAAACACCTCTCTGGGGTGAACGATGCTGGCATCGAGGCTACCGACCGAAATCTCGGCCATTTTGATGAGTTGCCCCCTGGTGTCCAGCAGCAGAGCCAGGAAATACTCCTTCTTTTTGCCCCGTAATCTACCCTGCACCAGAGCGGCCACCTCATCAGGGTTCTTCAGTGATAGTGTTATGGCCCCGCCCTGGTAACTCTCAAGTCGGTTCGCCAGCTCAAAAGCGGCTTTAATCTGGGCGGCTTTAGCCGGGCCAATCCCTTTCACCTGAGCCAGCTCTTCCACCGAAGCGCCGGCCATCCCTTTAAGGCTGCCAAACTGGCTTAACAGCCGCTGTGCCGTCACCATCACCGACTCACCAGCAATGCCACGACCCAGCAGCACAGACAAAATCTCCAAGGCTGACAGGGCTTCGGCGCCGAATCTTTGCAGCCTCTCCCTGGGTCGTTCGGCAAGAGGCAAATCACGAATGGTGAACGACTTTTTTACCATCTCCTCATCCAGTCCCACCTCTCCGCAGCCAGACCCATCACCAGCAGAACTACTGTCACCAGTGCGGCCAGCACCGGTAATAGTGGACTGACGCCTGCTGCCGGCCGAGGCTCGCCCTTAATCACGTCATCCCGCCACAAGGTATTCAGGCCATCCCGGTCAAAACCATATACTTTGACCAGCGCTCCGTCATAGCTACTGCCCTGATGAAAGGCATCCAGCAGCTCGAGCATCTTGCTTCGTCCGTATGTCGTGATAAGAAACTCAACCAGACTGCGACTCTCGGCATAGGAAAGGTAAGATTGCCCGGCATAAGCCGAAAAGGGGCTTGACAGGCTTCGCACCGAGATAAGCGTGTCGTCAGCGATGGCCTTCTCCAAGAAGGCAGCGAAACCTGAGTCAAGGGAGCCCTCAACATACATCGCCAGACCTTCGTCCAGCCAGCTGGGCAGCCCCCCATAGGGATTAAAGGTCATCTGGTGAACCACTTGATGGGTCAGTTCATGGGCAACCGCCCGTTTCCCCCAGGCAAGCTCAGCAGGGGCGATACCAATCGCAATGGCATTATAGCGATAAAAGGCCACGCCACCAGCCCATTCTTGCGGGAAAATCAGTGCCCCCTGTAAATCCCGGCTATGAGCGTAAACATATATCTCAACCGGATTTTTCAAATAGGCACCGGTATCTACGGCTAATCGAGCCAGAGCCTGCTGAGCCGCCAGCATTATCTCCCTGGCAAAGACCGCATCCCCCTGATACCAGTATACGGTAACCCCGCTCTCAGCTACGCTACGCCAGGGATAGCGCTCATCATCAAAGCGAAGACTGACCAGAACCGATTCAGTCTTGCTGCCACTGATGTCGCTCACTGTCCACCAGTAATCCACGACCGACCCCGGGGGTAGCCCGCCTATCTTCCTCATATCCCAGCTCCACTGAACATTAACCTTGGTCGCGGGCATAAATTGAATATGGGTCTCGCTAGTCACCCGGGCGTAGCTCTCCTGCTCAACAGTGTAATGTAAGCGAATATCGTTAATCACAACATCACTTTTAGCGGACAGACTGAAGGTAAGCTTGAGGGGAAACTCGGCCTCCGCCGAGCTGGTTAATACTGTCGGCCCGCTTTGTGCCCGGACGATAGCCGGATTCAACAGGAAGAGAAAGAGACCAACAATCAGCGCCGCCAGACTGGCTTTTCTAATCATCTTCCTTGCCTATTTGAGACCTGAGATAAGCCGTAATAAAACCATCCAGAGCTCCCTCCAGTACAGCCTCGGCATTGCTGGTTTCGTAACCAGTGCGGTGGTCTTTGACCAGCTTATAGGGATGGAGGACATAGCTCCTTATCTGGTTACCCCAGCCCGCCGATAGGTGCTTCCCCTTGAGCTTGGCTCTTTCCTCGTCTCTCCGGGTCAGCTCTAACTCAAGGATACGGGATTGGAGTATCTTCAAGGCAATGTCTTTATTCTGGTGCTGAGAACGCTCGCTCTGACAGGTGACCACCAGTCCGCTGGGCAGGTGAGTGATTCTAACGGCGGTACTCGTCTTTTGCATATGCTGCCCTCCCGGCCCACTCGACCGAAACACGTCGATTTTCAAATCATCCGGCCCGAGCTTGACATCAACACCGATCTCAGCCTCAGGCATCATCTCGACGAGAACAAAAGAGGTGTGCCGGGCATGGTCAGAATCAAATGGAGACAGGCGAACCAACCGGTGCACACCATGTTCCGATTTCAGGTAGCCATAGGCATACTCGCCACTGATTAATATGGTGGCACTCTTTAGCCCCGCCTCCTCACCGGGAGAAGTATCCAGTACCTCCGCTTTCCAACCGCGCTGTTCCGCCCAGCGAAGGTACATTCTCATCAGCATCTCGGCCCAGTCTTGAGATTCGGTGCCACCGGCTCCGGCATGAAGCGTCAGCAGGGCACTACGGGCATCATACTCACCGCTAAAAGCCATCTCCAGCTCTAAATCATCAAGCTGGGAGGCCAGTGTTGCTACTTCAGCACCAAGCTCTTCTCGAAAGGATACTTCCTCTTCTGCCAGAGGGAGAGCTTCAGCAGCATCAGCCACCTTCTTCTCCAAACCTCGCCACTTCTGCACCATCTTCTTCTGCTCAGCCAATTGCTTCATCACACGCTGGGCATCACTCTGGTTCAACCAGAAGCCGAGGCCGGCTGACTGCTTTTCCAGGCGGGTAATTTCTTCTTCCCGTCCAGCAATGTCAAAGATGCACCAGTGCGGCGGTAATTCTATCCTGTAGCTCTTTTAATATATCCTTTAGCTCCGACATTGATTGCCTCCGTAAACAAGTAATTTTCCCTGAGAACCTACCTTCTAAAAGTAACCTCTTTTTCCGGCTTCAGATTCCCACCGGCAGCCAGGTGGGCCAGCCGCAGCGGTTCGGGTAAACGATAGCCACGGCAGCACGCCCGTACCCAGTAGACCGCCGTTTTAAGGTCGAGCTTGTGACCGATGGAAACATAAACCGGTTTTACCCCGAGCTTGGTCCGCAAAGCTACGCCGATAGTCTCGCCTTTGTCCACTATCTCAGCATAGCTACCCGGCTCGACTCCCGGTACCTCATGGCGGCCGCAAAGCAGGGACTTAGCACAGCCGATTGTTGGCGTATCCAGGAAGAGGCCGAGGTGACAGGCAAGACCGAAGCGCCGTGGATGAGCCAGTCCCTGACCATCCACCAGGACGACATCCGGAGTAATATTGAGCTTCTCGAAGGCAGCCAGGGTTAATGGTGACTCCCGGAAAGATAAAAGCCCGGGAATATAAGGGAAATCAAGCCTCCCTTGAACTACCTCTGTTTCGACCAGCTTGAGTTCAGGGTAGCTTAAAACCACCACCGCCCCAGTAGCCTCGGTCTGCCCTCTACCCACCGCTAAATCAACACCGGCGATAAAGCGGGGCCGGACAACCTCTGCCGTGATGGTCACCTGAGCCGCTAGCTGACGCTGCAGTGCCAGAGCCTCCGGGATACTGAGCTGCCAGCCGTGAAGTCTCTTTACTCTCACACTCCGATTATAGCGACTCTCCCCCTCCCTTGACAACTTCCGGAGAGATTGTTCACAAACCCATCGCCCTCTAATAAACAATCTTTTTACAAATGCTATTGACAGCCGACTATCTAATAGCGCATAATATTCCGTAATAAGGGGTGATAATGGTAAAGATAAGATTGCGCCGCGTTGGCGGCAAAAATAAACCCAGCTACCGCGTCGTGGTAGTTGACTCAAAGGCACCTCGTGACGGGGCCTTCATCAGTATCATTGGTCACTATAATCCGCTGACCGAACCGGAAACAGTGGTCATTGATGAAGAACAAGCGTTACGCTGGCTCAAACAAGGAGCTCAGCCAACGGCTACTGCCACCAGACTGCTCACCAAAACAGGTGTGATGGAAAAGTTCAAAACAACCAAGGAGAGTACATGAAGGAACTAGTAGAGTACATCGCTAAATCAATCGTGGATGCACCCGATGAGGTGGTAGTTACCGAAGAAGAAGACGAGCACGGCATCACCATTAAGCTCCAGGTAGCCGATAATGATAAGGGGCGAGTCATCGGTAAGCAAGGCAGGATTGCGGAAGCGATGCGCACCCTGGTCAGGGTAAAAGCGGCTAAGGCAGGCACGAGAGCGATTCTTCAGATTCTCTAAAATAGCCCCGGTACGAAGATTTAACTCCCCAAATCCAAAGAGATTAGCTCCTCTTAGTTCAGGACAATTCTACCTATTTTTACCTCCGACTCACATAGAAGCGTGTCATTCTGGCGAAAGCCAGAATCCAGTTACCACCCTGCCCCTTGATTCCAGCCTACGCTGGATTGAGCCGGCAGTCACCGGGAAGCATCATTTTCCCGCTTTTCCAGTCTGTTTTCCAGCTCTTTTTGACGTATCACCAGCGTCAGGTCACTGCGTGTTTTCTCAAGGACACCACGAACCATATCGGTAGTGCGGCGCAGCCCGCCGGTGATGGCATCGGGGAAGTCCATGGTTACCAGCACATTATAGATATCGTCCATCGCCGATAATAGCTCTTCACCCCGGGAAAGATCACCCTTCCTCATGCTGTCAAGAAGATAACGGCGCAGCTCACCGACCGCTTCACCCAGTCCATTGAGGTAGGCGGCAAGGTCGACATTCAGCTCATCCGGGTCAGGCAGTAATCTCCCGGTTACCAGCGCCAGCGTGATACTGCCCTCGGCAAACTCCTTCTGGGCATCACGCAGAAAGCCGGTGTTGCTACTTTCAAAACCACCTGCTAAAGCCTTTTCCGCTTCATCAATAAGATTGCGTGCCGACCTGAGGGACTCTTCCGCCTGCCTGAACTCCTGACGGTGCACCGCACGGATGGCATGGCTCGAGTAGCGAATAACCTCACGACAGAGAGGTAGAGCTTGTTCCCTGGCGGCATCTTTGGCAGATAAACCTAACCGGATACGTTCGGCAATCGAATCCAGTTTTTCCGTTAATCCACTCATTTTGGCTGTTTAAGGCTGTCCACTATTTGCCGGGAAGCTGCTTCCGGTGACCCGGCGCCCAGCACGGCAGAGATAACCGCGACGGCGTCAGCTCCGGCGGAGATAACAGCAGCCGCATTATGCTGTGTAATGCCGCCAATGGCTACCAGCGGTAAGGTGATTGCCTGCCTGACCTGGCGCAGCCTTTCCAGGCCAACAACGACGGTTGTTTCTTTAGAGGGGGTGGGGTAGATGGGACCAACGGCGATATAGTCGGCACCGTCAGACTGGGCCGCTATCGCTTCCTCTACCGTGATTGCTGAGACGCCTAGAATCTTACCCATAGGTAGCAGTTGGCGGGACGTTTTCACCGGCAGGTCATCCTGCCCGACATGCAAGCCATCAGCATCTACAGCCAGTGCCACATCAAGGTAGTCGTTGACAATAAAAAGCACGCCGCGCTCGGTGCACAGATTCTGAAGCTCTTGAGCGATGGGTAGCAGTTCCCGCCGACTCAGCAGCTTATCGCGTAGCTGGATAGTGATAGCACCGCCGTTAATTGCCTGGTTGGCCATCTCAACATGATGACGCCCCTTCAGCGCCGGCGTGTCGATAATCACATATAGTCCGGAGATGTGCTTTAGTTTCTCCTGACCAAGTAGCCTGGCCAGCAACCGCTGCTCAAGCGTGTAAAGGCTAAAGCGAGCCTGTTTGAACTTCGCTGAGTCTAACTGGGTAATATTGCCCGGAATCTTCGCCACCTCTTCCAGAACTCGCAGCGATTCCTGTACCCGGCGGGCGTTAGCCACCACCACTAAAGGCAACTCTCTTTCTTTTTCGACAGGAGCTTTAACATCAGCCCCAACATCTCTCGCTGAGTTGCGGGATTGTAGAAGCTGCTGCTGGAACGGCCAGTCACCTTCTACCAGCTGGTGGCGCATGGTCTTTAGTTGCTGCGTCAGCACGGCATCGTTAAGGACGAACCGGGCAATATCTTCAATGAGGCGGAGCCCTTCAGCAGTCCGGTCAAGATTGGCATCGATAATGCGTAGCGTTGCTTCCGGTAAAGTCATACAAGCTCACTCGGGAAAAGCATTTCAAGACTAGCCTATTTTAGCACAGGCTGGCTGAGGGGTAAAGCAAGGGGTAAAAGGATTAAAGCTACTGGTAGCTTCTCTGTCTCAACGCTTCATACATGACGACGGCGGCAGCCACCGAAGCATTCAGCGAGGCGATTTTCCCTTTCATCGGGATGGAGGCCAGAGAGTCGCACCTCTTCCTGACCAGGGCTGATAATCCCTGCCCCTCACCACCGATGACGATAGCGGTGGCTAATCTGAAATCGACTCTGGTATAATCAAGCTGTCCGGTCACGTCAATACCAACTACCCAGATATCATTTTTCTTAAGTGTTTCTATCGTCTGGGAAATATTGGTTACTTTGGCTACGGGCACATACTCTACCGCGCCGGCTGAGGCCTTGATGACGGCTGGCGTCAGACCCACTGCCCTTCTTGACCGGATAATCGCCCCGTGAACACCGCTCGCCTCAGCCGTTCTCAGAATTGCCCCCAAATTATGGGGGTCTTCGATGCCATCGAGCACAACATAAAATGGTGGCTCGTTCTTTTCTTTGGGGATGGCCAATAGGTCGTCCAGTGACACGTATTCCCTGGTCACGGCATAGGCAATAACCCCTTGATGGGCATCGGTTGAGCTTACTCTATCGAGGGCTTGCCTCTCGGCATACTCCACCGTGATGCCTCTGGTTTGAGCCAGCTTCACGATGTCAGCGATAATACCGTAGCTCGGCATGTTTCGGGCGAGCCATATTTTATCGATGCCACGACCCGACTTCAGGGCTTCGATAACCGGGTTTCGCCCGGCAATAATCCCCACCATTTGCCGACAGTATAGACCAATATCGCACCGGATTCAATCACCAGTACTGAAATTGTTTAACGCCCATTCTTATTTTTACTTCTCCTTCCCTCAAAATAGGGAAGGGGCACAGGAGGATAGGTTGCTGAACAACCCCTTAAATGGTCCCATCCGCTGCTAGTCACTGTAGTGAAATAGTTATCATTACGAGGGGTCGTTAGACCGCATGGCAATCTCAATCAATAGAAATTGCTTCGTCGCTACGCTCCTCGCGATGACAGAGGAATCAACCAGATGCAAACAGAACCCCTCAAATTTCAAATGGAGAACGGTGGGTTGACAGTGATAGTGTGAGGACATATAATCCAGACGACTGAGTGATATAACTGGCCAAGCAAGACGTACAGAATAAGATAGCTTAAGGCCAAGGAATTTGAAGGAGGGAACAGGGTATGGCAATCCTAGAAGAACCGATAAAAGAATTAAAGCTGATCAGGAACTATATTGACGGAGAATGGGTTGAATCCAAGGGTGAGATTATTGACGTGGTGAACCCGGCTAACGGCAAAACGATTGCCAAAGTCCCGATTTCAACCAAAGATGAGCTTGACGCAGCCGTGAAAGCGGCTCAAGCGGCTTTCCCGGATTGGCGGGCAACCACGCCGCTTGCCCGGTCGAGGTGCCTCTTCCGGTTGAAGGAGCTACTGGAGGCGCATTTTGAAGAGCTTAGCCGGATACAGACTCAAGAGCACGGCAAGACAATAGACGAATCCCGCGGAGAAACAAGGCGTGGCATTGAGAATGTCGAGGTGGCCTGCGGTATGCCGACATTAATGCAAGGCTATTTTTCCGAGGATATCGCCAGCGGTATTGACGAGTGGGTTATACCGACACCGCTCGGGGTTTTTGGCATTATCGCTCCCTTTAACTTTCCCTTCATGATTCCGCTCTGGTCAGCACCCTATGCTGTAGCTACCGGAAACTGCGTTATCGTCAAACCTTCGAGCGAAGTTCCCATCACGCAAACACGACTGACCGAGTTGGTCGAGGAAGCTGGTTTCCCACCCGGCGTGTGGAATGTCGTCCACGGAGGAAGAACGGTGGTAAATACCATGTTAGACCATCGGGGGATTGTCGGGATAACCTTCGTCGGCTCCACGCCGACCGCCAAAGAGGTTATTTACCCCAGATGCGGCGCCACCGGCAAGAGGGTTATTGCTCAAGGTGGTGCCAAGAATTTTATGGTAGTAGCTCCAGACTGTAATGTGGAGAGAACTATCCCAGCCTTGCTGACCTCCTTTTTCGGCAATGCCGGGCAAAGATGCCTGTCCGGGGCTAATCTTATCGTTGTCGGCGAAGATGATGGTTTTTACAAGGCTTTTATCGATAAGGTGGTCGATGCCGCCGCCAGGATTAATATTGGTTACGGGCTGGACGAATCGGTGCAGATGGGGCCGCTGCGGGATAAAGAGAAAAAAGAGAGAATCATCGGCTATATCGATAGTGGCATAAAGGAAGGAGCCAAACTCAGGCTCGACGGCAGGAAAAAGGTGAAGATTGCGGGCAACTATCCGGATACGTGCTTCCTTGGCCCAACTATCTTCGAGAATGTTACCTCCGCTATGAAAATATGTCGTGAAGAAATCTTCGGGCCGGTAATGAGCATTATGCGGGCGAAAGACCTTGATGAAGCGATAGAGATGTGCAATGCTAGCCCGTTCGGTAACGGTAATGCTATCTTTACTTCAAGCGGTAAAAATGCTAGAGAATTCCAATACCGGATTGTCAGTGGCAACGTCGGTATCAATATTGGCATCGTTGCCCCGATGGCCTTCTTCCCTTTCAGTGGCATGAAGGATTCTTTCTTTGGCATATTGCATACCCAGGGTCGGGAAGCAGTCCGTTTCTTCACCGAAAGCAAGGTTGTCATCCAGAGATGGTTATGAGATTGTTTAGCAACCCATCCCCCTACCCCCTTCCCTTTGTAAGGGAAGGGGGAGTGTAGTAAGAGAGGGGCAAAGCCCCTCTCTAAAATCTCTTCCCTCTCCCCTTAATAAGGGGAGAGGGACAAATGGTGAGGAGTTAGCAAGCAATCTCGATGGTTAAAGGTCAGGAGGTAATGCTCAATGACACTGAATACTTGCTCCGAGACAATCAGCTTTGCCAGAGAGCTTGAGGAGAGCTCGGCCAGGTTTTACCAGGATTTGTCTCAGCGCTCTGACCGGGATAAGGATTTTTTCCTTTCTCTGGTCAAGGAGAACGGTAAGAATATCGTTGCCATTGAGAGAGCCTACTACGGGGTTATCAGTGATGCCATTGAGGGTTGTTTCGCCTTCAGTCTAAGCCCGGATGAGTACCGGTTTGATGCTCAGTTAGCTGCCGGCGTAAGCTACCCCGATGCTTTGACCAGGGCGGTAGAAATTGAGGAGAAGATGTCCAGGTTCTACACGGATGCTGCGGCACAGTCGAAGTCGCTGATGGCTGATGTTCCAAGGGCTTTGGCTCTGGTTGCCCGGAAAAGAAGCGACCGTCTCGCCAGGCTCAAGGCGCTTTTCAACTAAACCTTAGAGTTCAGGGGGAGGGGGGTGTTATCCTGCAATTGGATTAAAGTTCGGGTTGCATCAGCAAATGCTGAGAATTCATTAAGGGAGGTCTATACAGAATGGTTGTTGATTACAAAAAAGAAGGCCGGATTGCTATCTTTACCATTAACCGTCCGGAGGCGATGAATGCCTTGAGTGAAGAGGTACACCGGAAACTGAACGAGGCGATGACAGACTTTCGGGATGACCCGGAGCTATGGGTGGGTATCCTGACCGGTGCCGGGGATAGGGCCTTTTCCGCTGGGCAGGACATCTCCGGGTTCCGTGCCGGGCCAACCGGTCCGCGGGTGACCGCCTATAACCTGGCGGATAAGATATGGAAGCCCTTTATTGCTGCCATTAACGGCTATGCCCTGGGTGGCGGACTGGAACTGGCTTTAACCTGTGATATCAGGATAGCCGCAGACCATGCCCGTCTTGGCCAGCCGGAGGTCAATATCGGTTTCATGCCCGGTGGTGGCGGTACGCAGCGGTTACCCCGTTTTCTACCACGTGCCATTACCGCCGAGATGTTGCTTACCGGGCGGATGATAGATGCCCAGGAGGCACTCCGCATCGGTCTGGTAAATAGGGTGGTGCCTCTGGCCCAACTGATGCCTGCGGCGAGAGAAATCGCCGAGACTATTTGCCAGAAGGGACCCCTCGGTGTGAGAGCCACCAAGGAAGCGATGATTCGGGGCTACAGCATGCCTCTTGACGAGGGTATCAAGCTGGAATTGGAGATGAGCGAGGCGCTGAGAAGCACCGAGGACTACATGGAGGGAGCTAAAGCCTTTGTGGAAAAGAGAAAGCCGGTCTACCGGGGGAAGTAGCCTGTCCCGATAGCCAAAACCGGGTGGGATGGCCTATTATTTTAGAGGTGATGAGTGGAACTGGCGGAAGCAATCAAAGCGAGAAAATCCATTCGTGGTTTTCGGCCACAACCTGTACCCAAACCGGTCATCGAGGCAATCCTGGAACTGGCGGCGCGCTCCCCATCCTGGTCTAATACTCAACCCTGGGAAGTGACCATCATCGGTGGGGAAGTGATGGCAGAGGTCAAAGCAGCGTTAGTGCAGGCAGTGGCTTCGGGAACGCCAGCGGCTCCGGATATTCCCTTGCCTGGCTTCGCAGAACCTTATCTTACCCGCCGGCGGGATTTGGGTATCAAGCT
>JAENIS010000018.1 GCA_016844285.1 Dehalococcoidales bacterium
CAGGAGCTATCTCAGGTTGCCCTGGAGACATCTCTTCGTCTTTCCCTGCCGATGAATGAGCTAAACCGGGTGTTGGGCGGGGGTCTGGTACCGGGGTCGCTGCTCCTTCTTGCCGGCGACCCGGGCATTGGCAAATCAACCCTCCTGCTTCAGGCTTCAGCCCTGATTGCCGGGGCAGGGAGTAAAGTGGTCTATGTTTCCGGTGAAGAAACGGCGCCTCAGACGAAGCTCAGAGCGGAGCGTCTCGGCATTAAAGGTGAGGGCCTTTTCCTGCTGGCGGAAACCAACCTGGATGTTATCCTGAACCAGATTGAGCAATTATCGCCGGCGCTGGTGGTCATTGACTCGATTCAGGTTATCTATCTCCCTGAGCTGGAGGCGGCTCCCGGCAGTATCAACCAGATACGGGAGTGTACCATGATGCTCATGCGCTGGGCGAAGCTCAATGCCGTGCCCATCTTGCTGGCCGGACACGTCACCAAAGACGGCAGCATTGCCGGCCCGCGGGCGCTGGAACACATTGTGGATGTGGTGCTTTATCTTGAGGGTGAGCCTTTCAGTGCCTACCGGGTATTGCGTGGTGTCAAGAACCGTTTTGGCTCGACGAATGAGATCGGCGTTTTTGAGATGAAGGAGCGTGGTTTGGTGGAGGTGGCCAATCCTTCGCTGGCATTTCTATCGCAACGGCAGATAGAGGCTATTGGTTCCGTGGTCGTGCCCGTCCTCGAAGGTAGCCGCCCCTTGCTGGTAGAGATTCAAGCCCTGACCCATGCCACCAGCTTTGGTCTACCCCGTCGCACGGCCAATGGTATCGATTTTAACCGTTTGCTGCTGATTGCGGCAGTGCTGACCCGGCGAGTCGGCTTGAAGCTTGGCAACCAGGATATTATGGTCAATGTGACCGGTGGGCTTAAAATCGAAGAGCCGGCGGCTGATTTAGGTATCGCCCTGGCCATTGCTTCCAGCTTCCGTGATGTGCCGGTTGACCCGGAACTGGTGGCAGTGGGGGAGGTGGGTTTGACCGGTGAGATACGGGCGGTCTCCCAGCCCGACCGGCGTGTCAGCGAGGCCGCCCGGTTGGGCTTCAAACGTTGCCTGGTGCCGGCGGTTGGAGCCAGAGTCACCCCTCCCGGGGGCATCCAGCTTATCCCGGTCAGCACGCTGAGAGAAGCAATAAGGGTAGGGTTGGTTGGTGACAAGCCCCAAAACTCAGCCGAGCCGGCACGAGAATAGAACTCACAGGCATCTCATTCCATGAGTGATAGACCACCTGCCTATAGTCTCATTGTAGAATGGACTCAGGACAGGCTGATTCCATCCAAAAAGAAGCATGTCATTCTGGCGAAGGCCAGAATCCAGATACCACCCTCCCCTTGATGTAAGTCACCCATGGCGACTTTTTGTGGAATTTCGGGACACGGATATCTATCCTAGATTTTGCGAGCTACTTCGGCCCCTTCGTTGATAGCCCTCAGGGCATCGCGCGGCTCCACGCAGTCCCCGATGGCGTAAAGCTCGGAGACAACCCCCTTGAGTTCATCGACGAGCTTGTTCTCTGGCTTCAGGCCCACCGCCAGCACGACGGTATCAGCCGGCACAAACTCCAGTTCCTTCTCCCAGGCAAAGAATATGCCCTTCTCCGCTATCTCCAGTATTGTCGAATTGGTATAGATGGCAACACCACCCTCCACTAGCCTCTCGCGGAGAACGACAAAGATGTTCCGCTCCAGGGGAGAGCCGGCCCCCAGTCCACGCCGGGTCACAATGGAGACCTTCTTACCCTGTTCCGCCAGCATGAGGGCTATCTCCATGCCCACCAGGCGCCCCCCAATGACCACTACCCTTTGGCCGACTTTGGCCTCACCGGTGAGGACATCAGTAGCCTGGACGACGTTCTTTCCGTCTATCCCGGGTACATCGAGGCTCTTTGGTGTTGCCCCGGTCGCCACCACTACTGCATCGGGCTTCTCCTTCCTGACAAGCTGAGGGGTGACTTCTTTGTTGGTGAAGATAGGCACCCCCACCTTCTGGAGTCCGCGAGAAAGGTGGTCGGTGACGGTGGCAAAGGAAGCCTTCTTGGCGTCCAGCACGACGATATTCCACAACCCACCCAATCTATCCGATTTCTCGTAGAGGGAGACGTTGTGCCCCCGCGCTTTGAGCACTCTGGCCGCCTCCATACCCGCCAGCCCCCCCCCGATGACCATGACCTTTTTGGGTTTGGAGACAGGCTTTATCTCGAATTCCTTTTCCCTGAGCAGCTCCGGGTTCACCGTGCAGTCAAGCCCGGCACCCTTTTTGTCGATAAGCTCCTTGGTAGTATGACCCAGACGGCAATTGTTGCAGCAGATACAGTGGCAGATGTCCGCCAGTCTTCCTTCCCTGACCTTTACCGGCCACTCCGGGTCAGCCAGTAGAGGCCGTCCCAAAGCAATGAAGTCGGCTTTCCCATCCCTGAGGATGGAATCAGCGAAAACAGGGTCACCAAGCTTACCTACCGTCATCACCGGAACGTTTACCACCTTCTTAATGGCTTCAGCCAGATAGACGATGGCCCCATCGGGAAAGAGGTAGCTGAGGTCGCGCCACTCGCGGGTATCTTGATTACCGGCGGAGACGCTCAGGCAATCAGCACCTGCTTCCACGAAGAGCGGTGCTGCTGCTACAACTTCTTCCAGGGTAGTACCACCCTCAATGAAGTCGCTTCCATTGAGCCGGAACAGGATGGGGAAATCAGGGCCTAGCTTCTCCCGGACGCGGGCAATAATTTCACAAGCAAAGCGGGATCTATTTTCCAGGCTACCCCCGTATTCATCAGTCCTTCTGTTCTGATAACGGGAAAGGAAGCCGCTTAAGAAATAGCCGTGGCAGCCCTTAACTTCAACCGCATCAAAACCGGCTTGCTTCGCCCTCCAGGCACCACTAGCACAATCCTCGATAACCTCCTTTATCTCCTCCCTGGTTATGGCTCTGGGGGTAACTCCAAAAGTTACGCAGGGAATTACGGATGCCCCCAGGATTTCGGTCACCTTGGGTCTCTCGAAGCCCCGCCAAAGGAAGCCCTCCTTCACGCCGCCATTGGACAACTGAACGGCTATCTTGGCACCATGCTGATGGACCGCCTTGACAAGCTGATTGAGTCCGGGGATGAATTTGTCATCATAAAGCGCTGGTTGGTGTGGCATCGGGCCTCTAACGTCAGCACCCGAAGTGATGATGAGGCCGGTACCACCCTTGGCCCTCGCCTCATAATAGTCTATCGTCCGTTCATTCATCTGGCCATCGAAATGCAGGGAGTGGGTACCAATCGATGCCATCACTATTCGGTTCGGGACTGTCATTTTGCCAATCATGCCCGGCTCAAAGAGTTTCATCGTTCCTCCTTCAAGACTTCCTTCAATCTAACCCAGGTAAAGACGTGCTTCCAGCTTGACCAATATCGCCGCAGGGATACGACGGTATCGGTAAGCAATCAACTGGCGTTATTCAGCTACGCCACTATTGATGCCACTCTTCCTTATTTCCTGTGTTTGGCAATATCGACATATATCGGAGCGAAAGAAACTGGCGGAGGGAATGGGATATTGATGTCTACTTTATGCCCCAGAGCCACCATCCCCGGCGCCGAGCTAACCCCGACCACCGCAAAGGTTTCCGCAGCCACTTTTATTGCCTTGGCCAGTAACTCCCTTCTCTTGGTTGAGTCAGTCTCTGTCCTGGCAGCGGTATAAAGAGCGTCGAATTCAGGCAGTCCGCCAGGAGCCAGCAAGTCGTTCGCACCTCCCTTGGCGTAGCCACTGCTAAGGGCACTAATCGTCGAAAGGCTTGAGTAGCGATACATCGTCACCTGTCCTACCAGTTGCTGGGCAGGACCTTTGCGCCAGGTCAGGTATGTCGCAGTATCCAGCGGCACCAACTCGGCTTTGACCCCGATTCTTGCCCAGTAGCCCTGTACTATCTCATTCAGCTTGGGTATGTATGCCGCCCCGGCGACCGGGAAACTATAATACTTGATGCTGAAACCGTTAGCATAGCCGGCTTCCTTGAGCAACCGCTTGGCCTCTTCCGGGTCATAGCGATAAGCCTTCGCTGCCCAGTCTCGCCAATACGGGACATCAATCTCATTGGAGCCTTCCAAAAGATAACCGGGCATAGAAGCGCCACCTTTGCCATAGAAGAAAGTCTGTCTGATCTCATCGCGGTTAATGGCCATGGAGAGTGCCTGGCGGACCCTGACATCGGCAGTCGGCATACCAGCCGACCGTGGGTCATTAGTCCCATGAAATTGGAGAATAGGCTGCGCCTGGAGCAGCACAATCGTCTTGAATCCGGCCGCTTCCAGCTCATTGGTGGCTTCTAACCCCATTTCAATTTCATCTACTTGTCCTGTCTTCAACATTGCCACCCGCGTGGTTTCCTCGGGTATCAGTATGGTCGTCAGTTTCTTAAAAGAGGCCGTCTGTCGCCAGTGGTTATCCAGAGCTTCGTATTCGATGGTATCTCCGAGGACATGGCGGACAAACTTGAATGGACCCGAGCCTACCGGGTTACGCTTGTAGTACTCTATACCACGTTGTTCAATGTAATCCTTGGGCATTATCAGCCCCTGACTGGGGGTAGGCCAACTCATCATATTCGCCAGGTAAGGCTGCTTTCCTTTAGTGTAGACAACAATCGTGTAGTCATCCACTTTCTCGACACGCTCAGCCATGTTTCTCATATCCGTGTAGGCAGAGTCCGGTGCCATATATTGTCCCAGACTGAACTTGACATCGTCAGCCGTCAGGTCCTCCCCGTTATGGAACTTTATCCCCTTACGGAGATGGAAAGTCCATGATAGTCCATCGGAAGCTATCTCCCATTTTTCGACTATTCCTGGTTGCAGTTCTAGCTTGTCAATTTGGAACAAGACATCAAACATGGGGGCTAACATATTGCCCATGGTACTGGTATTCGTCCGGGCTGGATCCAACTTTTCGTCGCCAAGGGTAACTACGGAAAACACCAGTTCCCCGTAGGGCCCGGTCGGTGTTGGTGTGGGTGTTGGTGTGGGGGTGGGCGTGGGAGTTGGCAATGGTGTGGGTGTTGGTGTAGGTGTGGGTGCTGGTGTTGGTGCTGGTGCTGCCTGAGCACAGCCAGCCAGCAATAGGATAGAAACTAATGCCAAGACAACCAGTGAATTAGTTTGCTTCGGTACTCTCATCTCTGTCCTCCTTAACTCTTAAATTCTACCAGACCTTTCCGTCTCCCTTCTATAGCCAGACAGTGCTTTAGCCCGCCTGAAAGACTCTACCACACTACTCTCTCCCAGTCAATATGGTATCTCCTTTCGGAGTGGATGTCCTGGATAACCTTTAGTGCCGGAGCAATAGCGCTGGTAAATGTTGTTTAAGACAGTCATCTAGTGTAAGCTTCAGACATGATTCACGTCACGCCAACCATCACAATTGACGACGGCGAGATCCGACAAGAGTTCATCCGGGCGTCGGGGCCGGGTGGTCAGAATGTCAACAAGGTCGCCACCGCCGTCCAGCTTCGCTTTGATGTGGCCAAGTCCCCCTCCCTGTCCGATGAGGTTCGCGCCCGCTTGATTTCGCTGGCGCGTAAGCGGATTACTGAGGAAGGTGTACTTATCATCAATGCCCGGCGGTTCCGTACTCAGGGAGCAAATCGTCAGGACGCCATCGACCGTCTTGTGGAATTGATTCGCAAGGCAGCCCAAAAGCCCCAAATCCGCCGTAAGACAAGACCAACGCTCGCAGCAAAGACGCGTCGGTTAGAGACCAAGCGTCACCGTGGCGAGACTAAACGCCTGCGGAGTCCAATGCCAGGAGCATCTGATGAATGAGGAAACCGACTATCTACTGATACGGTAGCAAAAACTCACTAAGTTTGCTCTGAAGGAGTGGAGATAGAAAACAAGAAAGCCTGCATGGGATTCACCAGTGCAGGCTTTCTTTACACTAAAAGGAATCCAAAAGACTACTTTACGGGAAGTGTCTGGGTATGAGACAGCATGTCTATCATATCCTGAATGCTCCATTGTTGCTCCACGCCAGTTGGCATGGCAGCTGCGGGGTTGCCAAATCGGACCTTATGGAGGAACTCCCAAGGATTATCAAGGGCTAAAGTCCCTACATACTCTGGCGCTGACGCGCTTCCGAAGTTGAGCATCTTACCATCTGCTCCGTGGCAGGCGCCACACCTGCTGTCGTAAAGCTGTTTGCCCTTGGCAGCGTCGGCTGACTTAGGTTTTTTGGTAGCATAATCAATATACTGGGTCTCGTCTATCACCGCGCCTACCTTGAGGAAGGCTGCCAAGGCAGAGATTTGTTCTTCGTTAAGATAGGTGGAGAAATTGTGCTTGGGGTTAATCGAGCCTTTAAGTATGGCCGTCAACTCGGCTGTGGTTTTGGTCATGGCCGCGCCATAAACCCCGGGGAAACCAGTCAAATGCGAACCCTTACCGTATGCGCCATCCTTACCTTTGTAATCCCAGCCATGACACTCCTTGCATCGCCAGGTATCGCTACCGGTTCTCGTATTTGTACTTTGAGTCGACCAGATGGGTGAATTCCCCGTGGGAGTTGCCACTTGTGCCGTCTTCATCCAGTTGTCGTAGAGTTTCCCTCCCAGGGCTACAGTGGCTGGAGCCGATGGCGGCGGGGTTGTAGGCGGAGTGGTCGGTGCTGGCTCCGATTTTGCACAGGCAGCCAGCAGGGTAACTAACACCAGCAATGCAGTCACAACAACAAGTAATTTCTTCAATTTTCGCCTCCTATACTTACTAACAGAACTGAATATTTAAATAGCACTTGGCCATCATAGCATTCTTCCAGCTTCGTAGGACGAGAATATTTTATGATACCACGCTATTGGACATGATAACAATACACAATATAGTGTACTTTTGAAATACATAGATGCTCTATATTCCTAGTGTCATTGGAGCGTAGCGACGTGGCAATCTTAAAGATTCATTCGGATTGTTTTGCCTAGGCTCGCGATGACACTACCAATTAAAATCGAATAGTACCTCCCTGAGCTACCCGCAAGCATCCAGCCATGTATACCTGCTCTCGGTTATCGATATTGATTTTTACCCCAGCGGAAGGTAAGATAGAAACAGAATGTTTTCACATATTGGAGGGATGAGAGAGATGAAAGTCACCCGTCTTTATACCGGGCCGGATAACGAGTCTCATTTTGAGGACCTTGACATACCTCTCTATGGCAAAGCAGGCATTAGCCGACGGTCCGAGCCTAGGAAAACCGTCGAAATACTATTCACTGAAAACTACACTAGTGCCACTGCAGAATGGCACAACGCTCCTCGCCGGCAATTTGTCATTACACTTAAGGGTGAGGGTGAGATAGAAATTGGCGACGGAACCAAGCGTCGATTTAACCCTGGTGACATTTTACTTGCCGAAGATACCACCGGCCGGGGGCACATTACCCGTGTGTTGAACAATCAACCCCGGACAATAGCTTCTATTCCTCTTGATTGATACCACGACATACAGGCACAAATAGCTTGGGAGTGTGTCCTGGTAACGGATGACTTATCGAGATTGTTTAGCAACCTATCCCCCTGCCCCCTTCCCTTCCGAAGGGAAGGGGGCAGGGATAAAGGGTGAAGGGTTAGTAAACAATCTCACTTAATCGTAGGTTGACAGGGGGAAAAGGTTTCCGTAGTCTAGCTAAGGCGAATCTAAATATCAATCTCGTTACAGGAGGATGATTAATATGGTATTAACCACGGTAGATTCCACCGGTATTCGGACTGACCCAGCCCACTTTTTAAATCAGACAATAAAGGAGTACATTGCTACTAGCCCAGATAACATTATGCCGGGTTTTGCTGGCGAACCTATTTGGGATGAGCCACTGGTCGGCTTTGCCGATGGTGATGACCCTATTTTCCAGGAATACAAAGAGATAATCGGTCAATTTCACCTGACACCACGCGAAGTTATGGAGAGGCATCTTGGGAAGATTGCTCGTGGTTATGCCCGCCCTCCACATATCAGCGTTATATCTATCATTGTTCCCAGTACCAGGGCGACACGTGAGAGCATGCGGAAGGAGACACAGGTATGCTCATTGCGGTGGAACCATACCCGCCACTATGGGCAGGAGGTCATCAATCGGCTTTCCAGATACCTGGTGGCAGTGCTCGAAAGCGCCGGATATCATGCTATCGCGCCCGACCTCGAGCGATTTTTTGAAGTAAAGCGTGATGACCCCAAGAAGGTAGCGTCAACATGGTCGCAACGGCATATTGCCTACGCGGCTGGCCTGGGGACCTTCAGCCTGAATGACGCACTGATTACTCCCAGGGGTATTGCAATACGTGCCGGAAGCATCGTCTGTAACCTGGCCGTGAAACCGACGCCCCGTCTTTATCAGAACCATCTGGAGAATTGTTTATTCTACCGTGATGGCAAATGCGGCAAATGCATTCAGCGCTGTCCGGCGGGTGCCCTCAGCGAGAAAGGGCATGACAAGGAAAAATGCCGTAACTACCTGAATGAAGGGATGCAAGCCGCCGCCAGGGAACTGGGGCGTAATGAAACATTTGTTGGTGGCTATATGGGTTGTGGTTTCTGCCAGACCAGGGTGCCCTGTGAAGAGGGGATACCACCCAGCGCATCACGTGCAAGCTAAGTAACGGTGATTCGTGCGGGGTCTTGAGACGACCTCATCGACGCTCAAACATGGCAGAAAGCCAACTTCATTGCTACGGATAATCCGGAATCACTGACATCAAATGAAGTTGAGGGACGAATTGCTGAGGCGGGAGATATTCACCATATTATATAGAAGCAATCCATTGACAATTGCTATGCCCGCATAACATAATGGGTTAAACTGGACTAACTAGATGCCATCGTTAACATAATTATTTAGAGGTAATCTGGCATTGGAATCTCTGGATCTGTGGCTATGGCTGATAATAGTGGTGGTAGGCCTCCTATTAGCAATGATGGAGGTCCTGATCGGAGTGGATGCTGGCCTTGACCTGGTATTCGTCGGTTCTAGCTTCATCCTTGGTGGGCTGGTGACTTGGCCGTTTCATTCGTGGGCTATCACAGTCATCGTCGTTGGCGTAACCTGCGTAGCTTACGTGGCTATTGGCAGAAGGTATGTCCACAAGTGGACTTTGGTGAAACAAGAAAAGACAAACGTTGACGCAGTAATAGGTAGAAGAGGGGTTGTACTAAGAGATATCGGTAGAAATGTCAACGGCCTGGTGAAAGTTGGTAACGAGCAGTGGCGAGCTACGGCGGACGAGGAAATCAAAGAAGGTGCCGAAATCGAAGTCGTTGAAGTAAAAGGTGTTACCTTAACGGTAAAAAATGCAGAGGGAGGTAATTAAGATGCCTGGTGTAGTTACTTTCTTCATAATCGCTCTGGCAATAGTAGCTGTTGTCGTACTCACTAAATCAATAAGGACCATTCATCAGTCCGAGAAAGCCATCGTAGAGAGATTCGGCAAGTACAAAGAAACCCTTGACCCCGGCCTCAGGTTCCTGATGCCTTTCGTGGATAGAATTAGAGCCAGAGTAGATATGCGCGAGACAGTAATTGATATCGAGCCGCAGGCGGTCATCACTAAGGACAACGTTGGCGTAACCGTAGATGCCGTGGTCTACTACTATGTGACCGACGCCAAGGCGGTCACATATGAAGTCGCCAACTTCTACGTTGCCATGAGCAAGCTGGCACAGACGAATTTAAGAAATCTGGTCGGCGACATGACTCTCGATGAAACATTGGCATCGAGAGAACGCATCAATGCTTCTCTGAGGACAACCCTCGATGAGGCCACCGATAAGTGGGGAGTAAAGGTAACCAGGGTAGAGGTAAAGGAAATCAATCCTCCTCAGGACATCACCGCTGCCATGAGCAAGCAGATGAAAGCGGAGAGAGAGAAACGGGCTACTATCCTGGACGCAGAGGCTTACCGTCAGAAGCAGATACTGGAAGCTGAGGGTGACAAACAGAATGCGATACTGGTGGCTGAAGGTGACAAACAGGCGGCAATACTCAGGGCTGAAGGCGAGGCCAAGGCCATAGAGAACGTGTCTACAGCCGCCAATACCTTCTTTGTTGGCAACGCACAACTGCTGAAACAGCTTGAAGTAACCCAGGCTTCACTGCAGAATAATACCAAGCTCGTCATCTCTGACCAATCAAGACTAATTAATGTTCTGGGACTTGGAGAGGCACTGACCGCGAAAGACTCAAAAGCTAAAGAGGAATCTAAGTGATGACGGATTGGTGTAATAGAAACAGTGCCAAGCTTTGGTAACGTATTTTGATGTATATTGAAGGGGGTGAGAGAATGCCACAATACACGTATGACCATATTCATTTAGTTAGTCCTGACCCTCGCAGTGCAGCCGCATTCTATGAGCGTGCTTTTAATGCCAGGAGAGTGGCTGAAGGGAAGTATCCAGAGGGAGGTTCAAGGGTAGAACTTGAGCTTGCGGGTTCCAGACTATTAATCCGCAGCCCGAGAGGTGTGGAGCAGTCGGCTGAGGACAATCCCGTGGAAAGACGTGGCCTGGAACATTTCGGTCTTCGTGTTGATAACATCGAGGCTGCCGTCGCCGACCTGAAAGCCAAAGGTGTCAAATTTATTGAAGAGATACGGGTATCAGCACCGACCGGAGCGAAGATAGCGTTTGTGATGGCTCCTGATAATGTCATGATTGAGATATTGCAGAGAAAATAGTTAGTAAAAGCAAAGATAGCCGCACGTGGGCTTGGCTTACAAATGATGCGGGGATGTGGTTGTCCGGTTTTTGGTCTACCCTAATTTGGACTGACCCAAAATAACGCTGGAGTTCTTATCGACTAAGCTTTCACCACTCGACTCTATTCTCACACCGGGCATCAGAAGATAAGACGAGCTTTGTTAGGTACTAGCAAAGGTTATCTCGGAAAAGGCTACAGCATTTTGCTGTGGGAAAGTAACCTTTGGTGGAGATAGGGGGATTCGAACCCCCCACCTCTGCGATGCGAACGCAGCGCTCTCCCGACTGAGCTATATCCCCATGTCAAACTAAAATCAACGAAAAGTATAGCACATTTGGCCCTCTTTATAAAACTTCTTGCTGAATACCCCCGCGCGCGCTTGACTTTTACCATTTTTCTTCTCTATAATATTCAGGTTGCTTTGAGCTACCACAGAAGTCCTATTTTCCGTGCAGGGTAAAGCTGGGGTGGCTGAGGTGGGGTCTATCTGATGAGGTTCCCGCATATTTTCTAGAGGGGGGTGGTGTTGGATAACCCGATAATTAACAAGTGAAGATAGCAGAATGGTGCCCGAGTGGCGCAATGGCAGCGCAACCGATTTGTAATCGGTAGGTTAGCGGGTTCGACTCCCCTCTCGGGCTGAAGCGGCCAGACACTTGGGCACTAGGTAATCGTTGGAGGGGTGCCGGAGTGGTTAATCGGAGCAGTCTGTAAAACTGCCGCCCTGACGGGCTGCACAGGTTCGAATCCTGTCCCCTCCACCATCGCTTCAGCCGGGGTTGTGAAACAATCTCTAATTCGGACTAGACGTAGTTTAGGAAAGTCGGTATAATAGGATGACATGCCCACATAGCTCAGCTGGTAGAGCGCATTCTTGGTAAGAATGAGGTCACCAGTTCGAATCTGGTTGTGGGCTCATTATAAGGAGGAAAAATGGCAAAGCAGAGATACGATCGTTCTAAACCACATTGTAACGTGGGCACCATCGGTCACGTTGACCACGGGAAAACGACTTTAACGTCGGCGATAACGCTGGTGCTGTCGAAACAGGGAACGGGGACTCAATTTCGTCAGTTCGACCAGATTGATAATGCCCCCGAAGAGAAAGCCCGGGGCATGACGATTGCCATTGCTCATGTTGAATACGAGACTGCCAAGCGGCATTACGCCCACATCGATTGTCCCGGACATGCCGACTTCATCAAGAATATGATTACCGGTGCTGCTCAGATGGATGGGGCAATACTGGTGGTAAGTGCTCCTGATGGTCCGATGCCCCAGACGAGAGAGCATGTCCTGCTTGCCCGCCAGGTGGGGGTGCCTTACATTGTCGTCGCTCTTAATAAATGCGATGCTATGGAAGACGAGGAGCTTCTCGAGCTGGTAGAAATCGAAGTGAGGGAGTTACTGAACAAGTACCAATTCCCGGGCGATACGGCGCCGGTAGTGCGGGTCAGTGCCCTTAAGGCGGGTGAGTGTGGCTGCGGTAAGCGAGATTGCCAGTGGTGTGGTGGTATCTGGAAACTGATGGATGCGGTGGATGAGTCTATTCCGACGCCGGTGCGAGCCAAGGAGTTGCCTTTCCTGATGCCGGTCGAGGATGTCTTTAGCATCAAAGGCCGGGGTACGGTGCCCACCGGCAGAGTAGAGAGAGGCGTTATTAAAGCCGGAGACGAGGTTGAATTGGTTGGTTTGCGCCATGAGCCGAAGAAAGTCGTCGCCACCAGCCTGGAGATGTTCCACAAGATACTGGATTATGTTGAGCCGGGAGACGCCGTTGGCGTGTTGCTCCGCGGTATCGAGCGGGATGATGTGGAGCGCGGGATGGTGCTGGCTGCACCCGGTTCTATCAAACCACACACCTACGCTGAAGCCCAGGTTTATATTTTGAGCAAAGAGGAGGGCGGTCGGCATACCCCCTTCTTTAATGGCTATAAGCCGCAGTTCTATATCCGTACTACGGATGTCACCGGTAACACCGAGCTTCCTGAGGGAATGGAGATGGCTATGCCCGGCGACAATGTAGCCATGAAGATAAGGCTCATCTATCCGGTAGCTTTGGAGCCCGGATTGCGCTTTGCTATCCGTGAGGGCGGTAGGACGGTAGGTGCCGGCACTTTTACCCGCATTATTGAGTAGAAATGGCTAAGAAAAGTGACGCTAGGAATATCATTCATCTTGCTTGCACCGAGTGCAGGGAGAGAACATATACTACTAGCAAGAACAAGAAGAACGACCCGCAGCGTTTGGAGCTGAAGAAGTTTTGTCCTCGTTGCCGAACTTACCAGCTCCATCGTGAAGTAAGGTAAAGGATTTAGGTTGAGGAGTAGCTAGAGTCCTTCTCTTCTAGAGTCTGGAAGAGAAGGACTCGCGATACTGGTCATGACATATCATAGCGGTGCTGCCAAGCCAAACAGTCCCAGAGCCAATTTTATCACCGAGACAATCACCGAACTCAAGAAAGTGATATGGCTCAACCGACGGGAGGTCGCCTATTTGACCGTTATCGTCGTTCTCGTTGTGATTGCCGTCGGCTTGGTGCTGGGGCTTATTGATTTGGGTTTCGATAAGCTTGTTCGCGTTGTTTTTCTGGGCGGATAGAAAATCCCCTTGTCCGGGTTGAGTGGCTATCTGTTAGTCAAGAAGAGGGTAGCTATTCTTTAGCGATTATCACATCAGTGAGGTTAGCGGTGGCTGAGAACGAAAAGCATTGGTTTGTCATCCATACTTACTCAGGGCATGAAGAGCGGGTCAAAAAGAGGTTGGAGCAACGTGGTAAGCTCATGGATTTCGATGCTGATATTGCTCAGATAGTGATACCCACTGAGGATGAGGTTGAGGTTAAAAGCGGGCAGAGGCGTACTGTGGCCAGGAAGATACTACCCGGCTACGTTCTGGTTCAAATGGGGATGAGCGACCAGAGTTGGAATATCGTGCGTAATACTCCGGGTGTTACCGGTTTCGTGGGCAGCGGCACCAAGCCCATCCCATTACGGGAGGATGAAGTCAATCAGATTTTGAAGAGGATGACGGCGGCGGCGCCAAGGGTTAAGGTTGGCTTTAAGTCAGGCCAGAGTGTGCGGGTGACTGATGGACCTTTCGCTAATTTTGTTGGGGTGGTGGATGAGATAACCGAAGGCAAGGGTAAGGTTAAGGTGCTTCTCTCTCTCTTCGGGCGTGAGACCCCGGTCGAGCTGGATTTCTTACAGGTGGAGAAGCTTTAGCTGCCGCCAAATTTGAGGCAAGGAGAATAAAGTGGCGAAGAAAATCAAGGCGATTATCAAGTTACAGATTCATGCCGGGAAGGCTAACCCGGCCCCTCCCGTCGGGCCGGCTCTGGGCCAGCACGGGGTGAATATTATGGCCTTCTGCAAAGATTATAACGACCGTACGGCTTCGATGGGTGATTCGATTGTTCCTGCTGAAATCACTATCTACGAGGACAGAACGTTCACTTTTGTGACTAAGACGCCGCCCACGGCTGACCTGCTGAGGAAAGCGTTAGGCGTAGAAAAAGGAGCCGGCACACCCGGTAAGATGACCATAGGCAAATTATCCCGGGACAGAGTTCGCGAAATCGCTCAGATTAAGGCAAAAGACCTGAATGCCACCACCGTGGAAGCCGCCGAACGGATTGTTGCCGGTAGTGCCCGCAGTATGGGCATTGAGATAGAATAGGAGAAGAGATGGCAGAACACGGGAAAAAGTACGAAGAGGCGGTTAAGCAGCTCGATAAGACAAAGGCTTATTCACCGGAAGAGGCTATTGACCTGGCGAAGAAGATGGCACGAGCTCGTTTTGACGAGACGGTTGAGCTTCATCTGAGAGTGGGTATCGACCCCCGTAATGCCACGCAACAGGTGCGTGGTGTGGCTCTGCTGCCTCACGGGCTGGGAAAAAAAGTCCAGGTATTAGTCTTTGCTCAGGGTGAAGCGGTCAGAACTGCCGAAGCTGCCGGGGCTGATTTTGTGGGCAGTGATGAGTTAGTGCAGAAGATAGAGGGCGGCTGGCTCGATTTTGATATTGCCATGGCGACACCGGATATGATGAACCGGGTGGGTAAACTCGGGAAAATCCTGGGGAGGAAGGGCTTGATGCCTAACCCGAAGTCAGGGACGGTGGTTGCCGCCAATGATTTGCCGAGGGCAATCACTGATGCCCGCAAGGGTAGAGTGGAATTTAAGCTCGACCGGACGGCAATCATCCACGTGCCCGTAGGTAAAATCAGCTTTGAGGAAGGCAAGTTAAGAGATAATTTGACGGCGGTGGTTGAGGCGGTGGTGAAGGCCAAACCGGCGGGGGCTAAAGGACAGTATATTAAAAGTGCTACCCTGTCCACGACGATGGGACCGGGAATCATGCTTGACCTCAAGCCGACCCTCGCTTTAAGCTCTGCATAATATTGACCATGGTTGATGGTAAACCATACGGAGGGTGTAGAGATTAGATAGCTGAAGAAAATTTGAATACCTGAGACAGCAGGAGCCGATTAAGGCTTAAAGTGTGCCTGCCGAGGAAAATGAGAGCCAGCCTGCCACGCTTGGTGGGAGGAGTAAATATCTCATACTGAATCCTTGTGCTGTGTGCACAAGGATTTCTTTTTGGTGGTACTGAGGAGGTTAAAAAGAATGTCCAGAGAGAAGAAAGGGCAAATAATTGATAAACTGGAGGGAGCTTTTACCAGGAGTACGGTTAGTATACTAACTGACTATCGTGGGTTAACCACGCCGGAGATGACCATCTTGCGTCGTCGGTTACAGGCGGCGGACAGTGAATATGAAGTAGTCAAGAATACTCTCGCCCGGCTGGCGGCGGAGAGAGCGGGTAAAGGTAACCTGGCCGGTTCCTTCGAGGGTCCGATAGCAGTTGCCTTTGGCTACGGTAATATTGCGGCTCCAGTCAAAGCGCTGACTGGCTATATGCGTGATGTGAAGGTATTGACCATCAAAGCCGGATTCCTCGGTACCAGGGTACTGACTCCCGTGGAGGTGTTGAGCCTGGCCACACTGCCATCAAGGGAGATACTGCTAAGCCGGGTGATGGGTCAGATGAAAAGCCCGATTTCAAATTTGCTGGGTACTCTTACCGCTCCGATGAGAGGATTTGTCGGGGTGTTACAGGCTAGAATGAAACAATTGGAGGGAGAATAAAATGCCAGAGAATGAAGGAACAGACAAGGCGGGGACCACGGAAACAGCGGCCGAGGCAGCACCGGTAGAGAAAGCAGCGCGGAAAGCTAAGGCAGCTGCCCAACCCGAAGGTGCCCAGAAGGCGAAAAAGTCAATCGCTGCCGATGAGCTAATCGAGACCATCAAAAACATGACGGTGCTTGAACTGGCCGAGTTAGTCAAGACGCTGGAGACCGAGTTCGGCGTGACGGCGGCGATGCCGGTAGCAGTGGCGGCGGCAGCAGCGGCGCCAGTTGAGGCGGCACCAGTGGAAGAGAAGACGGAATTTGACGTAATTCTCAAAGCGATTGGGGCCAATAAAATTAACGTCATCAGGGCGGTGCGCGAGCTAACCTCCCTCGGGCTGAAAGAATCCAAGGACCTGGTTGAGGCAGCGCCCAAGGCAGTGAAAGAGAAGGTCGGTAAGGATGAAGCGGCGGCGGCCAAGAAGAAACTGGAAGATGCCGGGGCTACTGCCGATATCACGTAATTGTGTTTCGCTACGCTTGACTTGATACTAGGCGGTTGGTTAACCTCACCCCCTTGTTCCCCCTCCCCTTAAAAAGGGGAGGGGGAACAATATGATAAGAGAGGCGAAGCCTCTCTTTAACTCTCCTCTACAGCGTACTATTCCAGGGAGAGTGAGAAAAATGCGAGAGAAGCGATATTCTCCTGCATTATATACCCCTTCGTCTCTTGGTGCTTTCTTATGTGGGCAGAGATTTTTGAGAGGGGGCGAAGCCCTCTCTCATTTTTACTCCCCCTTCCCTTAGCAAGGGTCTTTTATCAAATGTTATTCTGAGGAGCGAAGCGACGAAGAATCTGGGCGTGGGGTCGGCAGTAAGCCAATGGTCTCCGCCACCCCGAGACCCTTCGCTACGCTCAGGGTGACATGGAGGAAATCACTTTTGATACAAAGCCCTTAGTAAGGGAGGGGGGTCAGGGAGATAGGTTAATAAGCAATCTCTCTATATGCTGATTGACAATAGTGTCGGGAAGGCATATAGTTATCACCAAACAGGGTTTGACTATGCCTCGACACGAATGGATTGTGCTAATGGGGATGGGAGGGTTATTCGTTCTTCTCGGTGTGGCGGCAATTATCTGGGGCCGGAATGAAGAGAAGAACTACTATAATGCCCTTTCTACCCGCTTTGATGTCAGGGAATTTCTGAGTCACTGGCCACCACGCATTGAACCTAAAGCACTGAAGATAGGTGGCGCGATAGCCATTATTCTGGGTATGGCGATGCTGATTGTTGGCGGCGCCTTGATGCTGCAGAATCGGGTTTCCTAGCCAGACCGCCGGTACCTGAAAACAGCGCCGTCCATTATATTCTGTGGGGAGCGTTCAGCACCATATCCTATTCTATTCCATGTCAGATTGACAAGTGGCTTCGCACGTGGGTAAACTGGTTGAAGGTTACGATGAAAGATATCGAAGCGGTTGGGCACGATTTAGCCGGAATAATCAAGAGATATGGCGCTGACTACATCGAGGTTCGTCTCGAGGAGAGCCAGACCAGTCATATTACCTACCGGGGGAAGGAACTGGAGTCCATCGACCGGGCGACGGCGATTGGCGGGAATGTGCGTGCCCTGGTCAAGGGTGGCTGGGGTTTTGTCAGCTTTAATGAGCTGGATAATCTGCCCGACAGGGTAGACCGAGCGGTAAAGCAGGCTCAGTTTGTTGGACATGAGGAAAGTAGGCTGTCTCTGCTGGAGGCGGTGGTTGACGCGGTGCCGCTTGAGGCGGGTAAACATCCCGAAGCTGTACCGCTGGTGGCCAAAAAAGAGCTACTGGACGAATACAGGGACATTATCTGGCGTACCCCGGGGTTGCAGACTTCGGGTATCGGCTATGGCGATGGCCGCAAGAAAGTCGTCTTTCTAAATTCCCTGGGTAGCTATATTGTGCAGGAAAGGGCCGATGTTACCCTGCGCCTGACGGCGGTGGCGGCTAAAGATGGGGAGGTACAGCAGACCGGATTGAGCCTGGGGAACCGGGGTGATTTTGGCCAGATAAAGAATCTACACCAGCCGGTGGGCGAAATGGCAAAACGGGCGGTAGAGTTGCTATCGGCACCGCAGATAAAAGGAGGCGAGTATACGGTGGTGTTAGACCCGGTGCTGGCCGGTGTCTTCGTCCATGAAGCCTTTGGGCACCTCTCCGAGGCTGACTTTGTCTATGAAAACGAGCGCATGTGTCAGATTATGACTCTCGGCAAAGAGTTTGGCAGTGCTGAGCTTAATATCATTGATGGGGCGGCAGTACCCGGGCTGCGGGGTAGCTATAAGTATGATGATGAGGGCGTACCGGCGACGAAAACCTACCTCATCAGGGAGGGTAAGCTGGTGGGACGGCTCCATTCCCGGGAGACAGCAGCCAAAATGAAGGAAATGCCAACCGGTAATGCCCGGGCGATTAACTATCACTACCCACCGATTGTACGGATGACGAACACCTATATTGAGCCTAAATCAACCTCATTTGCGGAGATGATTGCCGATATTAAAGAAGGAGTATACGTCAAGAACTGGTACGGCGGTACGACCAGCATGGAGATGTTTACCTTTTCCGCTGGCGAAGCCTACATGATTCGCCAGGGTAAAATCGCTGAGCTATTACGGCCGGTAGTGCTTACCGGGAACGTCTTCACCACCCTTAAGAATATCGATGCGATTGGTAATGACCTGGAGATGAACCAGGGTGGTGGTTGTGGCAAGGGGGCACAATCGCCCCTGCCGGTGAGCAACGGCAGCCCTCATATCCGGATTCGCCACTGCCTGGTGGGAGGGGGATAGTGGAAAAGATGCTGGCCTTGGCCAAAAAGGTAGCCGAGGAGGCCGAGGTTTTCACGGTCACCTCAGAGGACACTTCGGTTCAGTTCCAGGCTAACCGTCTGAAGCACATTCAAAGCAACCAGAGCACACGTATGGCCCTGCGCCTTATTAAGCAGGGTAAGACGGGCTATGCCACCGCTACCGGCCCCGGTGGCCAGAGTCTGGTTGATATGGCGGTAGAAACCGCCCGGTTTGGTATGAAGGCCGAGTTTGAGTTTCCCGGGGCGACTCCTTATCCTCCGGTCGAAGTCTTCGACGCCAAATTAGAAGCGGTATCCCTGGAAGAGATGACCAAACTGGGTGAAACACTGATAACGACCCTTCTGCATCACACCCCGGAGCTTATCTGCCACGCCGGGGTGAGCAAAGGTGTGACTTCGGTCAATATTGCCAATTCCCGTGGCGGGCAGGCAAACTATCGGGGGACTGTCTTTAGCTTGAGTGTTTGGGCTAATCTGATTAACGGTACTGATATGCTCTTCGTTGGTGATGGTCAAAGTTCCTGCCACCCCATATCGGAGGCCAACACGATAGCTGAGGTGGTATTGCGGCAGCTTGAACTGGCCAAAAACCAGGCTGCGGTGGCAACCCGGCCCGCCAGCGCCCTCATTTCACCACTGATGGCAGCTTTCAATGGTAAGACCGTGTTACAGGGGGCTTCACCCGTTGGCGGTAAGCTCGGGCAGATGGTTTTTGACCAGAAGCTGTGGCTGTGGGATGACCCGACTATTGCCTACCGTCCGACGAGCGGCCCCTGCGACGACGAAGGGGTTGCCAGTCAACGTACGCCTCTGGTGGAAGGGGGGGTGGTCGCCAGTTTTCTTTATGACTTGCAAACGGCGGCTTTGGCCCATACCCGTAGCACCGGTAACGGTCATCGCAGTCATGGCGGACTGCCGGCGCCTTCCCCCAGTGCCTTTGTTATCGCCCCGGGCAGCGTTAGCTTATTGAAGAACTAATGGGCGCCGAGCAAGGTAATATCCTGGGTGGCGACTTCAGCGGTAACGTGCTTTTGGGTTACAAGGTAGAAAATGGTAAAATAGTAGGTAGGGTGAAAGATACCATGGTGTCGGGGAATGTTTACCAGCTTCTGAAGCAGATTTCAGCCATTGGTAGCGATGCCCGGTGGGTGGGAAGCTCGGTCAGCACACCATCCCTCTACTTCCCCAGCGTGTCGGTGGCGAGCAAGAGCTAGGATGGGCAATTAAGGTTATAAAGAGGTTGGGATAAAGTTTGGTGAGGGATAGATATGGCGTTTGGAGGTCAAAAGCAAATAAGTCACCCTGACTTCAAAGAACCGAATGGACAGCACACCTATTTATGTGCTCATTGTAATACAATGACTTCAGGGTTAGTAGTAGCACGTTATTATTATAGTGGACTTAACGTTGACTGGCTAATATGCACTGGTTGTGGACATGGTTCAGTTCTTGATAATGGAAACATTTATCCAAATAGTAAATTTGGACCCATTATTGAGGGACTACCGAAAGAAGTATTGCAGACATATGAAGAAGCAAGGCGTTGTTTTTCAGTTAGCGCTTTCACCGCGTGTGAACTGATATGTAGAAAAATACTTATGCATGTTGCTGTAGATAAAGGCGCCAAAGAAAATGAGGCATTTACGTACTATCTTTCTAAACTTGGTGAGCAGGGTTATATCACTCCACCTATGACTCAGTGGGTTGCCCTTATTAGTAAGCACGGAGGCAAAGCAACCCACCTTATTGAAACGCCAGATAGGAAACGAGCTGAGAGCACTCTAATGTTTACGGCAGAATTACTTCGCTTAATCTACGAAATGGACTACATGGCAGGTAGATATATGCCAAAACCTAAGGAATAGTAATCTAGGGGAGTCAAAGAGGGGCTTCATCCCTCTTTAGAAAAGCCATAGTGAAGCAGTAAGGAAGATGGGCAAGAAATTTCTATTATTGGCTACGCTTACTATCACCATTATCGTAGCAATTAACGAGGTATGGTGGTTAG
>JAENIS010000079.1 GCA_016844285.1 Dehalococcoidales bacterium
CCAATACCGACAATACAAGCCTTATCCTTGGGATACCACTCTGTCATGATGTGTCTCCTTTCTATTTCTCCATACACCTGAGAGCTGAAGAAGCTTCAGCCTCGCACCGGGAGAATCAGGGTACACTTCGAAGGCGTGGTTACGCCCTCCCTCTCATTCTCCGCCCAGACATCAGCCTCAACATAGTGTTCGCCGTCTTTGATATACTTATCAGTTACCCTGCCCTTCATGCTCATAGTATCACCGGGTGTTCCCGTCTTGTCATTAGGTACAAAATTCATCTTCCTCATTTCCATACGGAACTTGCGGACAAAACCCTCATCCCCTACCCAGTCGGTCATCAAGCGACTAAAGCAGCCCTGCATAAATCCGGTGTTGACAAACGGTTGGGGATGGCCCGCCGCCCGGGCAAAATCGGGGTCATGGTGTACCGCATAGAAATCCTGGGAACCGCTCACCTGCTTTACCTGTCTCGTCCAGTCTATCTTCAGAGTGTAACCGGGAATTTCTTGTCCCACCTTAACATCATCCCAATATACTTGTTTACGTTCCATTTCTTTACCTCCTAAGCGTCTCCGGCTGCTTTTACTTGCTCAGGGGTTCTGTGTCTGAGACCGATATTACGAGTCTTAGCAACAACATCACCATTCTGATTAGTGATGATTCTTTCGGTCTCAGTCCAGAAAGCCTTGGGGTCCAGCCGAATTGCCTTGATGTAGATATCAGCAATCCGGCTCTTGACCGACAGGCGGTCGCCCACTTTCACCGGTTTTAAGAATTCATACTCCGTGGTAAGATTGATGTTCCTATCGCCTGGGGTTATTACCAGGGGAAGAGCAGGAAGGTCTGTCGCCGGAGGCCAAATGCCCGGGCCGGCAAAGTTAGCAACCATTAGAGGAGGGCAGACCACCTCTCTGTGCTTTGTTTTTTTAGCATACTCCGGATCGAGGAAGAGGGGATTGATATCGTCAGTCATATGACAGTAACGCCTTATCGGGTCATACTCAACGGGATACCTTCCCTGCACTGGTTTGGTTTCAGCACCTATTAATTTCCTGGCTTCTACCAGCATCTCTTCCGGGGTCTTAGCCATCTTAAACACCTCCTTTATAGACAACTGGCACGAGTCACGCTTCCCTAAAGGAAGCGTGACTCAATATCTTGGAGAATTTCTTATTCCTGTATTACTTGGATCGTTTCCACTGGGGTAAGGTCAGAGTGTCGTCAATATCTTCCCAGGTAACCTCTACGGGCATCCCCACATGAATATCCTCATTGGGAGTGCCGTCGATAAGGTTACCCAGCATACGTTGTTTACCGGCATCCTCAAGTTCGACTAATACTACATTGTAGGGAACCCTGGTCTTAACCGCCGCCATGGCCGGGTAGTGACAGATTATGTAGCTAAAAACCACCCCTTTGCCGCTTACCTTTTTCCACTCGTAGTTCCATGACTGGCAGTTGAAGCAAACAGCTTGTGGGCTATGACGGAAGGTACCGCAATCAGTACAGCGCTGCACCACCAACTCGTGTTTTTTGCAGTGCGCCCAAAACTCCTTAGTGTCCCAATCTTCAACATTAGGTATGGGCATACTATCTGGCATGTATGGCATTTCTTACCTCCTTACTATCATATCGGTAACCGGGGTAACTCCAGGACCACTGGCGATGAGGCATATCTCGGCATTCCTGACCTGGGAGGTCGAAGTACCCCTCATCTGCCGCACTGCCTCGATTTGCAGTTCAAAGCCGTGCATGTAGCATTCGGCGATATTGCCACCACTGGTATTGGTGGGCAGGGCACCATCGGGCCACTCCAGTCGTCCATTCTCGACAAAATCTTTACCTTCACCCTTTTTACAGAAACCATGGTCTTCAATCGACATCAGCGTCATCGGCACCATGTTCTCGTAAATCTGGGCGACATCGATGTCCTTAGGGGTAACACCCGCCTTAGCAAAAAGCTCAGGTGCCCCTTCGACGAAGTTCGAGGTGTCGAAACCAGCCTTATTGTAAGCCCCTGCCCCTTGCCGGAACCCGCATGTCGAGTTAGCCGCCATAATATAAACCGGGCGATGTTTACAGTCGCGAGCTCGCTCCGCCGAAGTAATGACTACTGCCGCGCTACCATCGTTCTCCAGGCAGCAGTGGTAAAGACGCAGTGGGTCAGAGATGAACCGAGCAGTTTCCGCCTCTTCCATAGTAAGCGGGCCATGCGAGTACATTACCGCCGCCGGGTTACGTGAGGCATGTTTATAGCAGGCCATCGAAATCATACTAAAATGCTTGCTCTGAGTTCCATAGAGAGCCATATGCCTTCGAGCTTGCATGGCGTATTGGTGGTTGGGAGTGAAAGCACCAAAAGGCATACCGAAAGCGCCCGGACCGGACAATTTCGCTCTTGCCGCCGCCCTACCTTGACCAAATCGACCAAACTGCCCTTGAGCCAGGGAGCGGTAAGCAACCACATAGTTAGCTGCCCCGCTGGCCACTGCCAGTAAAGCGTTCAACACGGCGCCTGAACCGCCACCACCGCCACCACCCCAGTGCATGGTCATAACGCGCGAATGCGGTATGCCAAGCTGAACCGACAAATTGGCAGCTTCGCTCCGGTCATTTGCATAGGAACAAAAACCATCAACATCCTTCATGTTTATGCCGGCATCGTCGACAGCCTTGATGATAGCCTCCAGAGCTAGATGAAATTCAGGCCGCTTGATCCGTCCCCAAGGCGTGTACTCCGTCTGACCTGTACCAACGATACAAGTCTTATCTCTGGGAAACCATTCTGGTGTTATAGGGAATGTCATGACTATAGTCCCTCCTTATATAGTAATTCTTCCTAACCAAGGGAAAAACTGCCTCACGGCTTTTAGTCTCTAGGCTATTTACCTCCTTTCCTGCAAATATAATTTAAGAAAATTATCTCAGTATCTTCGCCTGCAAAAAAAGGTTCTTTCAGTCTAGCAAAGTCAAAAGGGCGTTGTCAATTCGAGCCTAGAGGACTATAATTTAGCGGCACATCACTTCGTTTAGCAGTAATGTCACCCTGCCAAAATGTCTTTCTACTCTAACAACTCTAAACGGCGTTGTCAATTCAGACTCCGCCACAATCTAGCCACACATATTTTTACCACTGTAACTGTTGGCACTAGCGTGTTAAATGCTAGCCATTGAAATGAGATGGGTCTTTTGGGTATAATACTTATTGCCACCAGTTCAAGCTACTGCTTTTTTATGGTGAGTGTGGCCTAGTGGTTTAAGGCACCAGGTTGTGGCCCTGGAGACCGAGGGTTCGAATCCCTTCACTCACCCCAAAATTTAGTTATCCTGAAGAAGCGAGACACCTTCCATACTGTAATTATGTATTATGTCAGATTAAAGCAACCCCCCAATATGCTCTCCCTCAAAGCTTTGTTCTGATGATAGTCTGGGACCCTCCACCGTCGGAACACAAGCTGAGTACAGTGCGGCTCTTGACATAGTAGACGGAAGCTGAAGGAAGATAGAATGGCTCCAAGAGAGTTTGAGTTAGTGCCGGGCAAAGCAGGGGAAATGATAAGCGTAGTTATTCCAGCCTTTAATGAAGAGAGATTCCTTCCTAAATGTCTTGAATCACTGCAAAATCAAGACTACGAGGGTGATTATGAAATTATCGTCGCCGATAATGCCAGTGCCGATGCCACAGCCCGGGTCGCCGCTGAATTCGGTGTACGGGTAGTCTCCTGTCCGAAGAAGGGAGTAGTTTATGCCCGTCAGGCAGGTGCCCAGGCTGCCTCAGGCGATATCATAGTGCAGGCTGATGCCGACACCACTTACCTCAGGGATTGGTTAAGCAGAATAGCTCAACATTTTGCAGAACACCCTCGCTCGGTGGCTTTAGCTGGTACCTTTACCTATAACAAGAATACGCCGTGGTGGGCAAGGTTTGAATTTTCAGGGAGATATTTACTAAACAGCGTCGGACAGCTACTTCTTGGTCGGCCGGTGTGCATTTCCGGAGCTAATTTTGCCTTCCGACGGGAGGCATTCTTAAAAACGAATGGTTACGACCCGGGTTCTCTCTACCCCGACCAGTGGGGCATATCTCGTAGTCTGAGCCGGGTAGGGAAGATTGCCTACGACAAGAGTTTATTGGCATTCACTTCGACGCGGCGAGTTGAGCAACCATGGGGTATTCTTCTCCTTCACATTTTATTAAATATAGTTCGAATGATTATCCACTTTATCAAACATGGTGCCAATCTTTTTAAGAGATTAGCGATGAGATTACTTTTAGTTCGTACTCCAGCCAGGCTGATTGTCCTGGCGTCCTCAGTCAGCATTATCAGCTTTTTGCTTTACGGATATATTGCCCCTGGAGCTCAGGTATTCGGCAAGGTATACTACACCAGCAAAACAACCGAGAAGGTCGTGGCTCTCACCTTTGATGATGGCCCTAATGAACCGTATACATCGCAAATTCTTGACATCCTGAATCGCTATGGTGTTAAAGCTACTTTCTTTGCCATTGGTAAGAATGTTGAGCTTTATCCCAAAACAGCCCGACGGATTGTTGCCGAGGGGCACGTTTTAGGGAATCACACTTATTCTCATAAGGCTAATCACGCCATTATAGACAGCAGCCACGACGACATAGATATAGAATTAGCGCAGGAAACCATATTCAAGATTACCGGCATCAAGCCTCATCTCTACCGCCCGCCCCACGGTAAGAAGTCACCCTGGGAACTGCATTATATAAAAGACAACGATATGGTTGAAATAACCTGGAGCGTTTCGGCCAATGAAGATCACGAATATATGGTTTTTGGCAAGCCGTTACCCAAAGAGGTTGCCCGAGAGATTATCAGCAAAGCCAAGCCAGGGAAAATAATACTTCTCCACGACGGGTACGGCACAAATCACGGCGACGCCAAGTCTGATAAAAGTCTAACTGTACAGATTTTACCGTCAATCATAGAGGAATTGCAGAAGCAAGGATACCAGTTTGTCACCGTCCCCGAACTCCTTGACGTACCGGATTATAACAAGTAGCTATGAACCTAGCGGAGTTTTTTGCCCAAGGTCTGACTCTGGTCAGCACATCGAACCCCAAAATAATAGTGTTCCTGTTTCTTTTGTGTTTAATCGGAGAAACAGCAGGGTTATTTGTCCCTTATTTACTGGAGACTATCTGGCTATTAGTCGGCTACCAGTTTAGCGTGAGAGTACTATCCCTTCCAGACTTGCTGCTCATAGCGCTTGCGGCCCAGGTGGGCAGGCTAGCCGGTGCTCTCATTTTGTATCAAATCAGTGCCAGTGGTAGCACCTTGCTGGCAAAGTATCAGAACTATTTTAGAAAGTATCAGATATTCTTTAGAATGAAAGCACAAGTAAATGATACTATGCTTTTTAAGGTCTTCCGCAAAATTAACCTCTCCTCACCGTTTGCCGTTGCTCTTGGGCGACTCCTATGGCTTCGAATTCCGTTAACTCTGATTTTGGGAGCTCAACACAAACTAAAGGCACTAATATTAGGAGTTTCGCTTTCAACCTTTATTTACGATGCTATCTATATCGCCATGGGCGCCATCATCGGCACCACCACGGTGTTAGACCCGGTTCATCTCATTCTATATTCCCTGGCTGGCTTGACAGCAATGTACGGGATTCTCTTCGCTATTCGCCGCTTGGTGAGCGGTTTAACCAGGCGCCGACAGTTAGAGACTACCCGCAGGTCTGACTAAACCAACATGACTCAATACTGAGCAGAGTGATAGATTAATCGGATGGACTGAGCACTCGGTACACACATCTAGCTTTCTACTACCCGACGTGGTTCTGGATTACACGAATAGCTTACTAACTATTAACTTAGTGTGTCGGCAGGTTCGCTGATATAAGCATCAAATCTTGATTACCCGTATTTTCGTAAGCATGCGATTCACCTGTGGTTACTCGAACAACTAATCCGGGCATAATCTTGAACTGCTTACCCTCCACCCACACCAATCCCTCACCGCTAAGAAAGTAAAATAAGTGCGAGTAACTGTCTCGATGCACCTCAAATTTGCCGCCAACGGCGACACGCGTCAGCACGAGTTTGATGCCATCCGCAAGCAGCGTTTTACCATAAACACCGTGCGCCACGTCCGGGCGAAGTACCTCCCATTCGAGTCGCACCGCGTCAAAAACTTCACCCATTCAAAGCACCTCCGTAACAGAAGTAATGAAATGCAGCAATATCTCATTCTCTTCTCTGTCCCTTATTCCGGGTTATCTTCTCACCGCTGCATCCTGAATAGCTTTGGCATCCCAGTTAAACGTAGCACCGGATGGCCGCATAATTTCCGGTATCGGCACAGGCTTTTCACCTTTGATGGACTTGATTAGCCCGAAGGCTTTATCAACGCTGGCTTCGCCACCTTCAATGACCAGGACGACTGTCCCCTCGGAGCCACCGATGCCGCCGGAGCCGACCATCGCAGCACTCACACCGAAAAGAATAGCAAGAGCCTCGATTTCGGTGACCACCTTAGCCTTGACTAACGGGATGAGGACGACCGGACTGCCGATGCTGTATTTGTAGTTATAAACGCCGGTAACGTTCATGGCATCTTCAACGGACGGCACCATCTTCTCTAACCCGACCGGTACAATAAGATTAGCGTCGCGGGCAA
>JAENIS010000122.1 GCA_016844285.1 Dehalococcoidales bacterium
CCGTGAGGTGTTACTATAGTTCATAACTTCGCTGGCACAGGTAGCTACCATTTCGTGAGCCGAGGCATCCACCAACTGGCCTTCGCCCGAGCTCATCCGAGCGAGAAGAGCTGTGAGGATGCCAAAGACTGCGGCTATCGAGACGCCGTGATAGCTTTGCTCACCAGGGGCCACCACGGGCGCCGCACTCCGCGAACCACTGATGTTCATCATCCCGCCGGCAGCAAAACTTACTATGTCAGACGCTTTGAACATACGGTAGGGACCTGTCTGACCAAACCCTGTAACCGAAGCCATGATAATACCGCGGTTCAGCTCTCGAAGAGCCGGGTAATCTAGTTTCAGGGATTGCATCACTCCGACCTCAAAATCTTCAATCAGGATATCGGTCCGCTTGGCGAGTTGCTTGAAAATATCCCGCCCCTCTGAACTATCGATGTTTAATGTGACGCCTCTTTTATTGGTGTTAAAATTTAGAAAATACAGGCTATTCTCAAGGCCGGGTACATCGTCCTTAAAAGGACCGGTTCGCCTTGCCTTACTGCCCTCAGGCTTCTCTATCTTGACTACGTCCGCCCCGAGGTCAGCAAGCATTTTCCCCGCATAAAGACCCCTCTCCTCAGTCAAATCAAGGACTTTAACACCACTCAATGCCGATGTGAAGACGTCAGCCATTTCTTCGGGTCCCTCCGTTAGCACTTTACCAGAAGACTTCTTTCCACCCTGTATGCCCGGTTTTACTGCCCTTTCCAGATTGGCTTTCGTTTCTCGTTGAAGGCTCTGGTTCCTTCCCTTGCATCTTCGGTGGCATTGATATTGCCCCCGAAACGAACTTTCAGAGCCTCTTCCAATGATGGTATGTCACGTGCTTTCATCACTGTTTCCTTAATAGCTCTCACTGCCAGTGGTGCGCAGTCCATAAATCTTTCCGCCATCTTGGTTGCCGCTGCCATCAGTTCAGAGGCAGGTACGACCTGGTTGATAAGACCGATACGGTAGGCTTCCTGGGCAGTAATGAGATCGCCCGAGAGCATTATCTCCAGTGCCGCCCCCATCGGCACCAGCCGAGGCAAACGGGCCATGCCGCCGCCGCCGGGAACTTTGCCTCGGAAAGCCCCAATCGCGCCGTGTCAGACGCAATCCTGATGTCGCAACCGAGTGCCGTCTCCAGACCGCCACCGACAGCAACGCCATTTATAGCAGCGATTATCGGCTTCCATATATTAGTATTACCCGTCATCAAGCTGACTTGTGACATGCCGGGAGGAGGTCCGCCCGCAGGCGGAGCACCCGGAGGGGGACCACCAGCAGGTCTTTGACCGGGAGGGGGCCCGTCAGGTCCACCACCGGGACGAGGTCCACCCGGGCCACCGGGACCACCCGGACCGCCAGCCAGACGGGCTGCCATTTCTCTCAAGTCCATACCAGCCGAAAAGGCCCTGTCTCCGGCGCCAGTCAGGATGAGTACCCAGGCATTATTATCTTCACGGAAATCTACTAATGCCTCACTCATCTCTTGCCGCATCGCTGCGTTCATGGCGTTCATTGCCTCGGGACGATTCATGGTCAATATCGCCAGGTTCCCCTTCTTTTCGTAAACAGTAGCTTCAGCCATCTAACCCTCCTTGTATTTATTATAACCGTTTATTTACTAAAACCGAGATAACAATCAGGCAACTGTTCCCAACCTGGGTCTTTCTAGTTTTTCTCCCCTGCTATTATTTAGCTACGTCCACGCATGTCAAGCTTAATATCCCATCGTCTTCTTCAAGTCTTGGTCTATCCAGTTATATTTGAGAAAGCCCTGGCCGTAGTAATTCTTTAGCCATGGCCACCACACTGAGTAACTATATGGTGTTGGCCTCGGTATGTAGAAGGCTTGCTCAAGGACGTAGGGCTTCAGTTCCCGGTAGGCTTGATAAGCCACCGATGGGTTTTTGAAGACGTTGTCTTGTATCGACTGGTAACGGGCCTCAACATAAGGGTCGCTTCCCGGAGGGTCATTGACATAGCTGGAGTTGAACGTGCTCGTGCCCCGAAGGCCAGAAAGGAAGAGCTGTATGGAAAACGTCTGAAACATGCTGCGATAGATCATGTCTTCGTGTGCCCGGGCAGTAGCCACAGTATTAAAGGCGCCACTTTCCCTGGTATCAATCACTAGCTCAACACCTATCTTGGCCCACTGATCTTTAAAAATGGAGACTTCGTCGATTTGCGTAGTGCCAGTAACAAGTATGCTGGCCTTGAAGCCACTGGGATAGCCGGCGTCTTTCAGGAGCTGCCTTGCCTTTTCCGGATTGTAATTGAAGAGTGTCTGCACCGACTCCGGCATCTCACTTAGGGGCTGATAGAATGGAACCACACTTTTATTGACGGGAAAGACATCTATCTCAGCGTTACCCCCGTAGTAGTCATTCTTGAAGGCATTGAAATCGGTGGCCAGCATCAGCGCCTGGCGCACCCTGATGTCTGAGAAAGGCTTGTCTTTTTTATCTCGCCTCATGCCGATAACGTAAGGCTGGTTGGAGAGCGTTACCAGGGACTCGAGCTTGGGGCTGGACTTCATCAGGGTTCCAAAGTCCTCCATGGTGACTCCGCTCATCGCATCAAGCTTGCCAACGCGCAACGCTGCCTGCCGAGTGGAAAGGTCGGGTATGACGAGTTGGACGTATGTGTTGATGTAAGGTAGTTGGTCTCCTTTCCCCGGACCCACTGGGTTAGTTTCCCAGTAGTTGGGGTTCCTGGTATAGGTCAACTGGCTGCCAGGAACATAGTCCCTGATAATATAGGGTCCCGTCCCCACCGCATTTTTCCAATCCTTTGCGTTGCCGTATTTCGCTAGCACCTCGGGAGGATAGATTAGGAGGAAGCCAGCCCCACCGGTTACCCATGAAAAGGCTGTAATAGGATCTACTGGAGTCTTGACGGTTATCTCCCAGAGACCGGTTTTTTTGACAGTTGCCGCTTTCATCACCGCTGGCTGGCTGACATTTGCCCAAGCACGAGGTGAGGCGGCAAGCCGGTTCCAACTGGAAACGACGTCATCAACAGTCATTTCCCGTCCATTCATCAGCCTTCCCGCGTCACTGTTCACTAGCTGCCAGTGCACCCCCTGGCGAATCTGGAATTTCCAGGTGATTCCGTCCAGCGTCTCAAAGCTCGTGGCAAGCTCCGGTCCCTCGGAATCCTCTAAGGAGTTGGCGCCTGCTGCAAAATCAGTCACCCCGCTGCCAGCCGGACCTCTCGTCCAGTCTGAGTTTATA
>JAENIS010000123.1 GCA_016844285.1 Dehalococcoidales bacterium
AAGCAGCTGCTGGAAGAAATATCGCCTATCACGGACTTCACCGGCAACCGACAGGAGATTCGCTTTATAAGCTACGAATTCCGGGAGCCCCGTTACTCCGAACAGGAGTGCAACCAGCGGGACCTGACCTATTCAGCCCCTCTTTATATTAAAACCAGGCTGCTGATAAAGACAACCGGTGAAATTAAAGAACAGGACATATTCTTTGGTGATATTCCCCTGATGACAACCAACGGCACCTTTATCACCGGCGGGGCGGAACGGGTGGTCGTCAGTCAGTTGCTCCGCTCTCCCGGCGTTTACTTCATCGGCGAGGAGGAGTCTGCCAGCGGTCAGGAATTGTGCCATGCCAAACTGGTGCCTGACCACGGCGCCTGGCTGGAGTTTGAGAGCAGCAGCCAGGATGTAATATCGGTCAAGATAAACGGTAAGCGGAAGGTTCCGGCAACGACTCTATTGCGCGCTATCGGCTACAGCAGCGACGAGGAGCTGCTTGACCTCTTCTCTAAAGAAGATAATTCTCCAGACCACCAGTTCATGATCTCCACCATGGAGCGTGAGCCATCAGTGAGAGATGAGTCTGAAGCCCTGCTGAGTATCTATAGAAAATTACGTCCGGGGAACCCCTCTAATATTGAAAATGCCAGGAAACTGGTTGAGAGCATGTTCTTTGACCCCTTGCATTATGACCTGGGATATGTCGGGCGATATAAGCTCAACAAGCGGCTAGGGCTCAACGTCCCGGAAAACCAGCGGGCTCTAACCAGGGAAGACCTTGTTGAGATAATCAGGCATATCATTATGGTTAATAATGGCAGCGACCACGCTGACGATATTGACCACCTGGGGAATCGGAGAGTGCGTACCGTTGGTGAGCTGATTCAAAATCAGTTCCGCATCGGTCTGGTGCGCCTGGAGCGGGTGGCTAAAGAACGTATGAGCACGCTTCCCACGGAAGTAGCTACTCCAAGCGCTCTGGTCAACATTCGCCCGGTTGTGGCAGCTATCCGAGAGTTCTTCGGTAGCTCACAGTTATCACAGTTTATGGACCAGACCAATCCCTTGGCTGAACTAACTCACAAACGCCGTATTTCGGCAATGGGTCCCAGGGGACTATCCCGGGACCGTGCCGGCTTTGAAGTCCGCGATGTCCACTTTTCCCATTACGGCAGAATCTGCCCTATCGAGACGCCGGAAGGGCCAAACATCGGCCTTATCGGGTCTCTGGCCACCTATAGCCGGATTAACCAGTACGGTTTCATTGAGACTCCCTACCGCAGGGTTATCTCTGAGTTAAGCGATGGTTATGACAGACTGGTAGGCAGGGTGACCACGGAGGCGGTACTTGATAAGGGTAAGACGGTGCTAAGAGCCGGTGGGACTATTACTGCGGAGCTGGTCAAAAAACTGACCAAGCTATCTGCTACTGTAAAGGTAAACCCCTTTGTTTCTGATGAAGTAGTCTACCTCCCTGCTGACGAGGAAGATAAATATACAATTGCCCAGGCTAACGCCCGGCTTGATGAAAATCACCAGTTCATGGATGAAGCGCGGCAGTTATATGTGGGAAGCGCCTGATAAGATTGATTTTATGGATGTCTCAGCCAAGCAGATATTCAGTGTGGCTGCCTCACTGGTGCCCTTCCTGGAGCATGATGATGCCAACCGTGCTCTGATGGGTTCTAATATGCAACGTCAGGCAGTGCCCTTACTTTCTCCGGAGGCACCGCTGGTAGCAACCGGTATGGAGGCGGAAGCCGCCATACACAGCGGGCAGGTTTTGTTTGCTCGAAATGATGGAGTGGTAACCTCGGTTACCGGCTCCGAGATTGTCATTACCAAGAAAAACGGCGATAAGGACCTATACCCGCTGATGAAATTTGTGCGCACAAATCAGGGTACCTGCGTTAACCAACGTCCCATCGTTGCCAAAGGGGATAAACTAAAAGCAGGTCAGGTGATGGTAGATAGCTCATCTATGGAGAAGGGTGAACTGGCCCTGGGGCAGAACGTGCTCTGTGCCTTTATGAGCTGGGAAGGTTACAACTTTGAGGATGCCATCATTGTCAGCAGCCGCCTGGTTGAGAGAGATGCCTTTACCTCTATTCACATTGAGAAGCACGAGATAGAAGCCAGGGATACCAAATTAGGCCCCGAAGAAATCACCAGAGACGTACCCAATGTAGGTGAGGAGAGTCTGCGGGAGCTTGATGAAACCGGTATTATCCGTATCGGTGCCGCGGTAGGCCCGGATGACATATTAGTAGGGAAAATTACTCCTAAGGGTGAGGCAGAGCTATCGGCTGAAGAGAAACTCCTGCGAGCCATCTTCGGTGAGAAGGCCAGAGAAGTTAAAGATACCTCCCTGCGGGTTCCTCACGGGGAGTGGGGTAAAGTAATTAACGTCAAGGTGCTGACCGGTAACGATCTGCCCGCTGGAGTCAATCAGTTAGTGCAGGTCTGGGTTGCCCAGAGACGCAGAAACGCCGTAGGGGATAAGCTGGCCGGGCGGCATGGAAATAAGGGAGTTGTCTCCATTATCGCCCCGGCTGAAGAGATGCCCTTCCTGCCTGATGGCACCCCGGTAGATATGATTCTTAATCCGGTAGGTGTCCCGTCACGTATGAATATCGGCCAGGTCCTGGAGACCCATCTGGGCTGGGCAGCCAAGATATTAGGCTTCAAAGCGCTGACCCCGGTTTTTGATGGGGCGACTGATGTTTATATTGAGGGTGCCCTGGCAAAAGCCTGGTTAGTTCAAAAAACAGCCCTGATTCACCATGGTTCCAGTGATGATACCCCGGCTTCACAAATTGAAGCGGCCAAAACGTGGGTTACAGAACATGATTATGATGCCGATATGGTGTTCAGTGATGACCACCCGGAAGTAGCAAGGGACGTCTGCCTGCGAATATGGCTGGAAGATATGGGTATTGCCAGTCGAAACCTCAGTCCGGAGGAACTGGAGCAACTCGTGGCTAAAGTTAGCCACGAAAGGAGCCTGCCATCTCCAATCATCGGTAAAGTAATATTGCGTGACGGACGTACCGGTGAGCCATTCGACCAGCCGATAACCGTCGGGCAAATATATATCATGAAGTTAAACCATCTGGTTGAAGATAAGGTACATGCCCGTTCCACGGGACCTTATTCCTTAATCAGCCAGCAACCCCTGGGTGGTAAGGCTCAGTTCGGAGGTCAGCGCTTCGGTGAGATGGAGGTGTGGGCGCTGGAAGCTTATGGTGCCGCTCATAATCTCCAGGAGGTCTTGACCATTAAATCGGATGATGTGGTCGGGCGGGCTAAGGCCTATGAAGCGATAGTGAAGAACGAGGACATTCTCCAACCCGGCGTGCCGGAATCGTTTAAGGTTCTGGTCAAGGAACTGCAAAGCCTTGGACTAGCCATTGAGGTAATCAATGACGAAGAGGAAAAGCTCACCTTACCCGGGGAAACGGCCAAGGTACTCAAACTAGAAGCAGAAACTAAAGTTGGTGCTATCCTAGCTGAAATTGTGTCAGGCGAAAAGGAAGTTATGCCGGTTGCAGAAAGTCAAGAACCGGTCAAGGCAGAGGTGGAGATTGAATCAGACGATGACTCGAATTCAGGAGAGGTAGAAAAAGAAAATGCTTGAAGTTAATGATTTTGATGCCGTTCGTATCTCCTTAGCTTCACCCGAGCAAATCAGGAGTTG
>JAENIS010000019.1 GCA_016844285.1 Dehalococcoidales bacterium
ACGTTATTCTCCTCCTTGCAGGCAATAGTGCAAGCCTGACAACCGACGCACTTGTCTAAATCAATCACCATGCCCCATCTTGCCATTTATACTCTCATGACTGATGAGATTCTAGACTAACCTCTCACCCTTTATCCCTCCAGAGTGTTTAAGAGAGGCTCCATCTCTCTTTTTATTATTCTCCCCCTCTCCTTAAAGGAGAGGGGGACTAAGGGGGGAAGGTTACTAAACAATCTATACTTTATAAACCCTGACCCTGGTATTACAGAAAGCAGACTGTCCGCTGAGAGGGTCGTAGTCCACGCCGATAATCTCATTGGGATTCACACCGATGCCCTTTTGCCACTGGCCACCAGCGTAGTGCCCTTGACCGCAGGCAATCCCAACCACCTCAGGGTGTATCCCAGCCACTACCCTGGCCATTACCTTGACCCGGCCAAAAAGGGATTCCACCCATACTATCTCCCCGTCTTTAATTCCCAGAGAGCCGGCGGTCTGGCGGTTGAGCTCGGCAAAGTTGTGCCAACCCACACCGTGCATTACCAGAAAGACCTCTTGTGCCCAGGGATAGTTCTGGCGGCTGTTCTCTATGTCCAGCAAGGGTTGATAAGGTAATAATACCAGGGGATACTTTTCTTTATCACCAAGGAACTCCGCCTTCTCGTAGTGGGGCAGGTAAAGCTGTCCGGCGTCAGCTACTTTGGTTATCTGTTTGAGTCGCTCTTTGAGATTAGCCGAGTCGAATTCAAACTTCCCGGAGGGTGTCTTGAAGATACGGTCATACTGGTGATACTGGTAGGCTGGCCCGACCCAAACCCCTTTCTCCAGAAGCTCCTCCCAGGGCATGATGGTTTGCGTTCGGTATCTGACCAAACCCTGAGCCGTGTCACCGATACCGCTGAAAGAGCGGGCTACCGTTCCCCCCAACCTCCCGGCAATTTCAAAGATTATATCCGCAATGCACCTGGTGTCGTGTAAAGGCGCTACCACCGGCTGCTTGAGCCTGGTTTCAGCGAAGCCTGAGCCCGGTGGTGAATGGTCATAGCCCCATTCCTCTAAGAAGGTGGGCGCCGGCAGAATCATGTCGGCATACTCGGCCATTTCACTGATAAAGGGGGCGATGTGAATGTAGTAGGGCAGTTTTTGTAATGCCTCATCCCACCGCAGCGACGCTGGTGCCGACATACTAAAGTTGCTATTGAAGCCGATGGCCATCTCGACCGGGTAAGGGAGATTTTTTAGTATGGCGTCAGCCACCTGATTCGCTGCCGGAGATAGTGTTACCGGCAGGCGGTCAAGACCGGGCTGTGCCGTCCCTTCCCTGGCAACCTCATCGGCGACTGGCTCCGGCATCTCCCGGTAAGGCGGGTCTTGCTGATACAGTATTCCGCCGGGGACGTCAATGCTGCCGACGAGGGCATTCAGGCAGAACACGGCATAGCTGGTAAGGGTGCCATTTGGCCAGGCGGCGACGCCCTGACCTGTCCAGGCAATGGCTGGTTGGCTCCGGGCGAATTCCCTGGCTATCTGACGGATAGTGTCAGCGTCAATACCGGTGATAGCGGCCACTTTTTCCGGGCGGTAGTCGCTTAGTGCCAGCTTTTTATACCCGTCAAAGCCGGCAGTCCAGTTCTCAACAAAATCAGCGTGATAAAGCCCTTCGTTGATGATGATGTTGGCCATCGCCATCGCCAGGGCAGCATCAGTGCCCGGGTTGATTGGTAACCACTGGTCGGCTCTGGCGGCGGTGACGGAATAGCGGGGGTCGATGACTACCACCTTCGCCCGGTTCGGTCTTTCGCGCCGTATTTTGCCCCACATCCGCAGATTGCGGGCGAGCGGTTTCTCTGATTCCAGAATACCGGCACCGAAAGCAAGGATATAGTTGGTCTGCCCGATATCATAGGCAATATGGCGATAGTTGCCGTCAGCCAGCCACCGGCCCCGCTTTTCCGCCTCTTTCTCAAAAGACCCTTCGGCAATGACGTTAGGCGTTCCGTAAGCTTGGGCAAAGCGGTGAATCATATCTTCGTTGCTGGTGGTATTCAGTCCGTAGAGCAGTAATAACCGCTGCGGTTGAGCCTTGTCCCGGAGCAATTTCAGGCGGGTAGTGACCTCACTCAGAGCCTGCTCCCACGAGGTAGGCACCCACCCAGGGTCGATGCCTCTTCCTTTCACCGGGTTGGTTCTCTTGAGTGGGACGGTCAGTCGCTCCGGGTCATACAAGACCTGGAGGCCGATGTGTCCACGCGGGCAGATTGCTCCCTCTGAGACCAGGGAGAGTGGATTACCGGTTATCTTCACTGCCTTCCCATTGACGACTCTTACCTGAATCGCACAGCGTGTGGCGCAATTCAGGCAAGAGGTGGGCAGCCGTTGCTCGGTGACGACGCCTTCAACCCTTGCCGGGGGAGCAAGGGGAGAGCCGGCTTGAGGGTATTTAATCAGGCGAGTGGTGGCCAGACCGGCTCCAGCCAGAGCCGACACTTTGAGAAAAGCCCGTCTTGTCAGGCTGAAGCCGTGGTCTTTTCTCACTGGTGAAGCGCTCATCGGACGTTTCTTCGCTACCTTTACCCTACTATCAACCGCCCTCTAAGAGATTTTTAACAATCCTATCCCCGTTAAGTCACTAAAAAGGCTCTGGAAGCTATTTTGGCCAACCAGAGCCTGTTCCTATCGTTGGTTTCGGCGAAAAGTACCGCACGTTTGCCAGCCTTAGCTTTTCGTTCCGCCCTTGTCAACTTCGTTAATCGGCTTATTTTTCGGTTTTGTTTTGTCCTCTTCCTCGTCTTCGCCGCTCTGTGCTTTACGGAAGGCTCGTATTCCTTTGCCAATAGCGCCACCCACCTGGGGCAATTTACCGACCCCGAAGACAATGAGGATAATTATCAGGATAAGTCCAATCTCCCACGGCCCAAAACGCATAACTCACCCCCTTACCAATGTCCCCTCTATCAAAACTGATTGTATATTACTCCATTTGGAGAGACCTCGTCAACACGCCCGCTCCAGGTCGTCTAGTAACCCATCCCCCTAACCCCCTTCCCTTAGAAGGGAAGGGGGTATAAGTAAGAGAGAGGCAGAGCCTCTCTCTAAGACTCTCTTCCCTCTCCCCTTACGAAGGGGAGAGGGATAAAAGGTGAGGGGTTAGTAAACAATCTCCCGCTTAAGGCAGCCAGTGGGGTTTATCCGCAGTCACGGCGAAGTCAAAATAGCTATTACTCATCCCGGGTGCGTTCCACTTACCGCGGGGCAGGTCGGGGTCGTTGAATTCGTTTATCTCCGAGAGGCCAACGTTGATATGGCCACCGAAGAAGCTATTGACGTACCTTGGTGCCTTATCCGCCGTTCTGAAAGGGCGGGCAGTGAAATCATAGATTCCCTTAATCTTGACCCCATGCTTTGCCGCCGGTCCGCCCTCGACAAGCTCTTTCTTAAACTCGATGCTGGCTCTTTTCACCGTAATTACCTCGCCCATAGCCTTCCAGCAGGTTCGGAAAATCTTTTCCAGAGCCTCCGCCTGCTTGGCATTGGCGCTTTGGTCGATGTAGATAATGCTGTGCCAAACGGCACCTCTGGCTCCGGGGAAAGGCGAAGGGGAATTGAAACCGTAGGCGACGATTAAGCCACTCAGGTTCAGGTCTCCGTAATGACCTTCTTTGATATTGAAGGTCCATACCCCCTCGCATTGACTTTGTCCTCCGTGAACCTGTGCCTGTGTGGGCGAGTTCCAGTAAGCCGGGCATACCGGTGGCGAAGTGCAGCCTTCAACACAATCTCCCCGCAGCATCCATTCGACTTTCTCTTCTGTCATTCCTTCATCTCCTTTTTAGTAGTCGGCATAAGTGTCGTCTACTCTCATCTTACCGTTGCGGCTAGCTCCGATGATACTCTGGTAACATCTGCCTGTCAATATACGTACCTTGTCCGTGCGGTTGAGATTGTCTTAGAAATCCCTCACCCTTTATCCCTCTCCCCTTAGTAAGTGGAGAGGGTACTCTTATATTACTAACAGTCTCATTATAGAATGGACTCAGGGCATGAGTGATGCTATTCAAGTAGAAGATGTCATTCTGGCGAAGGCCAGAATCCAGATACCACCCTGCTCCTGGATTCCAGCCTACGCTGGAATGACGGTTTTTGAACGTGTACAGACTATTGGTAAGTATTAAGAGGGGCTTTGCCTCTCTTTAACTTTCCTCATAACTCAGGGGCGTTTAAGAGGGGCTTCGCCCCTCTTTCTTTATTTCCCCCTCTCCTTTCAGGAGAGGGGGACTAAGGGGGTGAGGTCAGTAAATAACTAACCCCGGGCGAGTTGCTCCCTTAGCCTGACCAGTTTATCAGTCAAAACACTGAGCTTCTGCCGTTCCTTGTCAACGACCGCCGCCGGTGCCCGGCTCAGGAAAATCCCATCGGCGAGTCGGGCTTCAAGACGGGTAGCCTCGGCTTGAGTTCCCGCTATCTCCTTCTCCAATCGTTTTCTCTCGGCGACCAGGTCAACCATACTGGCCATGGTGATGACTACTTCCGTCTCTTTGAGCACCAGGGACAGCACCTTTTCGCCGGACGTACCCTCTTCCCGGCTTTCCAGGAAGGTCACCGGTCTGGCCCGGGCCAGGGTCTCAATCGCCTGGGAATAGGCAGCCAGCGACGGTCTGAGCTTACCGGCATAGATTTGAGCCTCTACCCACCGTGCCATCTCCACATTGTATTCCGCCCGGGCATTACGAATAGCGCGGACGATTTCAATCACCGATTCCATCACTCGCTCCGCTTCCGGGTCAACGGCTTTAGCGTCCGCCTCAGGATAGGGAGCGACCATTATCGACTCGCTGGTTAAGTAGTCCGCTGGCAGCCGGCGCTTCAGGCTTTGCCATAGCTCCTCAGTGACGAAAGGCATATAGGGATGCAGCAGGCGGAGCGAAGTGTCGAGAACATCGACCAGAACCGGCACTGGTGATGGCACTTTCTCAGTATCAGTAGCCGGACGCAGGCGAATCTTGGCCAGCTCAATGTACCAGTCACAGAACTCGCTCCAGAGAAAATCATAGATTTGCCGCTCGGCTTCTTCAAACTGAAAGTCTGCCATCAGACTGCCAACGCTGGAGACAATACGGCTAAGCCGACTCAAAATCCAGCGGTCTTCTAGTGGAAGCGAGCGTCCTACCAACTCATCCATGACCATCCGTGATATAAAGTTTTCTGGAATACTTCTCACCACAAAACGGGTGGCATTCCACAGCTTGTTAGCGAAGTTCCGACCAGATTCCAGTTTATCCATGGTTAGCTTGCTATCATTGCCCGGCGATGTCCCTACCAGCAAAGCGAAGCGCAGGGCATCAGTGCCGTATTTCTCCAGCACCGCAATCGGGTCGAGCACATTACCGCGGGTCTTGCTCATCTTCTCACCCTTCTCATCCCGTATCAGACCATGGAGATAAACCGTGCGGAAAGGGATGTCGCCGGTATCCTCAATGCCCATCATAATCATCCTGGCCACCCAGAAGAAAAGGATGTCGTAGGCCGTCTCCATCACCGCCGTGGGGTAAAAGTAGCCGAAGTCCCCGCTATCGTCCGGCCAGCCGAGGGTAGAATGAGGCCAGAGAGATGAGCTAAACCAGGTATCAAGGACGTCCGGGTCCTGCTCGATGTTGGGTGACTGACAATGGCTACAGGACGTCGCATCATTAACGCTGACGGTTTCCTTACCACAATCCCGGCAGTACCACACCGGGATGCGGTGTCCCCACCACAACTGACGACTGATGCACCAATCGCGAATACTCTCCATCCAGTTGAGATAGACCTTGGTGAAATGGGAGGGGATAATGGTAATTCGCCCGTCAACGACCGCCTTGATGGCTGGTTCGGCCAGAGGTTTGGTATTGATAAACCATTGTTTGCTGGCAACCGGTTCAACAATCGTCCGGCAGCGCTGGCAGTGTCCGACGGCATGGGTATAAGGCTCAATCTTTTCCAGCAGTCCGTCCTTTTCCAGGTCAGCCAGGATGGCTTCACGGCAGGCAAAGCGGTCAAGCCCGGCATAAGGCCCGGCGTGCTCGTTCATGGTAGCGTCCGGGTTGATGATATTTACCAGGGACAGGTTGTGCCGCTGAGCCACCTCGAAATCCACCGGGTCGTGGGCCGGCGTAATTTTCACTGCTCCGGTGCCAAAAGTGAGGGAAATGGCGTCATCGGCGATGATTGGGATGACCCGCTTTACTGCCGGCAGGATAACCATTTTCCCAACCATATCCTTGAATCGTTCGTCTTCCGGGTTGACCGCCACCGCCGTATCGCCCATGATGGTCTCCGGACGGGTGGTGGCCACCGTGATAAAGCCGTTATCCCCGGCCAATGGGTAACGGACATAATAGAGATGGCTGGCCACATCTTCGTGGTCAACTTCAAGGTCGGAGAGAGCAGTAGCACAACGCGGGCACCAGTTGATAATCCGCTCCCCACGGTAGATTAAGCCTTTGTGATAGAGACGGACAAAAGCCGTCCTTACCGCCCGACCCGGCCCTTCGTCCAGGGTATAACGCTCCCGGGTCCAGTCACAGGAAGCACCCAGTCTCTGATGCTGGCTGGCGATGATGCGGCGCCGGCTTTCCGCCCATTCCCTGATTCTCTCTTCGGTTTTCTCCCGCCCCAGTTTGTGCCGGTCGATTCCCTCTCTGGCCAGCATCTTCTCAACAACGACCTGGGTGGCAATACCGGCGTGGTCGACACCGGGGAGCCACAGGGTAGGGTCGCCCTTCATCCGGTGCCAGCGTGCCATGATGTCTTCCAGGGTTGCCGTCAGGGCGTGGCCGATGTGAAGCTCGCCGGTGACATTGGGTGGCGGCATAATGATAACAAAGGGCTTCTTTTGGGGGTCTATCTTGGGCGTAAAGTAGCCCTTCTCCAGCCAGAACTGATACCACTTTTGCTCGACCTTGCTCGGCTCATAGGCTTTGGGCATTTCGTCTTTTAGCTGTGTTGCTTCAGTCATAGTTTCCCTTCTTTGATTACGCACCAAATTGCGTAAATATTTCCATCAGTGTCATTCCCGCGAAAGCGGGAATCCACATCTACGCTCCAATAATATCATAATACAAATCTCGCCATTGAGGATTATTCGTTTCAATAAGCTCTATTTTCCAGGAGCGGCGCCATTTCTTGATTCGTTTTTCTCTGGTAATAGCACTCTGAACGTCTGTGGTTTCTTCAAAATAGACCAATTTGTTGGTCTTATACTTTTTGGTAAAGCCTTCAATTTCACCGTTCTTATGTTCGTAAATCCTTCTAATAAGGTTATTGGTAATACCAGTGTACAGAGTACCGTTCCTGGCATTGGTCAGGATATAAACGTAAAATGAACTCATTTTATCACTAGACCCCTGCTTTCGCAGGGGTGACATTGTAATCTAAGCTCCCTTTCTTCAAATTGTTTACTAGCCTCAACCACCTAATCCCCCTCCTCATTGCACCTATTATAAATTATAAAGGAGAGGGAGAAAAATTGTAAGAGAGTGCAGGCGTCACCAATGGCTTGAATACTGCTTTTGAGATGAAGCAGTCATAACCTGCGGTTCGCCTGACTACTGACCAGTTCTTCCGCTCCAGATGATAACTATCTTTTCTTGTCGGAACGTGATTGGGTAAGAGTAATCCCGTACCTCCGATTGCCTTTAATGTCTTGCTCTTTATCTCCTGCTTTCCTGGTATTGCTTCGAGACGTCTTCCCATGTAGAGAAACACTACCACTCTTTCGTGGTAAATGCTATACTAACGAATATGCTGTTTGTCATGAAAGGGTAGAGACTTTGGGTCTGTCAATAGTAATTCCTTTCTATAACGAAGAAAACAATATCCGACGGGTCGTAGATGGGCTAGTTGATAGCTTTGAGCAAGCTTCTATCGATTACGAATTGGTACTGGTCAATAATGGCTCAATCGATAAGTCTCCTCAGATATTGGAGGAATTAAGTAAACAGTCACCGCATCGGATAAAGGTCGTTCATGTTGGCGTTAATCAAGGCTATGGGTGGGGTATCATCAGTGGCCTAAAGCAGGTAAGTGGTGAATTTGTTGGCTATATGGCTGGTGACGGTCAGATAGCACCCTCGGCGGTCGTAAACGTGTTTGACCGCATCAGCAAGGAAGGCTACGACCTGGTTAAAGTGAGAAGGGTAGTCCGTAACGACGGCACAATAAGGAAGATTCTGTCTGTCTCTTATAACCTTCTGGTCAAGGTTATTTTTAATGTAGATACCATGGATGTCAATGGTACTCCCAAGATTTTCAAGAGAGAGCTTTTGGAAGTATTTAGCCCTGTATCTAAAGACTGGTTTATTGATACTGAAATAATGGTCAAGGCTAAGTATCTTGGTCTCAAGGTCGGAGAGGTACCCGTAGAGTTTCTACCCCGTAAAGAAGGCAAATCGCACGTCAGGTCGACGACTATTTGGGAATTTGCCCGGAATGTACTCAATTATGAATTTGGCAGAGGAGTAAGAGAGTGGAAACGAAAAACGTCAAAGTCGTAATCCTCTGTGGTGGGAGGGGGGTGAGATTCCATGAGCAAACCGAGCAAAAACCTAAACCACTTATTGAGATAGGCGGGAAACCAATACTCTGGCACATCATGAAAACATATGCCTATTACGGGTATCAGGACTTTGTCCTCTGTCTGGGCTACAAAAGCGAGCTTATCAAGAAGTATTTCTGTGATTACCAGCTTGCCACTAGCGATTTTACTCTCCATCTGGGTAATGACAATAGAATCGAGGTTCATACTGCCCATCAAGAACAAGGATGGACAATTACTCTGGCTGAAACCGGGATAGAGGCCATGACCGGGGCACGCATCAAGCGCATCGAAAAATATATTGATTCTGAGCTATTCATGCTCACCTACGGCGACGCCGTCGCCAGGATAAATATTAACAATCTGGTCGATTTCCACCGTGCTCACGGTAAAATCGGCACCGTAACCGCCGTTTACCCACCGTCAAGATTTGGGGAACTGCGTCTGGCCGAAGGTAACACGGTCAGGGAATTCCGGGAAAAAGCACCGATTCGAGGGGACTATATTAACGGTGGTTTTTTTGTCTTTGACCATAGAATTTTCAAATACATCAATGACGATGAGCGTTGTACCTTCGAGCGGGAACCACTGGAGCTGCTGGCTAAAGATGGGCAACTAGCTGCCTACGCCCATGAAGGCTACTGGCAGTGTATGGACACTTATCGGGACTGGCAATCGCTTGAGCAGGATTGGCAGAGTGAACACCCGCCCTGGAAGGTGTGGTAGGAGGTGAAAGCTGAAGACTTTTTGGCAAGACCGTAGAGTTTTTGTTACCGGGTGCACCGGATTGGTCGGGTCATGGTTGACTAAAACCCTGGTGGAGAGAGGGGCTGAGGTAACCGGATTGGTTCGTGATTTAGTCCCCAAATCTAACCTGAACTGGAGCGGCTTCAATAATAAAATTAATATCGTCCGGGGGGAATTGGAGGACTACGCTAGACTGGAGCGGGCCTTAAACGAGTATGAAATAGATACCGTCTTTCATTTGGGCGCGCAAACTATCGTCAGCATTGCGAATCGAAATCCCTTGAGCACCTTCGAATCAAATATTAGAGGCACCTGGAACCTGCTGGAAGCCTGTAGACGAACCAGCACCATTTCCCGGGTATTGATTGCTTCCAGCGACAAGGCTTATGGCCCTCAGGAAAACTTGCCTTACACGGAAAGTTTCCCGCTGATTGGTTGTTACCCCTATGATGTTTCTAAAAGCTGTGTTGATTTGATTTCACACGCTTATTATCAGACTTATCACCTCCCGGTTGGTGTTACCCGCTGCGGTAATTTCTTCGGCGGTGGTGACCTCAATTTTAATCGCATTATTCCAGGGACTATCAGGTCTGTCATCCGGGGTGAAAGACCGGTGATTCGTAGTGATGGCAGCTACGTTCGCGATTATATCTATATACTGGATGCGGTGGGGGCATATATGCTGTTAGCCGAAAAGATGGACGATAAGAAAATTCTCGGCGAGGCGTTCAATTTCAGTAACGAGACTCGTCAGACCGTCCTCGATATTACCCGGCTCATACTGAAATTGATGCACCGGGAAGACTTAGCGCCGCAAGTATTGAATATGGCCACGGGAGAGATAAAACAGCAGTATCTTTCTGCCCAAAAAGCCAGGGATGTCTTAGGCTGGCAGCCTGAATATAGTCTTGACGCAGGTATGCAGGAAACCATTGCCTGGTATCAAGAGTTCTTTACCGAACAGAATAAGGTCAAATGATAACAACGCTGCGTCATGTCAGAGTGCTGGTTACCGGCGTTTCCGGTTTTATTGGTTCCCACCTGGCCAGGAGACTGGTAAAAGAGGGAGCGGAAGTATCGGGGCTGGACATCAAAAGCTCAAACCTGTGGAGGCTGGCCGATATCTGCGACCAGGTGAAGCTGTACTCGGCTGACTTAACCGATTTTGGTGCATTGCAGGAGGTTATGCAAGACATTAAGCCGCAAAAGATATTTCACCTGGCGGCTTATGTTGACGTTAGCCGCTCTCTGGAAGTGCTGGATAAGATGGTAGAGGTCAATGTCGGCGGGACGGTAAACCTGTTGCGAGCTTTGACTGGAGTAAGTTACGATTGTTTTGTCAATACTGGAACTTGCGAAGAGTACGGGGACAATCCGGTGCCCTTTAGAGAAAGTCAATCGCCCAATCCCGTTTCTCCTTATTCGGCATCCAAGGTGGCAACCACCGTGTTTTGCCAGATGCTGCACAAGACCAGCGGGTTACCCATCGTCACCCTGAGACCTTTTTTAACCTATGGCCCGGCTCAAACCAACGATATGCTCATTCCTTCACTAATCCAAAAGGTACTTAGCGGCGAAGCCTTTGAGATGACCGGAGGAGAGCAGACCAGGGAGTTAAATTACGTTGATGACATCGTTGATGGTTTTATCAAGGCTTCGGTAAGTCCGAAAGCTATCGGTGAAACGATTAACATTGGCAACGGTGTGGAATACAAGATAAAGGATGTGGTGGCGCTGGTCTTACGATTGATGAACAGCCCGACAAAACCAAAAATTGGGGCTTTGCCTTATCGTCCGGGGGAGACATTGCATTTCTATTGCGATAATACTAAAGCGAAAGAAATCCTGGGCTGGACGCCCAGAGTAGCGCTGGAAGACGGCTTGAGAATGACCATAGACTGGTTTCAAAGGAATTCACAACACGAGAAGTAGATGATATGAACGAGGCAGAAAAGCTGAGAGCAGAAATCCGGGAAAAGGTAAAGAAATACTACGAGACAGCCCATAAAAAGGCGGAGTTCGTTCCCGGAAAGTCCAAGATTCACTATGCCGGCCGGGTGTATGATGAGCAAGAGATGTGCAATATGGTTGATGCCGTCCTTGATTTCTGGATTACCCTTGGCCCGTACGGACAACAGCTAGAGAAGGACTTAGCTGACTTTCTCGGGGTTAAGGAAACCATCCTGGTCAATTCCGGCTCCTCGGCGAATCTGATTGCGGTTGCTACCCTGATGTCCCGGCAACTCAGGGAGCATTGCCTGCCCGGAGACGAGGTAATCACGCCGGCAGTAACCTTCCCGACCACTTTTGCCCCTATTATACAAAATGGCTTAATCCCGGTAGTGGTCGATTGCGAACTGGGAACATACAATATCGACCCTGATAAGCTGGAAGAAGCCGTCTCGCCAAAGACGAAAGTAGTGCTGATTCCCCATACTTTGGGCAATCCTTGCCAGATGGACAGGATAACTGAAGTATGCAAGCGATATAACCTCTATCTGATAGAAGATACGTGTGATGCTCTGGGGTCGAGATGGGGTGGGAAATTGGTTGGCACCTTTGGCGATTTAAGCACGCTGAGCTGTTACCCGGCCCACCATATCAGTATGGGTGAGGGAGGCGTCGTTTTTACCGACAATCCCCGGTTAGCCAAGATTGTCCGCTCGTTAAGAGATTGGGGACGAGATTGCTGGTGTAAAGGCGATGCCTCACCAAATGGTGCTTGTGGCCAGAGGCTGCGATATAAGATAAAGACCGGCGATAAAGAGATTAATTACGACCATCGCTACGTCTATTCCAATATTGGCTATAATCTCAAACCGACGGATGTTCAGGCTGCCATGGGACTGGCCCAGCTTAAGAAACTTGATTGGATTATGGATAGAAGAAAGCATAATTTCAGTCGCCTTTTCGCCGGGCTAAAAAAATATGAAGACTGGTTTATCTTGCCCTGCTGGCATGAGAAGGCCGAACCTTCCTGGTTTGCCTTTCCCTTAACGATTAGAGCCGGGCTGAACTTCACCAGAGAAGAGCTGCTGACCTTTCTGGAGGAGGCCAATATTGAAACACGCCTGCTCTTTGCCGGCAACATTTTGAGACAGCCGGCGTTTAGAGAGGTTAACTGCCGTGTTGTTGGTGACCTGGCGAATGCCGATTTCGTGATGACCAATACTTTTTTCATCGGTGTTTACCCGGGTATTAGCGACCAGGCAGTGGATTATATGGTAGAGAAATTCGATGAATTCTTGGCGCGAACTAAAAAACAATAAAAAGGGGGCTGGAATGTTTGCCTTGGCTTTAGTACTTCTTGTCGTCCTGGGTACGGCAATAGGGCAGATTGTCATGAAGAGTGGCATGAGCCAGGTTGAGACAATAAATAATGTGGGACAGCTTTTCAATCCGGTGACCCTGTTTCATATCTTCACTAATCCCCGTGTCCTCATCGGCGTATTCTGCTACGTTCTCTCTTTGGTCTTGTGGCTGGGTGCTCTATCCACCCTCAATGTGAGTCAGGTGTACCCTCTGATGAGCCTGTCCTATGTCATCACGGCTATCTTCGCCTTCGCTTTTCTGAAGGAAAGCATGACAATCTTCAACTGGGTGGGGATTTTGCTGGTGTTAGTGGGCTGCTTTCTGATTACGAGGGTTCGGTGATAAAGGGTGGCTTTAATCTACTATTGAGTTCATCAGTAAGACTCCCCAATAGAGATAAACCATCACGTGCAGCGCCAGAACCCCCATCACAAATGGCTTCCTGCGCTCAGAGTACATCCTTTTCGCGACGAAGGTCATATAAAGTGACAAAGGAACCAACACCGTAAGCAAATACCGTTGCGCATCCCGGAGCAATGGCATCAAAAGAATGGGGAGCAGTATCCAGCAAAAAAGATAGATAATCTTGTCATCCCGGCGATGCATCAGGTCAAGCGTTAGGCTGACTACCAAAATTTCCGCCACCAGCAGCGCCAAAAAAAGACCCACATCGAGATAAGTCGGGAAAAAGTAACTCTCCAGCCCAATATTCATTTCGCCCACAATGCCTCCGTAAGTATGCAAGGAGGAGACGGGAAAGAACAGATGAACTACAAAGGTCAGAACGGCCAGACCGCCAAGCAGTATCAAGAACCGCACTTTGCTGATTCGCTTCCATAAGTCAGGAACAAGAATCAAAAAGAAGGGGCCGACAAAAAGTCCGAGATACATCAAATAGGCGAAAAGACGAGGTATAAACCCGCCAGCATTCGGTGCAACCTCCGACCACTCATCCGGAACAAACATGAACCCGTAGATGGGGGTTCGAGCGCCGGCCGCTGACGTAAAGCCAATTGCTAGAAAGGGGGCGCTTACCAGGAGCGCTAGAAGAAAGTACCAGAGGTTGAACCGAATGACAGAAAATAACCTTGTCCTTGAAAACTCGCTAAAAATCCTGGCTTTGACCAATGAGTAAACTAACGCTACCGGGAAAAGAAATAGAGCCAGGTACTTGGTGGCGAGTGCGATGCCGAGCATGATTGAAGATAGAATTTGCCACCTGGGGAGATTGGCATACAGCAGGAGTAGTAATGATGTCGAGGAGAAGGCCAGGAAAGGAGCGTCAGAACCGACATACTTCGAGAAAGCTATGAAAACCGGGTTGGCAATAACCAACAAAACCGGGACAAAAGCTCCGAAAACTCCTTCTCTTCTCCGGAGATAGAAATAGAGAAAGAGCGAGAAGATAAAAGGCAGGAGAAATGTGACAAACCGGCTAACCGTCGGACTTTCCCCGAAGAGTCTATAGCCAACCGCAAGCAGGAATGATGCAAAAGGAGGATTGGCAACCCACCTGAAGTACTCGGAGAGATTGGCGTTCAAGCCATGTTCGGCGATTTGTGAACCTGCCCGGGCGTAAATTGATTCGGCATCATCAGTGTAGCCTTTGTAAAAAGCCAAATAGTGTGGGAATAAAAGCAGCATAATCAGAGTCGCCGGGAGAAGAGCTTTAAGCATCTTCCCTTTCATTTCGCCTTCAAAGCAACGACGAAGATAGGGGATATTTGTCCTTGGTAGCCAGATGGCAAGGGTTACCACCAGGAAAATGATTACGGACATGACAAACCAAGGATGTGTCAAGACCCAGGATACTATAGCATTCAAGACTTCTCTTGCCATCTTACTTTCCCACGGCTGCCTTTGGCGAAAAGCTGGTAAGTTTATACAAGCGATATGTTTGATGGTACTCACGATAGAACGGCCCGCCGCTTCGGATGAAGGAATTCAGCAAGTCCCGGGGGGCGGTGTTCTTCCATAATGCCTGTGGCACCAAATTATGCAATGGGTCCAGGAAGTAATAGCGGCTGTTTACGGTGAACTGCTCTTCAAGTTTCAGTTCACCCGGCGGGTCGTCCACGTATCGGAGTGACGGTCTGGGGTTGGCGGGCTCAGCCAACAAATAGACGTCTTTTTGGGGGAAGTGCTCACTGACCGCTTTTTCGAAATCGAGGCGCTCCGAAAGTACCCTGCCCGGAAGGGGATAATCCTGCCAGTATTCACTCAAGTAATGCTGTGTGTTACCATGGGCAAAATATTCGATGTCAACCGCCTGGTATAGATTGCTGACAACCATACTGCCTTTTGGTGCCTTTCTGAGTCTTTCTCCCATTTGCATTGTCTTATCACCAATATCACGCCACACCGTGCGCACCGAGGCAATATTTAAACTTTGGTCAGCAAACCCGATGGCTAGAATACTAATAACCGCAAAATAGACCGAACGCACTAGAATTCTGCGATTTGGAACCGATGATATCCATCCCCTTACGGCGGCAATAAGATAGTCAATCCAAAGCAGAATCATGACAATCCATGGTATTGACGCTGGCCATATATGAGTATCCTGATTGATGTATAAGACGAGGAAGGGAACGCCAGCAACAAAGAGCCAGACAGGAAAGAATTTCCCAAATTTCAGACTTATCAGCGGTACAAACAGGAATAGTATTAATGGTAAAACACCGTAAAAGATATATTTGCGAGAAAGCTCCGAGACTGATACGTCATACCCTCTTACTATTAACATATTTGATATGGTTATAGTTGTTAGCACCAGCAGGATACCTGAAATTAGTCCAATAGCGAAAGATAATGCAACTGCCAGCCTCACATCTGCCAGCCGCTTCCGATGGCTGTATACAAATAATGCTATTCCCGCCACTGCAAGACCGGTAACAACCGGAGGGATGAATAATTCTAGCTGGAAAGGCATCGAGTAGGCAATGTTTGCGTAGCTATTTATCAGATTGCGTATTATACCGACACCGGAGTCCAAGGACGGAGCTTGAAGGACAAAACCTCCCCTAAATTGGGATTGAATCACTATTGTGCCGTGAAGAAGGTTAGGGAGAAAAGATGGAAACCAGGCATGGCCTAGCAGCAGGGGCATTGAGATTAGTAGTGGCTTATCCCGTCTCTTTTCGAGAAGCATTAACGCTAGAACCGTCACCGGAAGGATGACAGTTAGTTCGCGGAAGAAGGGGGCAATGATGGCGCTTAGCCATAGAGCAATGAGCCACCCAGGCTGATGATACTTTACGTAACGAACGTAACCCAGCAAACCCAGCACAATGAAGAGATTGGTAAACGGCTGGCTGTGAACAACAAGCCATGTTCCCACAAGAGTTGGTACTGAGAAGGCGTAAAAGATAGCCGAGCCTAAGGCAACAAATTTCTTTCTAGTTAGCTCCATCACCAATAAGTAAATAAGCGCTGCCGTTGCTCCCGATACGGCAGCGTGAAAAAGTGTTGGAATGGTAGGGGCGTACGGCCAGAAAATGAGTTTCAGTGCGAGAAGGTTATTTAGTGGCCGGTAGGGGGCAAGGCGATAGCCGCTGTCAGCCCAGATACTGCGAAATGTGTCCCCTATAATGCTAAAGCGGTTAGGTAAAGTAGCCAACAATGCCGGGTCTTCACCCGCAGTGGCGGTGCTTACTACCGCCAGGGTATCGTCGTTAAGGTAAGGTACATTTATCCTTGGCAGCCAGATGGCAAGAGTCACCACCAGGAAAACGATTAGGGAGACGATGGCATCACGATGCTTACCGACCCAGGATACAACTCTTGTCATTTTCGCTTATCGTCCGTAAGAGGTTAGCATATGATACTGAAGTCAAGCTGCTTTTGTCAATGAACGTACTGAAGCTAACTTCGGGAACTCAGACTACTTTGGCTTCATTCGATAACGTCGAGTAGCTCGCCGAAATGCTCTATGACCGCATCCGGTTCGTGTCTTGGCTTCACCCTGTAATTTCGCCAGGGCTGGTCATACGCGCCTTCGTTCACGCGGTGCTGGATGGCACCTAGCCCCGCCTCCTTGGCGGCTTCAATGTCCCGCACCGGGTCATCGCCAACATAGACAATTAGCTCTGGCTGAACTCTGAAGAAGCTGGTGATGTGCTTGAATACGCGCGGGTCAGGCTTCTCAATGCCGATTGATTCCGAAGTCTCGATATATTCAAAAAATGGTTTGACCTTCATGGCCTCCAGGATGAAACCCAGTGCCACTATCCGGTCGTTGGAAAACACACCCAGCTTTTTGCCCCTGGCTCTGAGCTGCTCCAGAGTATTTTTGACCTCCCGGGTTCTCTTATCCGACTCAATGATGTTTCTTAACCCGATTCGGTATTCTCGCAACAATTCAAGGCCCAATATGACGGCAATATCTTCCCTGACGGACAGGTGGCGAAGGGCATCATGGATGATGGGTTCTTCCTGATAGAAATGCCCGATGTAAGGGTAGTTAACTCGGCTATTTGACCTTGTCCATTCCTGAATGATTCGTTCCCCGTCTATCGCGAGGCCATGCTGTTGACACCTTTCGTGGAAGCGAACCATCTGCAACTGCATGATGGCTGGAAATGGGTCCATAACTAACGTATTTCCCTGGTCGAAGACCACGACCGCAGCCTTTATGCCAGGTCTTGCTCTGTAGCGTGAACTCATGAAACTCTTTTAGTGCCCTGTCTGGTTAATTACTGAACCAATGACTGCTTCAGCACACATTATCACTTAAGGACGACCTCACCCCCTTAATCCCCCTCTCCTCTTAGGAGAAGGGGAAATAGAGAAAGAGGGGCTTCGCCCCTCTTAGACGCCCCACGACGAAATCCCTCTCAATCTCCCTTTACTAAAGGGAGAGGGCGTCTCCCCCTTTTTCAAAGGGGGACTAAGGGGGATTTCTCTCTGGGCTATGCCCCCTCTCTTTTACTTAACTCCCCTGCTTCGTCGCCAAGATGCTTCTCGCAATGACAGCGGAATCAACTAAATGCAAACGAAGCCTTTAATAAGCGTTTTAGCTAAGAAGCTGACGCTCAACCTCTTTAATCTGCTCTTGATATGAGCGTAGCAGCCTCAGGACATCAGCCGGTCCGCAGTTGGCATAGGCAACCCCCATTCTCTGAAGTTCGGCGGCATTAAGCGGGTAAGCAGCGTGGTTTAAAGGGAAGGTCATCTTAGCCTTACCAACCTTTTTTAAAGTTGCGGCAATCTCATCAATCGTCCGCTTTAAGCGGGGGTCGTTTCTATCCGAGACATTTAAGGCTTGAGAGAGGTCGGAAGGGCCAATGGCGATTAAGTCAAGTCCCTCGACGGAAGCGATACCGGCTAGTTCCTTAATCGCTTCCGTATCCTCAACCATGACCGCGAGCAGAATCTCAGCATTGGAGGTTTTCATGTGCTCCCCCAGGGGTACGGAGCCATATCGTGCCGCTCTCGTTGAACCTCCCATCCCCCGCTCGCCCAGAGGGGCATATCTCACCGCTTTAACCACCGCTAGAGCGTCATCCCTGCTGGCGATGTGTGGTACTTGAATACCCTGAGCACCCATCTCCAGAATACGGAGTATGGTCTTGGGGTTGTTATCGGGGACACGGATGAGGGAAGTAATGCCGACCAGGTCACAAGCTCGTATCATCTCTTCAACCAGTTTCAAATCAAAGGCAGTGTGTTCCGTATCAATAAAGGCGGCATCAAAGCCGGCAAGACCGATAACCTCGACGATGGCCGGGTCAGCCAGACTCACATAAGTGCCGATGGCTAGTTTGCCCTGCTTCATCTTTACCCTGACTTTGTTCTCACGCATCGCTTATACCTCCATCAAATACAGTGAGTGTTACTTCCGGGACTGTGGTGGAGCCAGCGGCTCGGTAGCGATTAGCTGCCCTGCCTTCACCGTCATGCTCGGAGAGAGCAACTTGCTTACCTTTATGGTCTCCTTTTGTGCGTCCGTAAGCTCCCAGGTGCCAGATAGTAGCTCCAGGATGGAAACATCCGCCGGCATGCCGGGCTTGAGGCTACCCATGATATCATCAGCACTGATGGACCGGGCGGCATTGATGGTAGTCATCGCAATTACCTGCTTCAGGTTAAACCCCAGAGCCATGAATTTCGACATCGTCACGGTCAAGCTGTAAACTGGCCCGTTCAGTGACTGGACAGTGAGGTCAGTGCTTATGGTATCAGGTACAATACCCTGGTCGATAGCCTTCCTGGCGACGTTGAAGCTGAAGTTAAACCGGCCGTGGGCACTATCTACTACCATCCCTCTGGCTATTGCCTCTTTCAACTCAGGCAAGACCGTGCCATCGGGGCGCAACACGCCACCCATCTGAGCCGTAAAAACATGGGCCAGTATATCGCCCTTCTCCATCAGGGGCAGAAAATCCCGGGTCAATGTCGGTGACACCTGTTTGTCAACATCACCGATGTGAACCATGATGGGCAGGCCGAACTTACCGGCTACTTTCTTGGCCATTTTCACTATCTCGATTCCGGCACTGGCCACAACACTACCCACCAGACGCAGCTTCACTCCTTTAATCAAATCCCGGTTAGCCTCGATAGTCGCTTCGATAGCCTCAAGGTCAATTTCTTTGCGGTCTCGCAGTTCGGGCGTAATCGTCAGTCCTTGAGAGCCCAGATGTAAAAAACAATAGATGGTGGTACGAGAAGCAGGGATGACATAGCGAGGGAATCCGCCAAAGATAGCCTGGCCGGCGCTACCCGCATCTACCACCGTGGTTACCCCCTGTTTGACGCCGGCAACATCGGGGTCGGCACCAAGCCGGGTGAAACCATGATAAACGTGACAGTGCGCGTCGATAAGCCCCGGGGTGACGATTTTACCGGTGGCATCAAATACCTTGCGGCTCTCCTGGGGTGAAATATCCCTGGCTATTTTGACGATTTTCCGCCGGCTGATGGCGACATCCAGCTTCCCGTCCAGATTCTGCGCCGGGTCAATCACCCGGCCACCCTTAATCAGCAGACTGTACATTAGAACAACCCTCCTCTAGCAGTTTCTCAACCAAAGCGCTGACCGGAGAGCTATTTCCGGGCACGCTCGCCACTGAATTGTACTAACTCGACTCTGACCCCATCCGGGTCCTCGAAAAAAGCCGTTCTGATGTCTTTGGAGAAATCTCGAGGCTCGCCCAGAATCTTTACCCCTTTCTTTCTCAGCTCATTGAGCATCTCGTCCAGGTTCCTGACATAGAAAGCGAAGTGATTAAGCCCGGCACGACCCTCTACCTCAAGCGGTTTCTCCTTGGGGTCGGTGGCAATCAACTCCAACTCTACGGGGCCTCCCCTGAGGGCGACGATGCGGTGATGGTCTGCACTCTCAAGCCGGGCGTATTCCTCAAGCCCAAGGATGTCCCTGTAGAAGCGTACTGATTTTTCCAGGTCTCTACACCTGATACCTATCTGACCGATTCTAGGCATGCCCAACCTCCTTTAACCATTACGTTATTGCAAAGCCATAACCTGGCCAGGATATTACCCGGGGCAAAGCCTGTCTGATTATCGTAGCTATGTTACCTTTCCTGTGCGGCGGTTGTCAAGACTATCCTCCCTCAATGACCGGCACAAATGTGAGCTTGTCGCCATCACGCAGCCTGGTCTCAAGGCCGGTTCCTGTCTCCACAGAACGCTCGTTAAGGAAGATAGCCACCCCACCGGTTAACTGCTGGGTCTGAATGTTAAAAACAATCTGGCCGAAGAGCCGGTATTTAGCCCCTAGCCGGTTAAGAAGGGCTACCAGTGAGCTGCTACCACCAGTTTCAACATTAGGGAGGACATCTTCGCTCATCTGCTCAATGCCTAATGTCTCCGCCAGTGATGGCAGGAACTCCAGCCGCACCTTAGCCATTGCTTTCGGTTTGCACTCCCTTCGCTAGTGGTCTGTGTGGTTAATTATTGAACCAATGATTGCTTCAACAAACATTATTACTTAACGGACGACCTCATCCCCTTGCTCCCCTTCTCCTGAATAGGAGAAGGGGAGATATAATACGAGAGAGGCTAAGCCTCTCTCACTCTCCATGGCAATAGTGGGTGTAGAAGAGAGGCGAAGCCCCTCTTTGGCTCTCCTTGTAACGTTCTATCTCCAGGAACATGGGTTTTTCCCGGTCTTTCATCCTATGGGAGGGCTTGCGTTATCTATATCGGAAGACTTACCGGAGACACGGGGCGGGTGATTTTCTGATTCATTTTTACCGGTGTCATCCTCCTTGGTGGTATCTGGAAGACGGGATGGTTTTCTTTTTAACCTACGGGGTAGATAGGTCAAGAACGCCATCAAGACCATCACACCTAATATGACATACCAAAAGTCGGGCATAATTTACTTCCTCATCTTACCCCCATACGCCAGTGTTTGATTGCATAAATAAGCATACAAATGGTCCCGTTTGCCCTGAGCTTGTCGAAGGGCACCGTTGTGGTTCGACAAGCTCACCACGAACGGCTTTATTGTCACGCTTTCTTTTGCAACTAAGTACTAGCAGAGCAGCTGTTTAGCTGGCGTGCCACCCTGTATCTGTCAGGGCGGGTTTAACCAACCGCATTCATCGGCTCCAGTATCGGGATAACGAAGTCGAGGCCGAGGCGTTTCAAGCCTTCTCTGGGCGGTAGTCCCGCCTCAGTAAGTTTCAGCCTCGCTACATAGAACTTCTTCTTCTCCTGCTCCCATTCGTCCTTATCCCACACCCAGGTCGTACCGTATTTATCGGTAATTGGCTCATCAAAGGCACGCTGCGGCAGGTAATCGTCTTTGGCCGGATGGTAGCCTTCCCTGAGGCTGACACACCGGTTGAAGTAGTAGTTTCTCAACTGGATGTCCTTGACGTCATCCAGAGACAAATTCCACCCGCAAACAGCGTTCAGGAACTGCCTGGCCATTTCCTCACGCGAGCCCCATATCTGGACAAAGGGCGGAGCCGCAAAATTACAGAGCGTTAGCGCTTCTGCCAGGGCGTCATCCAGCCCCGAACCCATCCTTGCCCCGTTATGACTGGTGCCGAACATCAGACCCCAGCCAACCTGCTTATTCCTCACGTCATATGTCGGCGCGGCACAGCCGTGAACCTCAAAGCCGTAGCGGACGGACTTCTCGCCGAATACCTTATAGGCACGGCGGAAGCCATCTGCCAGGGCATTTGCAGCGCGACCTTCCCGGTAGGCAATTTTCTTGAGCAGGGCACAGGTTGCCTCGACACTGCCCCAGGGTAGCTCTAGCCCACCCAAGTCTTCTTTAGTGATGATGCCATTCTGGTAGAGGTCAATGGCAAAAGCGACGATGCCGCCGAGTTCCTCACCATCCATACCCAGCTCGTTCTCCAGCGGAGCGATTTCGGCCATCTCTTCGTAGCCCACCATGATGTTGGCGTTAAAACCCCCCACGTTGTCATGCCGGAACTCGCCGGCGAAGACGCCTCGCTCGCTATTCTTAAAATAGGGGACTTCACAAGATGCGGCACACCCCGGGCAGCCATCAGTCCAGGCAAAATACTTTAGCTGGTGCTCCAGGTAGTTGCTTCTTTCGACGACTTTATCATAGCCGCTGTGGTTGTTCTTGATGCCCTCGGCGGCGTGGCGCAGCAGGGATGGTACGGAAGCAGTAGCCCCCCAGCGGCTTCGGGAAAGCTTCTCCAATGATGTCTTGGGGCTCAGGGCATAGGTACTAAAAAGCTCCCAGACCCGCTTATGGTCGGCGTAAAGAGGCCCTTTGGTGCCTTTGACGGCAATCGCTTTCAGATTTTTGGAGCCCATGACCGCTCCACAACCCCACTTGGAGGCGGAATGGACAAACTCCGTGGAGGCATTGGCGAACCTTACCAGGTTTTCACCAGCCGGGCCGATGCACAGCACGCCAAATACCTCTCCAGTCTCGTTGTTCAACCGCTCCCTGATGGTGACTTCCGTCTCCTGCTTCCACTTGCCCCAGAGGTCTGAGGCATCACGTATTTCGACCGTATCGCGTTGTACTGTGCCTTGACGATTTCATCACCGATGTAACCGGAGACGCTGCTTCTGCCCGCCCAGCCGGTAAGGGGGGACTTAAAGCTCAGGATAGTCTTGTCGCCGATAATACCGGTCGTTGGCCCAACACCGACGTGCAGGATATTATCGGGGGAAAGAGGGTCTGCCCCCTGTGGTACCTGTTCCCAGATGAGTTTATTGGCCAGTCCTCTGGCACCCAGGTATCTCTTCACGTCCGCGGTGACATCCACAATACGGCTCGTCCCCCGGGTCAAATCCACTTCCAGCAGATTAAAGCTAATTTCAGACATTTGCTTCACTCCCCCAAATCTTTTCGCTATACTTTCCAGCCTGGATAAGCCATACCGGTCTTTTTCAGAGGATATAGCCTTCGGGCGATAAGCTCTGCCTTCTCGTCAGCATGCTTCCGCAGAACATCGTGGATGGAATAGCTCCAGCGTACCATGGTGCTTTTGTAGTAAAGAGCACCATAAGGACAGACATTGACACACTGGGGGTTCCGGTTCCCTTTATTATCGGGGTCGCACAGGTCACAGACGAAAGGCTTGGGAGATACCGCAGGGTAAATCATGATTGCCTTGGCCGAACATGCCTCCCGGCACTTCAGGCATTTCTGCCCAAGGCAGTGTTCCTGGTCAATCACCATGTGCAGCGTATTCCGGTCAAAGTGAACCGCCGCCGGCTTTACCGGACAGGCTTTTTCGCATTCCCTCTCCTGAGGCGGACACTGGACGCAAGTCACCTGGACGGCCTTGGGCAGCGGCAGGAGGTATTTCCGAACCTGTATCCGGGCAAGGTCTTTGTTAATCACCCCGAAGTGATACATGGAGCAAGCCATCTGACAGATGCCGCAGCCGACACACTTGAGTTCGTCACACTCAATGTAGGCTGCCCCTTCTGGATAGGGATAGTTCTCCTTGCCCCAGCCTGCTGTTTTTGCTCCACCAGCTTCTTTCTGCTCCATGGAAGATTTCCCCCTTCTTTGTTTTTATTGATGACCTCATCCCCTTGTTCCCCTTCTCCTCACGAGGAGAAGGGGAAGTAGAGAAAGAGGGGCTTCGCCCCTCTTAGATGCCCTACGACAAAATCCTCTCGCTCCCCCTTACTAAAGGGAGAAGTTTTCCCCCCTTTGAAAAAGAGCCTTTCCCGTGCTTGACACGGGAGGGATTAAGGGGGATTTCCCTCTAAGCTAGCCCCCTCTATTTCACTTAACTCCTCCCGTGCTCGCTACACCTCACAGTGGATAGATAGCTCACTACAGATACTGCGAAACCACCCTATAACCTCGCTGTGGAGAGGAATCCCTTTGGCCTTATACTCCGCTTCACACTCGGCTTCCGGCATCCCCGGGTAGAGCACCCGGTCGTGACCCAGGGCGGGCTTGGTCGCTTTCAGCATCTGGAGAAATTCGTCCATCGTCCGCTTGAACTCGGCAGTGTCCATAAAGGCTTCTATATTATAGGCAGCGACGCAGTGGCCGTAGTTAGGCCGGCCGGGGTTGATGCCATACCCTCCCCCCGTTAGAATGCCGCTCAAGATGTCCACAACACCGGCCAGACCATAGCCCTTGTGGGAGCCCATCTCCCGGGTGCTTCCCAGGGGTAAGAGACGGGGTCCGCCCTCGACATCATATCCGGCTGGGGGTGGGTCAACCTCCTCCATAATGGGAGTACCATTGATATCTCCCACCCAGCCCGGCGGCAGCTTGATGCCCGCACGGCGGGCCAAGCCCAGCTTATTATTGGCAACCACCGTGGTGGCAGCGTCGTAAACGAAAGGCACTTCCTTATCCGCCGGAGCGGCCAGGGCAATAGGGTTTGTCCCCAGCCGGGGTTCAGCCCCAAAAGTAGGGAGCATCTGGGGGGGTGCGGAGGTCATGCACATCCCTATCATATCGTGCTTCAATGCAATCATGGCGTGGTAAGAAGCCATACCCAGATGCCGGCCATTCCGTATCGTGACCATACCCAGGCCGACCTTGCGTGCCTTCTCAATGGCGATTTCCATGGCTTTGGGGGTGATGATTATCCCCAGTCCACGGTCAGAATCGATGTTAGCCGTAGCCGGCGTTTCACGTAATATGCGCATTTGAGGCGTGGGATTTGTTAGTCCCTCCCGGTATTGCTTCACATATTCCCGAAGCATGTTGGAGACACCATGAGTGTGTACCCCACGCAGGTCGGCAGTTACCAGAGCATCGGTGGCAAGCCGGCAGTCATCCTGCGGGACGCCCATCTTCTGGAAGATGGAGACCACCATCTTACGGAGGGATTCTTCGGGTACCCTGACGATATCTTTTTCTTTTAGCTTGAATCTTTCCAGCAAAGCGTCCTCCTTACGACTGTTTCTTATTTACTTCGGCAAGGAATATTTTAACATGCGGGGTTATCAGTTCGCTATGGGCATTGGTCTGGGTATGGTTTAGTCCCGGCAGGGAGAAAAACCGGGAGACGCTTATCTGCCTGGCGGTTTCTCTGGCATCGGTGCAGCGTGGGTCATTCTCACCGGCGTATAAGAGACAGGGTAAAGTAAATCGTGCCAGGTAGTCGGTAGCTTCGGGGCTGGACTCTTCCTTGCGCGCCCGCCAGGCGGCGGTAATCGCCTTAGCGTCCTGTAACAGCGTCGCGGCTCTCTGTTGCGGCGCCATCGCACCAAGGTTTTTCTCAAAAATGGTCAGGAAAATGGCCATCGGGTTGTCTCTTCCCTCTGCGACAGCCTGCTCGAGGGTATCATAGGCCGGACCAAGGTCTGCGTATGTCTTAGTGGTGTTACCGGAGACATAGGCAGCACCGCCGAGAATAAGCGAATAAAAGCGCTCGGGCGCATACATCGGGATGCGGAAACCGATGGCTCCGCCCATGGAGTAACCCAGATAGTGAGCCTTGTTGATTTTCAGGTCATCGAGAACGGCGACGAGGTCTAAGACCATGTTCTTAAAATAATAGGCTTTCGGGTCATGAGGTTTGTCGCTTTCCCCTCGTCCGCGAGCGGAAAGAAAGATGCACCGGTAGTCTGTTGAGAGCGCCTGGATATACCCGTTGGTGCGCCAGCTATCCAGAGTGCCACTGAAACCGTGCTGGAGCAAAATGGGTGGCCCCTGTCCCTCAATCTCATAATGGATTTTAACCCCGTTATTATTGGCGAATGGCATCATCAAACTCCTTTAAGCCATTTCCACTTTTAGTCATGATAATACGCCTGTACCACGCGGCTGTCAATGCGCACCCCGTATGACGAACCGGGCAGTCTCCGGGAAAACGGCTGGTGTCCTGTCTGGTTAATTACTGAACCAATGACTGCTTCAGCACATTACCACCTATGGACGACCTCACCCCCTTCACCAGACAGGATACCAGTGGAGTGTAACACTTCATTTTCGTTAAAGAAGTGCATTGGAACATTATCCATAGCGTGGTGCGTTACTACACGTTGTCTTTGGAGCGAAGCGACGCGGCAATCCGGGTTGGGAGAATCTCTCGCACCCCACCCAGATTGCTTCGCCTTCCGCCTTGAGTCGGCATGGTCTCGCAACGACAAATTGCGGCAGCTTAACTACAAGTGTTACACTCCACTAGGTCACATTATTCAATGGTAAACTCCGGGATGAACTCCTTACCCGGGGAGTCCTCACCACTGTTGAAGAAGCTAAAATATTGATAGCACAATGGGGAATGGAATATAATCAGGAAGGTTAATACTTGAGTTAGGAGAATCACGATGACAAATCACAGTGTACTCAGCAAGTGGGTTGAAGAGTGTGCTGAATTGTGCCAGCCGGATGGTATCGTCTATTGTGATGGCTCGGAAGCGGAGCGTGAGCGTCTGGAGCGAGAAGCTATTGCCACCGGTGAACTCATCCAGCTTAATCAGGAAAAGCTCCCGGGATGTGTCTATCATCGTACTTCAGCAAACGATGTTGCCCGCACCGAGCACCTGACCTTTATCTGTAGCACCCGGAAAGAGGATGCTGGCCCAACCAATAACTGGATGAACCCGGAGGAAGCCTACCAGAAGGCGAGAGCCATTTTCCGGGGTTCCATGAGAGGGCGTACGATGTACGTTGTTCCATTTTCCATGGGGCCTCTCGGCTCACCCTTCAGCAAATTTGGTGTTGAACTTACTGATAGTATCTATGTTGTCCTGAATATGCGCATCATGACCCGTATGGGCAAGCCAGTACTTGAAGCCCTTGGCACCAATGGTGAATTTACTAAATGTTTGCACGGTCTGGCGGAGCTGGACATAAATAAGCGTCTCATCCTTCAATTCCCGGAGGATAACACTATCTGGAGCGTCGGCAGCGGCTATGGGGGTAACGTCCTGCTAGGCAAGAAATGCCTTTCCCTTCGTATCGCCAGTTATCTGGGTCGACAAGAAGGCTGGCTAGCTGAGCATATGTTCATTATGGGTATCCAGGATCCACAGGGTAAGATGACGTACGTCGCTGGAGCATTTCCCAGCTCCTGCGGTAAAACTAATCTAGCCATGCTCATTCCCCCTGATGTGTTAAGAGCCAAAGGATTTAAGGTAGTGACGGTTGGTGATGACATTGCCTGGATGCGGATTAAGGAAGATGGGCGGTTGTGGGCGGTTAATCCGGAGACCGGGTTCTTTGGTGTCGCTCCGGGGACCAACTGGAAGACGAACCCGAATGCCATGGCTACCATCCGGAGCAATACTATCTATACTAATGTTCTTCTCAAGCAAGATAAGACGGTTTGGTGGGAGGATGGTGATGGACCGCCACCGGTAGGGGGTTTGGATTGGCAGGGAAATCCCTGGAGACCGGGTAGTACTGATAAAGAAGGTAAAATCATCAATGCCGCTAATCCGAACAGTCGCTATACCGCCCCGGCAGCCCAGTGTCCTTGCATCGCCCCGAACTGGGAAGACCCGGAAGGGGTGCCGATTTCAGCATTTATCGTTGGTGGCCGCCGGGCACAACTAACGCCTCTAGTCTACGAGTCCCGTAACTGGCAGCACGGGGTATTTGTTGGCGCTACCTTAGCGTCAGAGCGCACTGCTGCCCAGTATGGCAAAATCGGTGAGGCGCGGCGTGACCCGATGGCGATGTTACCGTTTTGTGGCTATAACATGGCTGATTATTTTGGCCATTGGTTTGAGACAGGTAAGAAATTGACCAACCCGCCGAAGCTCTTTCAGGTCAACTGGTTCCGCACTGATGAGAATGGTAAGTTTCTCTGGCCCGGGTTTGGTGAGAACCTTCGGGTGCTGGATTGGATAGTCAGGCGCTGCCAGGGTAAGGCTGAGGCAAAGGAAACACCGATTGGCTATGTACCAACTCTCGGTTCACTTGACATGGAAGGTCTTGATATTCAACATGGGATAATGGAAAAACTGCTTTCGATTTCCGCAGAAGATTGGAAAGAGGAACTAAAGGGGATTAAAGAGTTTTTTGATAAATTTGAGGATAGGCTCCCTCAGGAGATGTGGGACGAATACCGAGCGTTGGCTCGTCGCCTTGGTGATAAGGGCTGAAAACTACGTCATTTACCGCACTGTACCCGGTCCCTTGGAACAGGTCTCTGCTCTCAGGTTATCATAGGCTATTTTAAAAGCAAAGACGGTAGTAAATCGGTTCCGTTTGCATTCTGCATTTGGCTGATTCTGCTGTCTTTGCGAACGCAGTGACGTGGCAATCCGGGCGAGCGAAATCCTCCACCCAGGTTGCTTCGCCTCCGCCTTCGGCGGATGGTCTCGCAATAACAAACCAACCAAAACCGAATAGTATCAGCAAATCTTAACTACCGGCAAAGCTTCAACATTACCTCCCTTGAAGTGACTATTGAGTCCGCCTCTTAACTACAAGGCGCTCGTTATGCTTGTATTATCTTTACGATTGCTATTGTCAATACATTAAGTACTAAACTTAAGCGTTCCTTCAGGCAATCATTACAAGTAGGTATCTTTATGTCCGATAGATAGGTGTTTTTATGAAGAGATATTGGGCGGGTAACAACTTTTGTCACCGTACAGCGTTATATATATAAAGTACGGGGTCATATATAATGAGGATGTGCGGGTGGGGGAAAACGGCAAGGAGGTCGGTTATGCAATACAGACTTATCCGGGTAGTGGGGCTTCTGATGGTACTGGTGTTTGTCGTCGGGCTTATGCCGGCGTGTCAACCGGTGGAGGCGGCGAGTAGTTATGTGGCGATTCTCCCCAAAGTCCTGCATAGTGGCCGCACGGAAGCGATTTCGCTGGCGCTCTTCGCCGGTGATAAGCTGGTAAAAGACAACGTGGAAGTCACTCTGATGAAAGACGGCAAAAAGGTCGCCAGTGCCAAACAGGCGGTTAATGGCAAGGGCACTGTCTCCATCGATATCCCGAAAGTGGCAGATGGAAAATATGAGATTCAGGTGAAGGGTGGCGCCTTCTCCGACAAGGCGAGTATCAGTGTTGAGAAAAGCTTTCTCGTCTTCTTAGAAACCGATAAGCCTATCTACAAGCCAGGCCAGACTATCCATATGCGCGTGCTCACGCTCGACTCCGAACTGAAGCCGACCACCGAACCGGTCACGGTGGATGTACTGGATGCCAAAGGTATCAAGATTTTCCACACCAGCGCGACCACCGATGACTATGGTATGGCGAATGTAGACCTGCCTCTCTCCCAGGAACCGAATCTCGGGGTCTGGAAGATTAATGTCATCACTGAGAAGGCGAAGAATCAGCTCGACGTGCGTGTTGAAGAATATGTACTGCCGAAGTACGAGGTCAGGGTTGACCTGCCCAGGGAATGGTTCCTGGTCAGTGAGCCAATCAAAGGCAAGATTGGCGCCGAGTATACCTTCGGCAAGCCGGTCAAAGGCGAGGTGAAGATTGTCGCTACCAAATATGTCGGGCAATGGCAGCAGTATGCTACCCTGACTAAAGAAATCGATGGTCAAATCGATTTTGAACTGCCGGCGGTGCAGTATGTGGCGGGGACACCGGCATCAGGTGGACAGGGCAATGTCCAGCTTGATATTACGGTGACCGAGAAATCAACCGGTTATGTCGAAAAGACAAGCCGTCTCCTGACGGTGGCACAGTCGGGGGTGAATCTGCAGCTTATTCCCGAAGGCTCGGTCTTCAAACCCGGTTTGCCGTTCAACGTTCTGGTCATTACCGAGACACCGGACAACCGGCCAGTTGAGGCGAAGGTCTCGGTGACCATTACCTATATGAACGAGAAGTTTGAGGATTTCAAAACCGAGAAGAAAGACATCAGTACTGCCAGAGGTAAGGCGCTCCTTGAACTGGCTCCGCCAGCGGAAGCAATTGCCCTGATGATTGAAGCCAACTCCGGACAGGCGCATGCATCGCAGACGATGCAATCGTCGTACTCCCCTTCCGGAAACTTTATCCACCTGGAACAGACCACGGAAGGAACGCCGAAGGTCGGGCAGAAGATTGCCTTTAAGGTCTATTCAACCAACCGCGCGGTAAACTTCTACTATGAGGTACTCTCCCGGGGTACGGTCATCTTCTCTGCCTACACCACCAGTAGTGATATCACCTTTAGCGCCATACCATTAATGGCGCCCACTTCAAAACTGCTGGTCTACCAAATACTGCCCAACGCCGAAGTCGCCGCCGATTATCTGCCGTTTCAGGTGGAGGCGGCATATCCGCAGCAAGTGACCGCGCAGTTCAGCAAAGAGGAAGCGAAGCCCGCTGAAGAGATTCAACTGAACATCAAGACAGAGGGGCAGGCGAAGGTGGGCATTGCTGTGGTAGACAAATCAGTGTTCATTCTGGCGGAAA
>JAENIS010000080.1 GCA_016844285.1 Dehalococcoidales bacterium
ACAATCTTGAGGGTATAGTCGATTACCGGCAGAGCGTTATCAGCCAGATGCTGCCAGGACTGGGCGTCTTCCCGGATAACATCGTCGGGGTCTTTCCCTGGCGGTAGAATGATGACTTTTACCTCAGCGCCAAGAGTATTTTCGTAGCTGACGCACCGTAGCATGGCTTCCTCACCGGCATCATCGGCATCAAGTGCTAAGAGCATGTTTCTGGTGAGCCTCTTGATGCTACTGACCTGTTTTTCCGTAATCGCGGTGCCCATGGCAGCAATGACGTTATTCAAGCCGTGCTGGTGGGCGATAATCACATCCATATAGCCCTCGACGACGACGGCGATATCCTGCTGACGAATAGCTTGAACCGCCAGGTGCAGGCCATAGAGGTTACTGCTCTTGTCGAAGAGTGGCGTCTGTGGGGAGTTGATATATTTCGGTAGCGAATCATCGAGTACCCTGGCGCCAAAACCAATGGTACGTCCTCTGGCATCGCTGATGGGAAAGAGCAGCCGCAGGCGGAAACGGTCATGGGTTTTCCCGCTATCAGTAGCGGCGAGTAAGCCGGCTTCAAGTAGCTCGCCCTCGGTAAAGCCTCTCTCCGTCAGATACTGTTTTAATGCTTCCCAGCTATTCAGGCTGAAGCCAAGCTGGAAATCAGTGATAGTCTTGGGCAGGACGCCCCTACCGGCCAGGTAGTTTCTTGTCTTTTCGGCAGCCGGGGAGTTGAGCAGCAAATTATGGAAATACTGGGTGGCTGCCTCATTGGCTTGATACAGTCTTTCCTTCTCATCCTTCCTCGAATCCACCCCCAACCTTGATGGGATAGTGACGCCGACTCTTTCGGCCAGAAAACGCAGCGCCTCGCCGAAATCGATGCCCTGTTTCTTCATGATAAAAGAGAAGGCATCACCACCGGTACCACAGGCGCCGAAGCAATGCCAGCTCTGCTGCTCCGGGTAGACAAAGAAGGATGGGTGCTTTTCACTGTGGAAAGGGCATAGCCCGCGGAAGGTACGCCCGGCCTTGGTCAGAGTAGTATACTGGCCTATGATGTCAACGATGTCTACCTTCTGTTTTACTTCGTCAATGGCGCTCATATAATGCTATTATAACCAAAATTTACTTTTTCTCATAAAAATCTCATGACGGGCTTTTTGTCAACCTCACCGCTATACTCCCCTTCTCCTGGTAAGAAAGGGAAAAAAGAAAGAGGGGCATTAGCTCCTCTTAAACACTCCTCGTCTAAATCCCTCTCACTCTCCCTTTAAGAAAGGGAGAGGTTTCCCTATCTTGTCGGCACGTGTTCACCTGTGTCTCCCCCTTTGGCAAAGGGGGACTAAGGGGGATTTTCATCAGGAAGTGTAGAAGCCCCCTCTCTAATTCTTTGCCCCCTTATCAAGGGAAGGGGGCAGGGGGATAGGTTAATGAACAATCTTAAAGCGAATGTTGGCCGGAGCTATAGTTCTGTTTGCATTTGGTCGGTCATTGCGAGCGAAGCGAAGCAATCTCGGAATGTGTTAGACAGAGATTGCCACGGGGTCTAACGACCCCTCGCAATGACAACTATTTCACTACAGCAACCAAAACCGAATGGAGACGGAGCTAGCCGGGTTTGGCTTGGATGAGTCCTAGCTCCTGGGCCAGGCTTAAGGCGTACTGGTCGGTCATGCTGGCAATATAGTCAACCACCCGGCGTTCTGTTGCCTCACGGCGAAGGCAATACTCTTCGGGTAGCTTATCTTCATGCTGATTGAAGTAGTCATACAGGCCACGGACTATCTTTCTCGCCTTTTCGGCTTCTTCCTGGGCCGACTGAAGGTTGTAGACACGGTCAAAAAGAAACCGGCGCAGGGTATTGGTTGCTTCCAGAATCGGGGCGCTCATCGTTATTGTTGGGTGGGCAATATTGCTGCTGCCTGTTACTGCCCAGGATTGCTCAATAACATCGCAGACCAGGGTATTGATGCGCTGGGAATGGGAATGACCTAAGATGGTGGTTGAGGCGGGTAAATCGCCTTCGTTGATGATGCCCGCCCGTATGGCATCACCGATATCATGGTTGATATAGGCGACAATATCAGCAATCTTGACGACTTCGCCTTCCAGGGTGCCTACCTTTCCCCAGTCTTCTTTGAGGATGCTCACCCTTGATTTGGAGTGATTAAGGATGCCATCCCTCACCTCCCAGGTGAGATTCAATCCCCGGCCATCGTTCTCCAGAAGGTCGACAACGCGCTGGCTTTGCTCGTTGTGCCGGAATCCATCGTGGTAGAGTTCGTCTAAAATATCTTCGCCGACATGACCGAAAGGGGTATGTCCCAGGTCATGCCCCAGGGCGATGGCCTCCGTTAAATCCTCGTTAAGATTCAGAGCACGAGCGATAGTGCGAGCTATCTGAGAAACCTCCAGGGTATGGGTAAGGCGGGTGACATAGTGGTCACCCTGGGGGGCAATAAAGACTTGTGTCTTATGCTTGAGCCGGCGGAAGGCGTTGGTGTGGATAATGCGGTCGCGGTCGCGCTGGAAGGCAGTGCGTACCGGGCAGGGTTCCTCATCTCTGACCCGGCCCCTTGACAACCTGCTTTTAACGGCGCAGGCAGCAAGGCTTTCTTCTCTTTCCTCAATTGACTGGCGAACATTGAGTTGGCTAATCATCAGCGAATACCGAAAGAGTCCCACCTGATACCACAATGATACCATAAGGAAACTAGTTTGTCTCAATTTTCACTATAGATGAGCTTTCCGCTTTCCCTGATGCGGTGCTGGCGGGCTAAAAGCATTGACTATTACGAGATGGAGAGGTAGGATATAGCCAAGGAAAATTACACTCGTTGTACTCTTTTCATGCCAGGGCTCGTTTGAGCTATTAGAGCAGACCTGAGAGGTGGATAATGTCTGGAGCGCTAACCGGAATAAGAATTCTTGACCTCAGTTGGGTACTATCTGCCCCCTTCGCAACGATGGTGCTAAGTGACCTTGGGGCGGAGGTCATCAAGGTTGAGAGACCAAAGGTCGGTGACATCGCCAGGGACAACGGGCCACATGTGCGTGGTATTAGTACCTACTTTCTGAGTCTAAACCGTGGGAAGAAGAGCGTTAGCCTCAACCTGGCTTCCGCAACGGGCAAAGAGATATTCTTAGGGCTGGTGAAGCATGTTGACGTTGTTGTGGAAAACTTTGTCCCGGGAACAATGAAAAAGTTAGGCCTGGACTACGAAATATTGAGGCAGCATCATCCGCAACTCATCTATGCTGCCTGCTCGGGGTTTGGGCAGACCGGTCCCTATGCGACTAAACCGGCTTTTGATGTCATCGTCCAGGCCATGGGAGGCATACTGAGCACCACTGGTGAGCCGGGTGGCCCGCCCGTAAGACCGGGGGCATCGCTGGGGGATATCGCTGCCGGTCTCTTTCTGGCGATTGCCATCCTCGCCGCTTTACAAGAGCGCCATACCAGCGGGCAGGGGCAGATGATTGACCTCAGTATGCTGGATTGCCAGATGGCTATCCAGGAAAATGCCTTTGTCCGCTATCTGGCCACCGGGGAAGTGCCTAAAGCCCTGGGCACAAGACATCCGGTATTTACCCCATTCCAGGTTTTCCCGACTAAAGACGGCTATGTGGCCGTGGCGACGATGGGCGGGGTAAAAGACCAGTGGCCACTTTTCTGTGCGACCATCGGTCGTTTGGACATCATTGATGATGCCAGATTTGCCACTGGCTGGCTGCGTACTCAAAATTATGCCGTGCTAGAGCCAACCCTAAATGAAGCGATGCAAGGCAAGACGACGGAGGAGTGGTTAAGAGAATTCGAGGCGGTGGGTTTTGCTTGCGGGCCAGTTAATACCATTGACCGGGTAGCTGCCGACCCTCAGATAGCGCACAGGGGGATGATTATCGATGTAAATCATCCCCGTGCCGGTAGCTTCAAAGTGGTCAATACGCCAATCAAGCTCAGCCGGACTCCGGCCAGGGTGCAACAAGCCAGCCCGGACCTGGGGGAACACACGGAAGAGACGCTGATAGAACTATTAGGCATGACTCACCAACAGGTGAGTGAACTGAGGAACTCGGGAATCATCTAGGCCGTTCTCGTCACGGGTAGTGCTGATACCGGAAGAAGTGCGGAGACCAGTCCCGGTACTATTCGGTTTTGGTTGGTGCAGTGAAATAGTTAGACCCCGTGGCAATCTCTGCCCAAGACATTCCGAGATTGCTTCGTCGCTACGCTCACAATGACAGCAGAATCAACCAGATGCAAACAGAACCCTCTGTTGGTTCCTGTCGCATTCCTACCGGATTTCTGTTATGCTTATATCCTTAGTCAGAGCATCGTTTAAGACTGCACAAAAAGATGAAAATTGGACTGTTTACGGACACCTACATTCCGGAGGTAAACGGAGTTGCCACCGTCGTCAAGACGATGGTGCGTGAGCTAGGTAGAGAAGGGCACGAGGTCTATGTTTTCTGCCCACGCCATCCGAATCGGGATGATTCCTCTACAGGAGTCTATGGCTTCCCATCACTAAGGTTCGTTTTCTACAAAGGGCTGAGGGCGGCCATCCCTTATAGCCGTAGTGCTCTTCGGCTCATTCCCAGCCTGGATATCATCCATTCACATGACCCTGGCTCCATCGGGCTTATGGGATTATGGGCCTCTAAGAGATACCATATACCTCACGTCCATACTTATCATACTCTTTTCATGGATTACCGGCGCTATCTCCCCAGGGTAATCCGCCCTACCAGGGGGATGGTCAAATCAATGAGCCGGATATTCTGTAACCGTTGTGACGCAATCATTGCCCCGTCATCTCAAATGAAGAAGGAGCTGGAAAGCTACGGGATAACTCGCCCCATCTACGCACTTCCCTTTGGAGTAGATGTGGAGGAGTTTTCAGACGAAATCAGGTGGAACGTCAGAACGGCATTGAACATCCAGGCCAAAGACCTGCTGCTTTACGTAGGAAGACTCGGATTAGAGAAAAACCTGGATTTTCTCTTGCGCGCTTTTCGGCAAATTCTTTCCCTCCGGCCTGGAGCTAGATTAATCATCGCCGGGGATGGACCTCAGCGCGAGTTCCTTGAGAGATATGCCGCAAGCCTGGGTATTGCCCCATCTGTTACCTTCATCGGCTATTTGCAGAGGCATGACCTGGTGGACCTTTATAAACAGGCACTCTTTGTTTTTGCCTCTAAGACAGAGACCCAGGGTCTTGTCCTGGTGGAGGCGATGATGGCGGGAGCCGCAGTAGTGGCCATCGGTATTATGGGGCCGAGAGACATCATTAAGTCTGGAGAGACTGGAATTCTGGTGGGTGAGGACGAGAATGAATTTGCTCAAGCCTGTGACAGGCTCCTGCAAGACGATAACGAGCGGCAAAGGATAGGCATGGCCGCCCATGAATGGGCGCGTTCGCAAAGCTCTCAAGTGTCCACCAAAAGGTTACTGGATATCTACTCCCACTGCATGGGCAAAAGCCAGCTTTAGTAGCCAACTACGAGCGATATTGTCATAAGTAGCACAAGCACCAGGGACAAGAACTTATGGTATTTCATTTACCCCATGTACCTCGACGTCGATACTTAATATTCTCCTTCAAGAGTGATTTAGACATAAGAATCAAAGGAGATAATTGTGAAAAAATTACTAACGGTAGCTTTAGCAGGTGTGGCGCTGTTCACGATAGTGTTATCCGGATGTAGTACCGGGGTGAAAGTATTCACCGAGCCTGGTCAGGTAGTGAATACCGGAGTGAACCAGGAATTCTCCATTGCATTAGGCTCCAACATTACCACCGGCTATAGCTGGCAAGTTGCTTATGATTCGAAGGTATTGAGCCTGGTAGAAAAAACATATAAAGAACAGAATAACACGGGAAAGCAGATAGTCAGCGCGTCTGGAACCGAGTTTTTCAAATTTCAGGCATTGAACAAGGGAGAAACCAGGGTCACTTTTACTTATCGGCGACCCTGGGAACAACCATCGGCGCAAGACCAAACACTGGTCTTTACCATAGACGTGAGATAGTAAGACAACGTAAGACGCACATCATACTCGCCGGTCTAACTAGCTCCAAAAAACTGGTACCCCTGCCGGGACTCGAACCCGGGCACACGGTTTAGGAAACCGCTGCTCTATCCGCCTGAGCTACAGGGGCTTGTTTTTTGCCAAAATCACCCTGATGCAACCATCTATAAGTAGACATAACAAAAAGCTGCTAATAATTTGCCAATAATGCTTTTCAGCCGTCGCTTTTTCTCGCTTATTATACCTTGCGGTAAGAGCCTCGTCAAAGCGAGCCGCCGCCTCTTGGAGACCCGGAGTGACGTGACTATACAGGTCAAGAGTTTAGGCTTCTGAACTCTTGCAGTTGGTCAACATTGACACTAAGCCTAAGAAAATGGATACCCTGCACTGAGGTGGAGAGTGGCTGCCCCTAGTAGACAACCTTCTCTTCGATAAGCTGGGTATATTCTTCGGCGTCGAGGCCAAGAAGCTCCCGGAAGACATAGTCGTTGTGCTCCCCTAAGAG
>JAENIS010000124.1 GCA_016844285.1 Dehalococcoidales bacterium
GCCTGTCGGCCTGCCACAAAAACTAGATGGGGAAGCCATTTATGATGGTGAGATAGAGTTGGCAATAACCGTGCCGGTAGACCCGGCGGCGGTGTCTAAATTATACACCTACCTGCAGTCCACTCCTGATATGAAGATTCTCTATACCCGAGGCTCCTGGGACCGGGGCACCACTATAACAGTTGCCCTGGATAAGCCCCTCCCTTTCATCGGCATGATTTCAAAGATATCCGGCTTAGCAATAGCACCCGGGTTACCTCAAAAAGAAAATCTAGTGAAGGGAACATCAAGCTCGCTGCTGGGAGCGAAGAGAAAGGAATTAACCAGAATATACCTAATCTTAAAAGCAGGGTAACCGTCGAGAATCTCACTTCGAAACTACCGGTTTAATCCTGGGAGTAGGAAGAAAAGTGAAGGTATCAGAAAAATCATCATCAAAAGACCTCGGGCAGATGCTTGTCGAGGCGAAGCTGCTTACCGAGCAACAATTAGACCACATTAAGGAAGTGCAGGCTAAAGATGGCAGCAAGATTGAGCGCATCCTGCTGCAAGAGCGGTTAATCACACCGCAACAGCTGGCATTCTTTACCAGCCTGCAACTACGAATACCCTTTGTCAACCTGAGAAAAGAGGGGGTTCGAGCTAATGCCGTAGCTTTAGTCCCCGAGCCGATAGCCCGGAAATATAATGCAATCCCGATTGATGTAAGCGATAACACACTGGTCTTAGCCATGGAAGACCCGAGTGACATCCAGGCCATTGAGGAGCTGGCAACCCTGACCAGGAAAAGGATTGAGCCGGTGCTCTCTACCTTTCAGGATATCCAGGAAATGATTGACCTCACCTACAGGGTTGGCGGAGAGATTGAAGAACAGCTAAGTAAAATCCCCACCCGCTTCCAGAAAGCCAGGGTGACGGAGGCGCGTGTCTCTGCCGAGGCGATTGCCCAGGCCCCCGTTGTCCGGGCCATAGACCTGCTTATCAAGCAGGCAGTGAGAGACCGGGCTTCTGATATCCATATCGAGCCGCAGGAAGACAGACTGCGGGTCCGCTACCGAATCGATGGTATGCTGCACGAAGTCATGTCCCTGCCATTGAGCGTTCACCCACCGTTGCTTTCCCGGGTGAAAATAATGGCCACCCACCGTTGCTTTCCCGGGTGAAAATAATGGCCGGGCTGAACATTGCCGAGCGCCGCCGTCCTCAGGACGGCCAGATTACTTTTGATATGGGAGATAGAGAGGTGGACCTCAGGGTAGCTACCACCAATACGGTATATGGGGAAATGGCGGTGCTCAGAATCCTGGATAAGTCCTTTGCCTTTCTGCCCTTGTCGGAGATCGGCTTTATACCTGCTGTCCTGGAGAGATACATGCGAATGGTGAAGACTCCCTTCGGCATGATATTAATCAGCGGGCCCACCGGCTCTGGCAAGACCACCACCCAGTATGCCACGGTTAACCAGCTGGATTCCGTCGGGCGTAATATCTTAACCATTGAAGACCCCGTCGAGTACCGCTTCAATAACATTAATCAGATGCAGGTCAGCACAGCTTCCGGGTTAACTTTTGCCACCGGCCTCAGGGCCGCTATGCGGCTTGACCCGAATGTCATCCTGATCGGAGAGATACGTGATACCGAAACGGCACAGATAGGCGTCCAGGCATCTCTTACAGGCCATCTTGTGCTCTCCTCAGTCCATGCTAATGATACTGTAAGCACTGTTTTTAGAATGATAGACCTGGGGGTAGAGCCATTCTTACTTGTTTCAGCTCTGGTTGGTATTACGGCTCAACGTATGGTGCGCCGTGTCTGTCCCTATTGTTCCCGACCCACCGCGGTTAGCCCCGATGAGCAGGAAGCCTACGAAAAGGAGATGAATGAGAAGCGGTCTGAATTCATGGTTGGTATCGGCTGTAACTTCTGCGCCAATACAGGTTATCTGGGGCGAACCGGCGTCTTTGAGGTTATGGTAATGAGCGAGGCAATAAGAAGACTGGTCTTAAGCAACGCCGGCTCGGACGAGATTCGCGCCCAGGCAAAGAAAGATGGAACCTTCTCATTATGGCATGATGGCATGTTAAAAGTGAAAGCAGGCATCACTACTCCTCACGAAATAATTCGCAACGTCTTCTCGATCGGTTAAATCGAAGACTCTTTAAGGATAGAAAATGGCCCGAGTTGTCAGCGCCACTGCAAAAGAAAAGGGAAAGAAAGCGGTAGCTTACCGCTACACAGCTACCACCAACCAGGGTAGTCCGGTAAAAGGCACCATCAAAGCTATCGGTGAGATTGAGGCGGAACGCCTGCTCATCGCCCAGGGCTATCTTCCTGTGACTGTAGAATTGGTCCCCTCCATGTTCAGTCTGGAAGAGGCTTTGCCATCTCTTTTTCACATCAAACCCCGCGATGTTATTATCTTTTCCCGCCAGCTGTCCACTCTGCTCAGGTCGGGCATCTCACTCCTGCCGGCGCTGGAGATTCTCGGAGGGCAGGTAGCCGGCAGCCGGATGTTCAAGAATATGCTCCGCTCCATAGTTAATGACATCCGCTCCGGTGGCTCATTTACTAACTCTCTTGCCAAGCATCCCACCGCATTTAGCGAACTCTACGTTAGAACCATTACCGTAGGAGAGCAGACCGGGAATATGGAGACGGTATTAAATCAAATGGCTGATTACCAGGAGAAGTCAGGGGCAATGTCCGGAAAGATAGCCAAGGCTTTAAGCTATCCCATGATGATTTTGGGCGTCGGCGTAGTGGTGGTTATAGTGCTGATGACGGTGGTCATGCCCCAGTTGATGGGCCTGTTCACACAGTTAGGGGCAGACTTACCTCTGCCCACTCAGATTCTCATTGGCGCCTCAAACTTCCTCACAGCTAACCCGCTTTATGACCTGATAGCCGTTGTGCTGATAGTTGCCCTGGTAGTCTGGCTGGTCAAGCTGCCCGCCGGCAGGCGGATACTTGACCGGTTTCTGATAACCGCCCCCCTGATTGGCCCGCCAACTCTGATGGCGGAATTAGCCCGCTTCAGCCGGACCGTATCGGTGCTGGTTCATGCCGGATTGAGATTGCAGGATGTCATGGAGCTGGCCCCCCAAACCACCACCAATACCGTCATCCGTGACGCCCTAAAGCAGATTAATGAAAGACTGATACTGGGAGAGGGCATTTCTGAACCAATGACACATATGAGCATATTTCCTCCCCTGCTCGTCCAGATGGTAGTTGTCGGTGAGGAGACTAATAACCTTGATTTTACAATGGGGGTGGTGGCTGATTTCTATGAGACCACTCGGCTTCATTGCCGTATCGGTGCTTATGCCGATATACGCCCTCACCGGAGCCATCGGATAAAAGACGGAGAAAATCCAAATACGAAATTCTAAATACTAATTTCTAAACTCTAAACAATATCGAAACTAGAAATTCAAAACTTGTTTAGTCTTTTGGATTTTGGTTATTTGAATTTGTTTAGGATTTCGTGCTTAGATATTAGGATTTCACACTTAGCATTTAGATATTAGAATTTAATATGAGACAACCAGCAAAATACAAAGTCAACTCACTCCGAAGGCAGAGAGGCTTCAGCCTGCTGGAAACCGTGCTGGCCGTGTTTCTCATCGCTCTCATCGGCGCCGGCGTCATCAGGGCTATCAGCACCAACGCCAGGGCCAGCGGCGTCCTTGACGAGAAGGTACAGGCAACTAACCTGGCCACCGCCTATCTCGAAGGCATCAGGCAGCTGGGTTACGATGACAGTGCCAGCCCCTACGCCAGCGTCAACGCCACTGTTACCAAGCCCCCCCAGTACATTGTAGCTACGAATATTGCCTATGGCTCCTCCACTGATGGCCTTAACATTACATGGTATGATACGCCTGCCGCTGACCGTAAGCTCCAGAAAATCACCATCTCGGTATCGCGGACAAGCGGGAAGCTGATCTTAACAACATGCACCTTCAGGACGACAAGGACGGAGCAATGAGAGAGAAGAGAGCTCTCCTGACCTGTACCGCTCATCATGAACGGTTTTTAAATAACCTCGGCTTCACCCTCATTGAACTGGTGCTTGCCCTGGCGGTTGGCGCAGTCATACTGACGGGCGCCGTAGGCGGCATCTACCAGGTGCTGGTGGCTACCGGCCGGAGCACCAACCAGGTCGTCTCGCTGACAGATATCAACCGGGCGGCCCTGGCAATCAAGAATGACCTGCTGATGGCACAGACTACAGACCTGGTGGACGGCGTGCCGAAAATCTCGGCAAACCTGACCTGGGTTGACTACACCTCCAGCTTTGGTACCGGCTTTCAGACCAATCACTCTGCCAGCTATACCCTGTCAGGTAAGCAGCTACGGCGCACCTATGACGGCGCGGTGAGCATTGTCGGCCGGAATGTCACCTCCATCAGCTTTACCCAGAGCGTTACCCAGACCGGTAAAGCTGTCACCGTCATCATTTCCAGCAGCAATACCACGCCGCCCTCAAGGCTTGAGACTATCACGTTCAGTATCCACCTGCGGACTGAGGAGATAGGGTGAAGAGAATGGTTCGACTATGCTCACCACGAGCGGTTCGATGCGGCTTCTTCGGCTTCGCTCGGAACAAGTCACGGCAGGCGCTTCGGCATGGCTCAGCACAAGCCGGGCAAGCCCTCCTGCTGGCTCTAATCATCTTGGCGATAGGAGCGGTGGTGGTCATCCCGGCGCTCAGCCTTACCAGCGCCTCCCTGAAGAACAGCGGGATTATCAGCGGGCGGGCGAAGGATTTTTACGCCGCCGACGCTGCCCAGGAGTTTGTCCTCTGGAAGCTGCTCTATACCCCCTATGTCACCACCTTCACCTCTGACGGCCAGTCAGACAATTTTACCGTGGATATTTGCGGGGCGACTGTAAAGGTCAGCGTCATCATGCGGGCATTAGCCAGCTTCCGCGGGGTGACTCTGATAGGAGACACTCCAATAAGACCAACAAAAACCGTGACACCAGATACTAACCCTAGCGGCAGCCCTGTAACCTACACTAT
>JAENIS010000125.1 GCA_016844285.1 Dehalococcoidales bacterium
CCTGGAGACTGACCTACTTTTCTTTATCATCCACATCGGGTAAGGCTAAAAGGTGGCCTAATTTCTGCTGCTTTGTCTTCAGGTAATCAAGGTTGTGCGGGTTGGGAATAGTGCGAATAGGCACTGTTTCAACCACCTTGAGCCCGTAACCTTCCAGACCGATTACCTTCCTGGGATTATTGGTGAGCATGCGGATTTTGTGCAAACCAAGGTCAGCCAGAATCTGAGCACCGATACCATACTCACGCAGGTCGGGAGCAAACCCAAGAGAAAGATTTGCCTCCACGGTATCCAGTCCACTGTCCTGAAGCTCATAGGCTCGGAGCTTGTTATGAAAGCCGATACCCCGCCCCTCCTGTCTCATATAGAGCAAGACACCCCGCCCCTCGTCAGCAATCTTGTGCATCGCCATATCCAATTGCTCACCGCAATCACAGCGCAGACTGCCAAAAACATCACTGGTGAGACACTCACTGTGAACGCGGACAAGAACAGGCTCACTTGTGGAAATATCCCCCATAACTAAAGCCACATGTTCATCGGCATCGATATCACTCTTATAAGCCATCGCCGTAAATTCACCATAGGTAGTGGGTAACTTAGCCTCAGCCACCCGGTGCACCAATTTCTCATGTCTTCGGCGATACGTAATCAAGTCAGCGACACTGATAATCTTCAGCCCTAATTTCTCGGCGATTATCTCGAGTTGGGGCATCCGAGCCATGGTGCCATCCTCATTCATAATCTCGCAGAGGACTCCGGCCGGATAAAGACCAGCCAATCTGGCCAAATCAACCGCAGCCTCAGTTTGCCCGGTCCTCACCAGGACTCCGCCATCCCTGGCCCGCAATGGGAACATGTGCCCGGGCATCAGTAAATCCTCAGGTTTAGTCTTTGGGTCGAGCATTACCTGGACTGTTCGTGCCCTGTCGGCTGCTGAAATCCCGGTGCTGGTTCCGTACCTGGCCTCAACCGAAACTGTGAACGCAGTGGTATACTTGGAAGTATTATCAGTCACCATCATAGGGATATGCAACTCATCCAGTCTCTTGCCGGTAAGTGGCACACAAATCAATCCCCGGCCATGAGTAGCCATAAAGTTAATCGCTTCCGGGGTAATCTTTTCTGCAGCAATAATCAGGTCGCCTTCGTTCTCTCTGTCTTCATCATCGCCGGCCTTAATATCTTTAATTGCTTCTTCGATACTTGCTAAACCCATACTTACCCCTCCAATCCAGCACAAACTAACTCACCAAGAAGCCGTGCTCCTGTAAGAAATCAGCAGTTACCCCGCCGCGGCGAGCCTGGTCAAGCCGCTCAACATACTTGGCAATAATATCAACCTCCAGATTCACCAGGTCACCGACCTGCCGCCCCCCGAGAGTAGTGTTTTGACGGGTATAAGTCACCAGAGAAACCTGAAAGGAACTGGTATCTCTAGCTACCACGGTGAGACTAAGCCCATCCACAGCAATAAATCCTTTCTCCACGACATAGCGCATCACCTCAGGCGGGGCTTCATATCTGACGAGCCTGGCCTCACCATCCCACCTTATCGAAGCCACTCTGCCGGTAGCATCGATATGCCCCTGGACTAAGTGCCCACCCAATCGTCCGCCCATAGCCAGGGGTCGTTCCAGATTCACCTTATCCCCGGCTCTCAACAGACCGAGATTAGACCGTTTTACCGTCTCTGCCATCAGGTCAGCCGAGAAGGAAGCGTTATTGAGCCTGGTTATGGTCAGGCAGACGCCATTAACCGCCATGCTTCCCCCCACCTCCATTCCCCGAAGGACATCACCGGCGGCGATGACCAGATTCCCCGGCTGAACCGAGGTAACCTTACCTATTTCCTCTACTATTCCGGTAAACACCATTACCTCTTAATCAGACGATGGTAGCAGCCCTGCAGCACTTTTCAGCGATTTTTAAGATAGCCGCTCATCATCAAATCTTCGCCAAATCTTTCTACACTGACACGCTCCAGCTTAAAAGCGTCCTTCACTTTATCAACCCCGACACCAGCCACGGCCGTCCTGGCTGCTTCCCCGCCAATGATAATGGGGGCGATAAAAACAATTACCTTATCAACCAGCCGGTGATCGAACAGGGACCCGAGCAGAATCCCGCCACCCTCTACCAAAACACTGGTAATCTCCCTCTCACCCAGTGCCCTGAGTAGCCCTGCCAAATCTATCATTCCCGATTCAGAGGGCAACTCTAGTAGTTCGGCACCTGCTTTAGCCAGGACCTCTTTCTTCTCCGGCGTAACCGGCTTACCCATCGCCAGGAGAGCTTTACCCGGCTGACTAAATACTTGGGCGGTTAGCGGTGTGCGCCCCCGGCCGTCGATAATTACCCGCAACGGTTGCTTTTTCACCTCTCCACCTTTACCGCCATAGCGGCAGGTGAGATGTGGGTCATCGGCAATAACGGTATTGGCTCCCACCATAATAGCATCAGTGGTATAGCGTAGATAATGCACATATTTCCTTGACTCTTCACCACTAATCCATTGGGAATCACCGTTTGGCGTGGCAATTTTACCGTCGAGACTCAAGGCAAACTTGACCGTAACAAAGGGCATGCCCGTAGTAATATATTTGATATAGGCTTCGCTAATCTCTTTGGCCTCACTCTCATGCTCACCCACATAGGTCTTGATGTTTTCCCTCTGTAACGCATCTTCTCCCCGTCCGCAAACTAAGGGGTTAGGGTCAAGCATCGCCAGATGAACTTCAGAGATGCCGGCGGCAATAATTGCCTGAGTACAGGGTGGAGTACGACCGCTGTGGCTGCATGGCTCCAGAGTAACATAGAGCACACCCCCCCGGGCTTTTTCCCCGGCCTGTTTTAAAGCCATTATTTCGGCATGCCACGAACCGGGTGGTTGTGTATAACCCTGACCAACGACCACCCCATCCTTGACCACTACTGCCCCTACGGCCGGGTTAGGGCTAACCTGCCCCAGAGCCAGCTTAGCCAGTGACAGCGCCTGTTTCATATAATCCATACTATTGCCATTCTAGCATCACCTTGAAATAAAGTGCAACAAAAAAGAAATTGCTTGCTAACCCACACTAGAAGAATAATAGTAAATAGCGTATAATCGAGAGTGTTTACTAATTTTGTATAATAAACTTAAAGTTGAAAGTGACTCGTCCTGTAAATGAGAGTTTTTCTTCGTGATATTCTGACCACGCTCATCATGACAGTGGTAATCTTCCTTGGGCTACACGCCTCAGTGCAAACTTCTGTCCTCGCCCCCCCCAGCCCCAGTATG
>JAENIS010000020.1 GCA_016844285.1 Dehalococcoidales bacterium
TGGGACACTGGAAAATAATAGGGGAGGGAGGGTGGGAATAATGGAGTGGGTATTCATCGAGGCGGTAGGGGTAGGGAAGTAGGGGAAAGACATATTTGTGGAGGGAGAGCTTGATGGACAAGTTTTTGGAGGAAATTTACGCCATTCCCGGGGGCGAAGGTATCCGACTCTGTATCCAGTGCGGTACCTGTACTGCTTCCTGCCCCAGTGCTGATAAGATGGAGCACACCCCTTCAGAGCTAATCGCGATGGCACGGGCAGGGATGCGTGCCGAGGTCTTGTCCAGCAATGCGATGTGGTATTGTCTATCCTGTTATCTCTGCACCGTGCGCTGTCCCAGAGGGGTTAAGATAACCGGCCTGATGCATACCCTGGAGTATCTCGCCGTTAGCGAAGGGATGAGCTACGGACGAACGCTCACACCCGCCATGTATCGCAGCTTTAACCACTTTGCCTGCAGTATGGGGAAACTTCCTGAGTTCATGTTTATGCTCCGGTTCTACCTCAAGACTAATCCTCTACGAGCTTTGAAGATGCTTCCGGTGGCACTCAGCTTGCTCAGGCATGGCCGCCTATCGATGAAGACAAGCCGGCTAACGCCGGCAGGGACTAAGGAGCTAAAGGCTATCCTCAGTAAAGCTAAATCTTTGGGAGGTGTTGCTTGAGATACTATAGCTATTTCCCTGGTTGCTCCTCCTCCGAAGGTGGGGCTAAAGCATATGGCCGGACCGCCCAAGAGGTAAGTAATATCCTGGATGTGAAGCTTTTTGAGCTTGAAGACTGGAACTGCTGCGGTTCCACTCCCTCAAGCTCAGTTGATGAACTCGGTGCTTTTTGCCTGGCGTCCCGTGACCTGGCCCTGGCGGAAAAGAAAGGGCTTGACATGGTAACGCCGTGTAGCGCCTGCTATGTTGTCTTTAACCAAACTAATTCCTGTCTGAAGAAATATCCGCATCTCAAAGTTAAAGTTGACCAAGCTCTGGCCGCGGCTAACCTTGCCTACAAGGGGACGGTTAAAGTGCGTCACCTTCTTGACGTTCTGGTCAATGATGTTGGCTACGATGTTATCAAGGCTAAGGTCGTCAAGAATCTCGGCGGGCTTAAGGTAGCACCTTATTATGGCTGTCAGATAGTCCGTCCCAAAATCGGCTTTGACCATCCGGAAAACCCTGAATCACTGGATAGATTGATTGCCAGTTTGGGTGGAGAACCAACGTGCTTTCCTCTCAAGACTCGCTGTTGTGGTGGGTCACTGATTATATCGGAGGAGGCGTTAGCCCTGGATTTGATGAGAAGGCTCTTTGAATCTGCCGTGAGCAACGGAGCGGAGTGCCTGGTGACGGTCTGCCCCTTGTGCCAGACAAACCTGGATGCTTATCAGAGCCGGGTTAACCAGAAGTTCCAAACTAATTTTAACCTTCCTGTTCTCTTCTTCACCCAGTTGATGGGTGTCGCTTTGGGACTCAGTAGCGATGACCTGTGTTTGCAGACGAACATCGTTTCGCCAAAAGGGGTTCTGGCGCGGTGCTTATAGGCGAAACTGGAGGAGGATAGGCATCGGCATCCATGCTCTATTTGGGATATCTAGGTTAGGTCGAGCCTGACAACCGTTATCGAAACACCGGGGGGATGTATCTTGACAACAACGAAAGCAGTAATCAAAAGCAACATCTCTAAACCGACTCTACCAGGAGAAGATAAGTTGGAGCGAAGAATTGGTGTCTATGTTTGCCATTGCGGTAGCAATATTGCCCGCACCGTTAATTGTGAAGATGTGGCTGAGTTTGCCCGGGGTTTAACTTCGGTGGCAGTTGCTCGCGATTACAAGTATATGTGCTCTGAACCCGGGCAGAAGCTTATCAAGGAAGATATTAAAGAGCATGGGCTTAACCGGGTGGTGGTAGCCTCGTGCTCGCCAAGGATGCACGAGCCTACCTTCCGCCGTGCTTGCCAGGGTGCTGGGCTGAATCAGTATCTATTTGAAATGGCGAACATTAGGGAGCACTGCTCCTGGGTGCATGAAGATAGAGAGATGGCGACAGAGAAAGCCAAAGCACTGGTTAGTGCAGCAGTAAGAAGGGTCTATTATCATGAGCCTCTGGAAACAAGAGAGGTGCCGGTTAACCCCAATACTCTGGTGGTGGGTGGGGGTATTGCCGGGATTCAGGCAGCTCTGGAAATCGCCGATTCCGGGCACCAGGTCTATCTTGTTGAGAAAGAGCCGAGCATCGGTGGGCATATGGCAATGTTTGATAAGACCTTCCCCACCCTGGATTGTGCCGCTTGTATCCTGACTCCGAAGATGACTACCGTTGGACAACACCCCTATATTAAACTGATGAGTTATAGTGAGGTAGAGAGTGTATCGGGTTATGTCGGCAATTTTAAGGTCAAAATAAAAAGAGAGGCTCGTTATGTTGATGAGGCCAAATGCACCGGCTGTGGTGAGTGCGCCAAGGTGTGTCCGGTGCAGTTAGATAGCGAGTTCGATGAAGGTCTAAGCAAACGCAAGGCTATCTATATTCCCTTCCCTCAAGCTGTCCCCAATAAAGCTGTTGTTGATAAACGAGGTTATCCATCCTGCCGGGTTGCCTGCCCGGCCGGGGTTAATGCTCAGGGCTATATCGCCCTTATCTCCCAGGGCAAATTCAAAGAAGCCCTGGAGGTAGTGCGTCGAACGATGCCCTTCGCCGGAGTTTGTGGTCGGGTATGCAACCACCCCTGCGAGATAGACTGCGAGCGAGCCAGGCTGGACGAGGCGATGTCTATCCGGGGGCTAAAGCGGTTTATCGCCGATTACGAGCTAAAGATAGGTAGGGAGAAGGTAACCGCCGTTGAGAGAACAAAGGAGGGTAAGGTAGCTATCGTTGGCTCCGGAGCAGCCGGGCTGGCTTGTGCCTATGACCTGGTCAGGAAGGGATACCCGGTTACTGTCTTTGAAGCCCTGCCCATGCCCGGTGGTCTACTGCGCTATGGTATCCCTGAATACCGCTTACCGAAGAAGGTGTTGGATAGCGAGATTGACTACATAAAAGAGCTTGGGGTAGAGATTAAGACCAATACCCCGGTGACGGATATGGCACAGCTCTTTGACCAGGGGTACAAGGCTATCTTTCTCGGCAATGGAGCTGGTGCTAGCCAGCAGTTGAGTCTTCCTGGAGAAGAAACAAAAGGCGTAATTCAGGCGCTTGATTTTCTAAAGCAAGTGAACTCTGGAGATAAGGTCAATCCAGGGAATCAGGTAGCCGTTATCGGTGGTGGTAATGCGGCGGTTGATGCCGCCAGAGTCGCTCGGCGCCTCGGCGCGAAAGAGGTTACCATTGTCTATCGCCGTTCCCGGGTTGAGATGCCGGCGACAGCCAATGAGGTCGAAGGGGCAGAGCAGGAAGGAATAAAAATCAGCTTCCTGGTAGCACCGACCAGCGTTCTGAGACAGGACGGTCGATTGGCTGGTCTTGAGTGCGTCCGTATGAAGCTGAGTGAGCCTGATGCCAGTGGACGAAGGCGGCCGCTACCGGTTAAAGGCTCGGAATTTACCCTGAGTGTTGATAGTGTGATTGTTGCCGTTGGGCAGGCGGTAGACAAAGCCAGCTTGCCCCAGGAACTTACCTGTACGACATGGGGCACTCTAGTCGTTGACCCGGTCACGATGGAAACCAATATTTCCGGAGTCTTTGCTGGTGGTGATGTTGTCGCTGGCCCGGCGGATGTTATCACCGCAATCGCTGCGGGTAAGGAAGCGGCCGAAAGTATTGACCGTTACCTGAGTGAAGGAGATATGCACCAGGGTAGACCAAAACAGATTACCAGGGTCAAGGAAGTTTCCAAGGAAGGTGCCGTCAAGAAAGCAAGAGCGACTATGCCCATGCTTGACCAGCGACGGAAGAATGGCCTCTTTGCTGAAGTTGAGCTCGGGTTTGACGAAGCAACCGCAATGGCAGAAGCGAAGCGTTGCTTGAACTGCGCTGCCTGTTCTGAATGTTTGGAGTGTGTTAAATTCTGCGAGGCTAAAGCCATCAATCACGAGATGGAGGATGAAACTGTCGAGGTCGATGTCGGTTCTATCATTCTCGCCACCGGCTTCCAGCAGTTTGACCCTGTGGCAATCTATCAATATGGCTATGGACGCTATCCTAATGTCATCACAGGTCTTCAGTTTGAGCGCATGTCTAATGCTTCCGGACCCACCGGCGGCGAGGTTCTTCTCGCTGATGGGCGCAAGCCGGAGAGCATCGCAATTCTGCATTGTGTGGGTAGCCGCGATGAAAATTACCACAAATATTGCTCAAGGGTTTGCTGCATGTACTCACTGAAATACTCTCATCTGTTAAGGGAGAAGCTCCCCGAAGCTGATGTCTACCAGTTATACATCGATATGCGTTGTGCCGGTTCGGGCTATGAGGAGTTCTATGAGCGACTGCAGGAGGAGGGAGTCAACTTTGTGCGGGGGCGCGGTGGCGAGATTACTGACATCGCCGAGAGACCCGAAGAGAAGGGTAAAGTGATGGTGATTTGTGAGGATACCCTGATTCGCCGTAAACGGCGCATCCCGGTAGACCTGGTCATCCTGAGCTGCGCCCTGGAGCCGCGGGCTGATGCTGAACAGATTGCCCGAACCTTCTCCTTAAGCCGGAAGGCGGACGGTTTCTTCATGGAGAAGCATCCTAAGCTTGACCCGGTAGCGACGATGACAGACGGCGTCTTTGTGGTCGGCTGCTGCCAGAGCCCGAAGGATATCCCTGACACGGTGGCTCAAGCCTCGGCGGCGGCGGCTCGGGCATTGGCAATGATAAGCAAAGGTATGGTTGAGATTGAAGCGGCGACGGCGGTCGTCGATGAGGAGCAATGCGCCGGCTGCAAGATATGTGTCGGGCTCTGTTCCTATAAAGCGATTGGTTTTGACGAGGAGAAAAAGGTCTCCCGTGTTAATGAAGCAGTGTGTAAGGGTTGTGGTGTCTGTGTCGCCGCCTGTCCCAGTGGTGCCCTTACCGGTAGACACTTTACCCAGGTACAGATTATGGCTGAAATTGAAGGGGTGTTAGTATGAACTTTGAGCCGAAGATTCTGGGTATTTTGTGCAACTGGTGTTCCTACGCTGGTGCTGACCTCGCCGGTACTTCACGAAAGAAATACGCTCCTAACGTGAGGATAGTGCGGGTCATGTGTAGTGGCAGGGTGGACCCCACCTTCATCCTTAAAGCCTTTGAGACGGGGGCGGATGGTGTCCTGATTTGCGGTTGTCACACCGGAGACTGTCACTATGCTGAAGGGAACCACAAAGCGGCACGGCGTATCCCGCTGCTGAAGAAAATGTTGGCTCAACTGGGGATTGAAGAGGAGCGAGTGCGCCTGGAATGGGTCTCAGCCTCAGAAGGGGACCGTTTTGCCTCCATTGTGAACGAGATGACGGAGCAAATAAGGCAGGTGGGGCCTTTCCGCCGTAACAGCGGAGGTGAGCATGGCTAAACCAAAATTGGCTCTGTACTGGGCAGCTAGCTGCGGTGGTTGTGATGTGGCGGTACTTGATACCAATGAGAAGATACTTGATATCGCCAATCTGGTTGATATTGTGTTCTGGCCAATCGCCATCGACTTTAAATATCACCATGTTGAGGCCATGCCCGACAAGTCTATTGATTTGTGCCTGTTCAATGGTGCCATCAGAAATTCGGAGCAGGAAAATATTGCCAAAATGCTCCGGGCTAAGTCGAAGGTATTAGTTGCCTTCGGTGCTTGTGCCGTTCTTGGTGGTATACCGGGGCTGGCTAACTTCACCAACCGGGCCGAAATATGGCAGCAGGTTTACGTTGAGGCGCCGTCTATGGACGGGAATAAGACTCTCCCTCAGACCGTGACCAGGGTCAGCGAGGGCGAACTGGACTTGCCTGAGATGTATGATACGGTATCAACGCTGGCTCAGGTAGTGGATGTGGAGTATTTTCTGCCCGGCTGCCCACCACCGGTAGACCTGATATTGAAGCTGGTAGACCTCTATGCCACTGGTAAGTTGCCGCCGGTGGGGGCAGTAGTTGCCTCAGATAAGTCACTCTGTGATGAGTGCGATCGTATCAAAGAGGAAAAGAAGATAATCAAGATTCATCGCCCACATGAGATTATCCCTGACTCGAAGAAATGTCTGCTGGAGCAGGGGGTAATCTGCTGTGGCCCGGCCACCAGGGGTGGCTGCGGTGTCCGCTGCATTAAGGCTAATATGCCCTGCCGCGGCTGTTTTGGGCCGCCACCGGGGGTTATCGACCAGGGAGCCAAGATGCTCAGCGCCCTGGCATCGATATATCAGGGCAATAGCGATGCTGATATCAAACGCCTGGTAGATGAGGTAATCGACCCTGCCGGTACTTTTTACCGGTTTGGGCTGGCGAGTTCGCTACTGAAGAGAAAACGGCTACCCGTCCAGAAGGAGGTTAAGAAATGAAAAAAGTGACGATTGACCCGATAACCAGGCTTGAGGGACATGGCAAAATAGAGATTTTTCTGACCGACGAGGGTAATGTTGAGAACGCCTATCTCCAGATACCGGAGCTACGCGGTTTTGAGAAGTTTTGCGAGGGCAGGCCGGTGGAGGAGTTGCCCCGGATTGTGCCTCGTATCTGTGGTGTCTGACCAGGCGCCCATCATATGGCCTCGTGTAAGGCCACCGACGCTGTCTACCATGTCGACCCGCCACCGGCAGCCAAGAAGCTGCGGGAACTATTCTACTGCGCCCATATGATACATTCCCACATTGCTCACTTTTACGCCCTGGCTGCCCCGGACTTTGTTTTGGGGCCAACCAGTGACCCGGCACAAAGGAATATCCTCGGAGTCGTCGCTAAGGTCGGCCTTCAGATTGGCGGTGAGGTGATAAAACATCGAGCTTATGCTCAGGATATTCAGGCCGTTATCGGTGGTAAGGCGACCCACCCGGTCTGTGGTTTGCCCGGAGGGATGAGCAAGCCGATTACCGAGGAGGACCGTAAGGACTTCGAGGCAAAAGCTAAGTCAGAAGTAGAATTCGCTAAATTCAGCTTGAAGATATTCAACGATGTGGTACTGGCTAACAAGCAATACCTGGAGCTGATAACGGGCAACATCTATACGATGAAGAGCTACTACATGGGCATGGTGGACGGCAACAACAAGGTGAACTTCTATGACGGCGATATCCGTGTCGTTAACGAAGATGGGAAAGAGGTTGCCAGATTCAAACCGGCCAACTATCTGGACTACATTGCGGAACATACCGAGCCCTGGTCTTACCTGAAGTTTCCATTCCTGAAGAAAGTCGGTTGGAAGGGAATGGTTGAGGGTAAGGATAGCGGGGTCTATCGGGTAAGTCCTCTAGCCCGGCTGAATGTTGCTGACGGCATGGCGACGCCGCTGGCGCAGGCCGAGTACGAGAAGATGTTCAGCACCTTGGGCGGCAAACCGGTGCACGCCACTTTAGCCTTTCACTGGGCAAGGCTGGTGGAACTGCTGTACGCTGCCGAGCGCCTCCTGGAACTCAGCCAGGACAAAGAGGTGACCAACCCGGTGGTTAGAACCATTCCGACAGCCACTCCCGATGAAGGAGTTGGCGTTGTCGAGGCACCTCGCGGGACACTGATTCATCATTATAAGACCGACGAAAAGGGGATTGTTCAGAAGGTAAACCTGATTGTCGCCACGGCACACAATTATCCGGCAATGAATATGTCAATCAAGAAGGCAGCCCAGGGATTAATCAAGAATACCCAGGTAGTATCAGAAGGACTGCTGAATATGGTCGAGATGGCATTTCGAGCCTACGACCCCTGTTTTGGCTGTGCCACCCATACCCTCCCCGGGCAGATGCCACTGGAGGTAATCATTTACGATAGTAACCGGGAGATAATCAAGAGATTGAGCCGGCCCGAATCCCTCGTCTCCGGAACTACTCTGAAAAGGCTGGAATGAAGACATTAGTTTTAGGATTAGGTAATACCATCCTCAGTGATGATGGGGTGGGTATTCGTATTGCGGAAGAACTCAAGGATAGACTTGAGCAACAAGAAGCAACCGTAATGGAAACAAGCATGGCCGGACTGGATATTCTGGAGTTGCTGACGGGCTATGATAGAGTCATTATCATTGACGCTATCCAGACCAGAGGGGGGGAAGCGGGGCAAATTTATCGGCTTGAGCCTGAAGCATTTGATACTACCTGTCATGCTGCCTCACCTCATGATGTCAACTTTGCCACTGCTCTTGAGCTTGGCAGACGGCTGGGTCTCGCCTTGCCCCGGCAGATTACGATATTCGCCGTTGAAGCAGCCGACGTGACTACTTTTAGCGAGCGATGTACGCCTGAAGTAGAGCAGACAATCCCGTCAGTTGTTGCTCTGGTGATGCAGGAGCTAAACGGAGGTCAGTGCGTCAGTAAACCGGCGGTTTGACGAGGTGGTGATGCCCGGATTCAAAATGGCACAAATTCAGTCTCTACAGATGCGTCAGGAACTAAGTCAAATCCTGCAGATGGAACAGGCTGACCTGCTGGAAATGCCTGACGATGATTTCCACCGGCTCATCGTTGAGGTAGAGCGCAGCCCCTCTTTTCAGAAGCTATACCGGGGGGAAAACCTGATACGCTACCAGAGGTTCCCCGGAACTGGTATCTCGTCCGGTTTCTATCCTCTTAAAGAAGAGGTGATAGCTGATAGTGGTTCGCTTGATGTCGAAGCACTTTTAGGTAACCGGCGGTATATTGTTGGCCAGATACAGAAATTGGGGCTGGAAAAATTCAAGAGCTACTTCTTACTTCCGGAAACCGGGATGACCGTTGATGACATCGCCAGGGAATGCAACCTGGAGGTTGCCGAGGTGAGGAAGATAAATAACCTTGTTGATGAGTTCTCTATCGCCAGCGAATTTTATCACCCCTCTAATATCAGGACAGGGACTCTTTACTATTCTAAAGTCGCTTCGGTAGATAAAGATGGGGGAGGATTTACGATTGGCTACTATTCAACTTCCTTCGCCAGGGGTCGGTACTTGATTGATTATGAAAGATTCGAAGAGATGAAAGTCGCCGGTGCCTTCCCTGAAGCTGAAATTAAGGAAGCCAGACAATTATTCAAGAAGCTGGAGCTGATTAATAGCCGTAAAGACACCCTGACCAGCATCCTGCAAGGTATTGTGGCTAAGCAAGCACTCTACCTGAGCTCCGGCGATTTGAAGGCTCTTTTACCCCTCAGTCAAAAGGAGCTAGCGGAGAAGATTGGGGTTGCCCCTAGCTCGGTAAGCCGCGCCATTAGAGTCAGGAGTATAGATACTCCCTGGGGTCAGGAAATTCCGCTGAAGGATTTCTTCCCCAGGCCGAAGAGGTTTAAGAAGGGGCTGCTGAAGCAACTTCTGGAGACCGAACCTGAGCTTGCTTCTGATGAGGCAATCCGGAGGAAGCTTCGGGAGAAATTCGGCGTGGCAATCTCCCGGCGCTCGGTAGCTAACTTGAGGACAGAGCTTAAATTTCCCCCGGTTAGAACGAAACGGCATCCTGCTGGAGTTGGATAGCAAAATGAGTATTGTTTACACCGAGCGAGAGAAATGTAAAGGGTGCTACTCCTGTATCCGTGATTGTCCTGCCAGGGCAATCAAGGTGGAGGAAGGCCTGGCTCAGGTGATGAAAGAGCGCTGCATCGTCTGCGGCACCTGTCTCCAGGTCTGTGCCACCAAGGCAAAGAGGGTGGAGAGTGATATGGGGCTGGTCTGGCAGCTCCTGGGGCAATATCCCCAGGTGATTGCTATCCTTTCCTCCTCTTTCCCCGCTGCCTTGCCCGAGGTTAGACCGGGGCAACTGGTGGCTGCCTTGAAGAAGCTGGGATTTAGTGAGGTTATGGAGGATGCCTTTGGTGCTGAGCTTGTCGGCCGAGAATACGCTCGGCTGATAAGTGAAACTAAGGACAAACCAGTGCTTTCGTCCAACTGCCCGGCGGTGGTCGCTTACATTGAAAAATACCATCCCCAGCTAATCAGCAATATGGCGCCAATCTGTTCACCAACCATCGCCATGGGGAGGCTGATTAAATGGCAATATAAACCGGAAGCTAAGGTGGTCTTTATCGGTCCCTGCATTGCCAAGAAGGCTGAAGCTAAAGATGAGAAGACGGGTGGGGTAGTGGATGCGGTCCTGACCTTTGCTGAGCTTAAGGAGATGTTCGCTGCCAGAGAGATTGACCCGGAAAAGGAGGGGGAAGAGCAGTTCTCCGGCCCTGTGCCTAACCTTGGCCGTCTGATGGCTATGCCCGGCGGATTACTCAAAATAACGGGGCTATCCGATGATATTCTAAAACAAGAGGTCGTCAGTGCTCACGGTCGGGAGTATGTGCCTAAAATCCTTGGGGAATGTGCCCGGGGTGAAATCACCGCCAGATTAGCCAATCTATATTTCTGTCATGGCTGTATTGATGGACCGATTATCGCTAACGATTTAAGTGGCTTCAGGCGGAAGGAACTGGTCGCCAATTATACCAAAAGTAAGGCCGACCCCGCTCAAACCGAAAGGGACGTTCAACAATATGCCGGCATCGACCTCAGCCGCAGATTTACTGCCCAGAGCATCGGGTTAGCCGTGCCGAGTGATAAGGATGTGCAGAGTGTCCTGGAGCAGATGAACAAGACGAAACCTGAGGAGCAGTTCAACTGTGGTGCTTGTGGCTATAGCTCCTGCCGGGAACTGGCGAGTGCCGTCTGTCAGGGTCTGGCTGAGATTAACATGTGCTGGCCTTACGTGCTGAAGAAGCTGAAGAATACCCAGGAGGGCTTAATCCAGGCGGAGAAACTGACCTCTCTCGGTCAAATGGCAGCCTCGATTGCCCACGAGGTCAATAATCCCCTGGCCGGCGTCCTCGTCTATACCCAGTTACTTACCCGAAGAATAAATAGCGACAAATTCTCCAAAGAGACCGCACTTGATTACCTGGCCAAGATGGAGAGAGAACTCATCCGCAGCACCCGGCTAATCCGAAACCTTCTGGATTTCGCCCGACAATCGCCACCAACCCTCAGGGAAGTGAATCTTAATGAAGTCCTTAACCGGGCGTTTGACCTCGCGGCACATGCGGCTGAGCTACAGCATGTTCAAGTAATTAAAGAACTTGACCCCTCTTTACCTAATCCCCTGGCTGATCCTGACCAGCTTCAGCAGGTTTACACTAATCTTATCATCAACGCAATCCAGGCAATGCCGGAAGGGGGTAAGCTAACTATCCGCTCCTTATCCCAGGATAATGAGCTTAAGACAGAGGTTCAGGATAGCGGCTGTGGTATTTCGCCGGAAAATATCCGTCGGCTTTTTATTCCTTTCTTTACTACCAAGGAGAAGGGGAAAGGGGTGGGTCTGGGACTGGCCGTCGCTTATGGTATTATCCAGCGCCATCAGGGCAGAATAGAAGTGCAGAGTAAGGTGGGAGAGGGGACTACCTTTACCATTTATTTGCCGCTCTACCATAAAGAAGAGGGAGGAAAGTAATGGAAGTCAAGAAACGGAAGATTTTGCTGGTCGAGGATGAGGCAATCGTCAGAGAATCGTTGCGGGACTGGCTTATCGATGATGGCTACAATGTTGATGTTGCTAAGGATGGGGAGGAAGCTCTCAAGAAAATCAAAGAGGAAGAGTTCCGTGTCATTGTTCTTGATTTAAAGCTGCCGGGTATCGATGGCTTGCAACTATTTGAAGAGGCTAAAGAGCTTAAACCCAAGACCAAAGGGGTAATCATTACCGCCTACCCCTCAAAAGAGACACGGGAGAAGGCACAAAGGTTAGGACTGCTCGACTACTTGCCTAAACCATTCAAAGTAGAGGACCTGGAAAAGATAATCAGTAGAGCCCTGGAAGAGTTAGAGAAAACAAAATTAGGTACAGAGCATCTCTGGTTATCATTGGGTGCCGTTTCTTTCCGACTCTGCGACCGTGACTATGAATGCGGCTCCTGTGCCTTTGCCCAGGATATACAGGATAGGTTTGGCACCATCGCCGTCATCGGTGAGGATAAGGTTGCAGGTTTCAGGGGGTTGCCGGGTAGTCAAAGACCGTGCCGCTATGCCTCAGTACATTTTGTTGAGAAAAAGTAGCCAGTTGAGATTTAATATCGCCGTTGCTCCTAGCGGCGCTGATATTATCCTCGAAAGTCATCTGTCCTCTTCACTTTGACAGTTTGAGAACTACAAGCTACTATGGTAATTATGAAGAAAAGGGTGAAGATACTCGTCGTTGATGATGAAGCGATTCTCCGTGAATCGCTCCGTGATTGGCTGAGCGAAGCCGGCCATCAGGTGCTTACTGCCGAGAATGGCCCCCAGGCTCTGGAAATAATCCAGAAAGAGAAACCAGGCATTGTTATTACCGATTTGGTGATGCCCGGGATGGATGGAATTGAACTGCTGAGGAGAGCTAAGGAAATATCACCTCAGATTGAGGTAATCCTGATGACCGCCTATGGTAGTATCCCTACGGCTATCACGGCGATGAGAGAGGGCGCCTATGACTACATGGAAAAGCCCTTTTGCCCGGAAAAGGCTGATATTTTGATTGACAGACTGGTGGAGCAGCAAGGTCTGCGTGAGGAGAATATCTCCCTGCACCAGCAACTGGAGGAGCGTTACCGGTTCGAGAATATTATTGCCAAAAGCGCCAGGATGCAGCGGATTATTGAGATAATCAAGGTTGTCGCTAAGAGTAGTGCCACCGTTTTGATTACCGGTGATAGTGGTACCGGCAAAGAGCTGGTCGCCCGGGCCATCCATACCCAGAGCTATCGTAAGGATAAGCCTTTTGTTGCCGTCAGTTGTGCTGCCCTGCCGGAGAGTCTGCTTGAGAGCGAGCTATTCGGGCACGAAAAGGGGGCCTTTACCGGGGCTTACACTCAAAAGAAAGGGAAATTCGAAATCAGCAATAGAGGCTCTCTTTTCCTGGATGAGATTGGTGAAATGAGTGCCAATATCCAGGTTCACCTGCTCAGGGTACTGGAAGAAAAGGAATTCACCAGGGTTGGTGGCAATGAGCCAATTAAGGTTGATGTCCGGGTCATCTCGGCAACCAATAAGGATATGAAAAAGGCGATAGCTGGTGGTCAGTTCCGTGAAGACCTCTATTACCGGCTCAATGTGGTTACGGTTGAATTGCCCCCCTTACGGGAGAGGAAGGAGGATATTCCTTTACTCGCCCAGTATTTCTTGAAAAAATTTGCTGCGGAGAATAAAAAAGAGATTACCGGCTTCTCGCCCGAGGCGACCCAATTTCTTCTGCAATATGAGTGGCCGGGTAATGTTCGAGAGTTGGAAAACGCTATCGAAAGGGCAGTCATCTTAGCCAGGAATTCCTCTATTCAAGGAACTGACTTGCCCCAGGAAAATCTGCTTTTGGCTCCCTCAGTTTTATTAGCGAGAACACTGTCCGAAGTGGAGAGGAAACACATCACTAATATCATCAACGAAGCCGGTGGGAACTATAGCCAGGCAGCCAAGATACTGGGAATTTCCCGGGCCACGCTCTACAATAAGCTCAGGAAGTAGGGGCTAACGGTAAGGTACGATTCGGTTTTGGTTGCTTTAGTGAAATAGTTGTCATTGCGAGGGGTCGTTAGACCCCGTGGCAATCTGGGCAGGAAAAGTTCTCCACCCAGATTGCTTCGCCTCCGCCTGCGGTCGGATGGTCTCGCAATGACGAACAACCAAATGCATACAGAACCAACTGTAAATAGAATGGACACTACCGCCTAATAATTATACAGTTCATTTGCTAACCAGCGCCACGATTCAGGCTATCCCCAGAATTGGGGATAGCCTTTTGTTTTGGCGGGGAAATTGCACCTCAATAGGTTGGAGGGCAGACAAAATGGCACTGGCAGCAGTTTTTGTCACCGTCTTAATTGCTCTCGCTATCGTCGGGGTCACGCTTTGGGGAGCGCAGAAAGGTTTGGCTTACCTTGGCCGGTATCTGCGGCAACGGTTGGCACAGCGTTAACCGAAGATGGGAAGGAGCGAGAGACAGGAGCACTTTGCAGATGGTGTTGCTGAGGCAGGGTTTTTGTTTATCCCGGCAAAATAATTGCGTCTAAATAGAGTAGAGATGATACCAACGGGAGATAAAGTGATTCAAGCAAAACAACATGAGGAGGTTAAAAGGTGAAGCCGATATTAATAGTAGAGGATGAAACCATTATGAGGGAATCTCTACGGGATTGGTTAACCGACGAGGGTTACCAGGTAGACACTGCGGCGGAGGGTGAGGAAGCCTTAAAGGCCATTGTTGAGCGGGACTTCGGTCTGGTCATCCTTGACCTGAGATTGCCAGGAAGAGATGGGATTGAGGTACTGAGAGAAGCCAAAGAGAAGAGACCGCAACTGAAGGGCATCATTATTACTGCCTATCCTTCCGTGCCGACAGCGCTGGAGGCGATGAAGGAAGGTGCGATTGACTACCTGGCTAAACCCTTTGACCTCAATAAACTGGAACAACTAATCAGGGGGACCCTTGGACCGGTTCAGGTAGAGATAAGACCGAAGGCCGCACCGGTGAAAGCAGTCGCTTTGCCCGTTGCCGGCGAGGAGGCTAAAGTTAAGGCGGTCATCGCTTTAGCTCCGGAGGAAATCCCGGTGCACCTTAAGCTGGGTAAGAGTCACTTTGAAGCCGGGCGCTACTATGAGGCTCTAAAGGAATTTCAGGATATTCTGGCGGTTGCCCCTGGTAGCATTGAGACTCGGGTTTGGCTCCGCAAAGCACAAGAAGCGCTGACCAAACCCGGGGTTGAGACAAGCGCTGGTAGAGAGACACCTGTTGCTGAAGAGGTCAAGACAAAAGAGTGCCTGTGGATGCGGATGGGGATGGTTGCCCAGCGCATCTGCACCAACAGCTATAATTGCATCACCTGCGAGTTCGACCAGTTGATGCAGGAGAAGATGGCGGCGGGAAGCCCGGAACTTGAAGCGGCACTGACCAGACTTAAGGAGCTACCTGGTAGCCAGCGGCTCTGCCGTTATGCCATGAAGGGTGATGTCTCCTACCGGATTTGCAGCCGTGTCTTCCAGTGTGTCACCTGTGAGTTCGGCCAGATGATGGAGGAGGCTTTCCAGCAAAAGCTGGCGAAGCTGGCGGCACGGCGAGAGGCTTTGCTCAAGAAAGAGAAGCGAGCGGTAGCAGCTTAAAGAGCTAATAGTAGCGGTTAATAGGAGAAGGGGAAGAGATTTAAGAGAGGGGGATTAGCTCCCTCTCTTTTACTTCTCCTCTCCTTAAAAAGGAGAGGAGAACACAGGGGGTGAGATTAATAAACTAAGTCAAGTGGTTCTTTGTGAACTCGGTTAGCCTGTCATTGCGAGACCATACGCCGCAGGCGAAGGCGAAGCAATCCGGGTGGAGGCTTCGCCCGCCCAGATTGCCACGTCACTGCGTTCCTCGCAATGACAACTATTTAACAACAGTAACCAAAACCGAATGAACCCCTGTCTGGCTTGCTTTAGTATCGCTCCTGCTTTATAATAGTAACGATAAAAGTTATTAGTATTGCCTGCAACAAGGGTGAGAATACCTATCCGGAAACCCGGATTTAGATTCTGAGCTTAGTTTCACCTTCGATAAGGAGGGCAGTTGAAGTTCCAGAGTAGAGTTACTTTACTGGTAGTTAAGATTCTCTCATCATCGGTATCATTCCGCAGTTCCCCCATATTGGTAAATATATCTTCCCGAATTATTTCTAACGACAATGCACGAGTGGCATATCACCGAAGAATTACTGGATAAAGTCTGTGTCCAGGCCAAAGAGAATGGGCTTACCAGGATAAGAAAAGTTCAGGTAGCCCTGGGTGAGGATAGCCATATCACCAATGACTCGTTGTGTTTCTGCTTTCAAATGCTGAGCGAAAAAACAATCGCCAGAGGAGCCGAGTTAGCAATAAAATCTTCACCCGGGGCATTTTTAGACTTGCTTTCCTTTGAAGGGGAGTGAGAGGAGAAGGCTGGTGAAAGGTGCCGCCAGGGTAACCGGGATAGACTCACGCACCGTAGCGGGTCAAGAAAATGCTACTGGCAACGGGCCGGCTAGAGCGAGGATTATCGTACGGGGAATCGTCCAGGGGGTGGGTTTCCGGCCTTTTATCTACCGTCTGGCTCATGACTACGGGTTGCCGGGGTGGGTGCTTAACTCTACGGAAGGCGTGGTTATTGAGGTTGAAGGCACCCCCGCCAGGTTAGAGGAGTTTATCGCCGATATTACTATCCGGGCGCCGCCACGGGCGGTAATTGAAAAGATAGAGACCATCCTGCTGCCTCCTGTTGGCTACCAGGCGTTCATTATTCAACCGAGCCAGGAGCAGGAGGACAAGTTTGTCTTAATCTCCCCGGACATTTGTATTTGCCCCGATTGTCTCAGTGAGCTTTTCGACCCCAAAGACCGGCGTTACCGCTATCCTTTCATTAACTGTACCAACTGTGGGCCGCGTTTTACCATCATTAAAGACATTCCTTACGACCGTCCCAAGACGACGATGAGCCGATTCCAGATGTGTCCCGGTTGTGAGGAGGAATATCATCACCCTGCTGACCGTCGCTTCCATGCTCAGCCCGATGCCTGCGCCAGTTGTGGTCCCCAGGTGTGGCTGGTCAACGGGAAAAACCCGAACGACCATCTTGCCCGTGGAGACGCAGCGGTGCTGATGACACGCCACCTGCTGAGTCACGGTAGCATTGTGGCGGTGAAGGGGCTGGGTGGCTTTCATCTGGCCTGCGATGCTACCAATAATGCTGCCGTATCCCTGCTGCGTGAGCGCAAGCACCGGGTGAATAAGCCCTTCGCCATCATGTGTCTCGATGCCACGACCGTAGAACGCTACTGCGATGTTAGCGATGCCGAAAGACAACTCTTGGAGTCGCCCCAGCGTCCCATTGTGCTCTTGCGGGGCAAACCGGACTCACCAATCTCGTCTCTGGCGGCACCCAATAATACCTCCCTGGGGGTGATGTTGCCTTACACCCCGTTGCACTACCTGCTTCTGGAGAGAAGAGGCGACGGGACGGATGTATTAGCCCTGGTGATGACCAGTGGTAACATGAGCGAGGAACCGATTGCCATCGGTAATGAGGAAGCTTTGGACTGTCTCGGAGAGCTGGCGGACGCCTTTCTCTTCCATGACCGGGATATTTATCTCCGCTGTGATGATTCGGTCACCCGTGTTTTTGAGGGTAAGGAGGCGATTATCCGTCGCTCACGGGGCTATGCCCCCTTCCCGGTGAGGCTCAACTTTGAGACCAGGCCAATTCTGGCCTGCGGCGCTCAGCTAAAGAACACCTTCTGTCTCACTAAAGAAAACTATGCCTTCCTCAGCCAGCATATTGGCGACATGGAGAATCTGGAGACTCTCGCCTCCTTTGAATCGGGCATCGAGCATTTTAAGCGGCTCTTTCGCATTTCTCCCGAAGTCATTGCCTATGACCTGCATCCGGATTATCTGGCTACCAAATATGCTCTCCAGTTGGAGCATGATGCCAGCAAGAGTGCGGGACGAAAGATGCAGTTTGTGCCGGTGCAGCACCATCACGCCCATATCGCCAGTTGCCTGGCCGAGAATGGAGTGCTGGAGCCGGTAATCGGCGTTGCCTTCGATGGCACCGGCTATGGCGAAGACGGGCAAATCTGGGGCGGTGAGTTCCTCACCGGTGATTTCCAGCGCTTTGAGCGGCGTGCTCACTTAAAATATGTGGTACTGCCCGGTGGCGAGGCTGCCATCAGGAAGCCGTATCGTATGGCGATAAGCTACCTGGCTGACCTTCCCCGGACTCTGACCAGCGGTCTCAGCCTTTTTCAGCGGATTGACCCGTTGGAAGTTGAGATTGTGCAAAGACAGATTGCGAAGCGGATTAACTCGCCCCTGACCTCCAGTTGTGGTCGACTTTTTGATGCCGTTTCTGCTCTGCTGGGCGTCTGCGATGTTGCCACCTATGAAGGACAGGCGGCCATCGAGTTGGAAATGCTGGCTGATGAGAGCGTCGTAGATAGCTACCCCTGGTTCCTGCCGAAGGATAAGTTTCCGCTCATTATCGACCAGTCATCTCTCTTTGAGAGTATCATCCACGATTTGAAGGCTGGTGTTCCGGTTGCGACTATCTCGGCCAGATTCCATAATAGTATCGCTGAGATGACCGCTGCCGTTTGCTCTCTGATTCGAGAGCGGGATGGTCTCAGCAAGGTCGCCCTCAGTGGCGGTGTTTTTCAAAACCTTTACTTGTTGAAACGAACGTTAGCCTGTCTCCGCAGGGATGGCTTTGAACCATATATTCATCATCA
>JAENIS010000081.1 GCA_016844285.1 Dehalococcoidales bacterium
AGTTGAACTTTCATGGAAGCCTTCCCGAATACTCGATAGAGGGTAAAGAGATGGCAGGCATACTTGAGGGCATCAAGGTACTGAACATGGCACACGTGGTCGCTATCCCGGCGGCGGCTACCATACTGGTCGCCATGCTCACACTGTCTGGCTGTGCCCGACCGGCACCGCCACCAGCGCCACCCGGAGTCTACGGAGAACTCAGAATCGCCGAAGGTGGAGTCGGCCTGGAAAGACTCAACCCGGTAGTAGTCCCACGGCAAACGGTCGGCATACAGCTATCCCCTTTTCTGGACTCACTCTTCCGGGAGGACAGACCGGGCGAGCCGCTCCAGCCGGGGATAGTCGAGAAATGGGCACTGGCCACCGATGGACTCTCGTGGACTTACCAGATTCGCCAGGGGGTTAAATTCCATAATGGCGAGGACCTGAAGGCGGATGATGTCAAGTTCAGTCTTGAGCTCTATATGCAAAGGGACGCCTATGGTGCCGATATCAGAACCTCGGTTGAGCGTGTCGAGCTGGTTGACGACTATACTCTGCGCCTCGACACCATCGGCAAACAGCCTTTTCTCCCTTATTTGAGCAGTCAGGTACGGCTTCAGGGGATGGTGCTGCCCAAGGATTACATTGAGCGCAATGGCATGGACTACTTTGAGCGTCGCCCGATAGGCAGTGGCCCCTTCCACTTTGTGCGCAATTTCCCCGGCGACTCCCTCGAATATGAGGTACGGGATAACCACTGGCGGAAAACACCCGAGTTCAAGAAGCTGGTCATCATGACAGTGCCCGAGGAGTCGACACGGGTAGCGGCCCTGAAGGCCGGCGGGGTCGATGTCATTTCGGTTGGCTATGAGCCAGCCGTGGAGCTGGAAGGTAGCGGCTATCGGACCTATATCTGTGATACCGTCAGTGCCCAGCTCCAGTTCTTTTATGCTTATGACCCGCGGGTGGTTGGACAACCGATTACTGACATCAGGGTGCGACAGGCCCTTGGTCGAGCCATCAATGCGGCGGAAATCAGGCAGTCCTTCTTCATGGGTCAAGCCAGGCTACCTCTGCCGCCTGGTTTTAATGAAGCCTCAACGGATATTGATATCCCCTACTGGAGAGAGTATGTATCCCGTGCCTGGCGCTTTGACCCGGCAGAGTCGAGACGGCTACTCAAAGAAGCGGGCTATCCCGATGGCTTCAACATCAAGCTCTACACCTTTGCTCTTTCCGGACGTCCCTGGCTGCCCAAGATGGCGGAAATAATCCAGAGCTACTGGAAGAAGATAGGGGTGAAAGTCGAGATAACCCCCATTGAGCCGGCGGCTTATACCGCCTGGCAGCACGGACCGGCCGCCCCGCTGCTTGGGGCCGCCAGTACCTTCGGGCATATGGGCAATGAGGCATTGACCACGCGGGTGGTGAGACTCTGGGAGGGAGGTGGTGGCACCACGCTGATTGCACCGGGGGTTATGCCTGAGCTGGATAAGCTCATCGCTGACGTTCAGAGCGAGACCGACGAAAGCCGGCGGCGGGAGATGCTGGCCAGGATAATCAAGCTCCAGTCCGATACCTACACGACGGTTACTTTTGGCCTTGTCCCCACGATGGCCGTCCTGGGAGACCGTGTCGATATCAGTTTCCCTTCCCCGCTACCGTCACCCTATCTGCCAACCTATGCCGCCGAGTACAAACACCGTAAATAGGTCTGAAATGAGAGCAAGGTGGGGCATGAGTTGACTCACTGGTAAGCTTCAGCCGGATACCCATCCCCCTGACCCCCTTACCATCAGGAAGGGGGAGTTAAGTAAAAGCGAAGGAGCTATGCCCGGAGGGAAATCCCCCTGAGTCCTTCCCGTATCAAGCACGGGACAGGCTCTTTGCCAAAAAGGGAAACTTCTCCCTTTAATAAAGGGAGAGCGAGAGGGATTTTAAGCCTAGAAATCCCCCTTAGTCCCCCTTTTTCAAAGGGGGAGACAAATACGATGGACTTTTTCAGCACCCCACTAGAAAATGACCTTCTCCTCAACCAGCTGAGCATATTCCTGGGGGTCAATGCCTAAAAGCTCGCCATAGACATAGTCATTGTGTTCTCCCAAAAGCGGGTGGCGCCTCTGCAAGCGGGCCGGCGTCTGGCTCAGCCGGGCTGAAGGAGCTTCGAAAGTATATGGTTCCATGCCTGGCTCCTCTGGCTCCCAGAAATGCTGGCGGTGAATTAACTGCGGGTCTTCGTGTAAGTCCTTGATATTGTTCACTACCGTGGCGGCGATGCCTGCCTGCTGAAGTGCAAGGGCAACGTCTTCAACCTTATGTTCTCGGGTCCACGCTTCTATCAACTGCTCAAGGGCATCAACATTTTCCAGCCTTTTCAACAGGGTAGAGAATCTCGCTTCAGCCGCCCAAGCCGGGCTACCCAGAACCCGGCAAAAGCTTTGCCATTCTTCGTCACTGAAGACAGCGATGGCACACCACCTCTCCTCACCCTGACAGCGGTAGACTCCGTGAGGTGCCGCCGCCGGATGGCGGTTACCCCGGCGTTTCAAGACTCGCCCATTAACACTATAATCAGTGATGGCCGTATCCAGGGCATCCAGACACCCCTCGAAACTTGAGCCGTCAATAAATTGGCCATTACCCGTCTGGCGGCGGTATTCCAGTGCCGCCATTATCTGGATGGCATACATGAAGGGTATGTAGTGGTCGCCGAAGGCCGAGGCAGGGGAGCATGGCCCGCGGTCAGGCCAGCCAGTGAGGTCATCAATGCCTTGCAGGGCAGCGAGAACAAACCCCTGTGCCCTGAAATCCTTGTAGGGACCTGTCTGCCCGCCGAAGGAGCCACTAATCATGATGATGTCTTTCTTGACTTTGCGGAAATCATCGTAGCCAAGACCTAACCGCGGCATGACCCCCACGGTAAAATTTTCAATCACCACATCGGCAAGGCTAACCAGTTTCTTGGCCAGAGCTACCCCCTTGGGGTGTTTCAGGTTAAGGAGCGCCCCTAGCTTATTCTGGTTATACCGGGCATACAGAAGACTCCGGTCGGGAGATATATCACCATCCACCGACATGGTGGCATCACGGCGCCCCGGCTCTAGACGGGCGAAACTTTCCACCTTGATAACCTCCGCCCCGAAATCAGCCAAAAAGCTAGTCCCGATAGGCACCATCGCTATCTGGCCGAAATCAATGATTCTTATGCCCGCCAGTGGTAGCTCGTTAGCAACACTCTCATCGCTCATATCGCACCTCCTTCCTTGAGGGCACATAATTCCGGCTCACTGAGCCCCATCTCATCGACATAAATTTCCCGGTTATGCTCCCCGATAAATGGCGCCCGTCGCCAGTACTGCCAGGACATCCCCTCTGATTTGAAGGGTGCTCCGGCGTAGACGATACTGTCATTAAGCTCAGGATGCTCTACTTTGACAAAGTATTCCCTTTGCTTCAGGTGTGCGTCCTCCCTGACCTCACGCACGCTGCTCACCTTGGCTACCTGAACCTTCCTTTTCTGTGCCTGGAACATGAGTTCTTCCATCGTGTGCTTGCGGGTGAAAGCCTGAAATATCTCGTCAATATGAGCTCTTTGCTCACGGGAAACCGGTCTCCCCTCCACGAAAACCGGGTCCCATTTCTTATCGAGCAGGTCCCCGGCCATTCCTTCGCTGGCGAGCCATTCCCGGAGTGGCAGACGGCCCGGTCCAAAGGTTGTCGTCGAAATCACCACTCCATCCTGGCATTCAAATAATGCCGCACCCCCGGGAAACTGGGGAAAGGTTACCCCCGCTGTTGACCGGGAGGGAATAATTTGTTTGGTCTTCCAGAGCATGGTATGAGGCAAAGTCTGAGCCATCAGGCTCTCTTGTGCGGAAACATCGATATGCTGCCCCTTCCCGGTGCGATGCCGATGCCAGTGGACTATCATGGTAGCTGCGGCCGCCTGTAGCCCGGTCTCTACGGAAGCAACGGGGGTGCTAATCTGCACCGGAGCGCGGTCAGCATCACCACAGAGGTACATGAAACCACTCGCCGCCGAAGTAATTAAGTTTGACCCCTTAAACTGACTGCGGGGGCCCGTTTGTCCCCAGGGTGTAATCGAAGTCAAAATCAGGCGGGGGTTGATGGCGCTGAGCTCAGCATAGCCCAGCCCCAATCCGTCAAGGTAACCCGGGCGGAAACACTCCACCATGAAATCTGCGGTCTTCACCAGGCGTTTGAAAAGCTCCCGGCCGGTGGTGCACTGGATATTCAGCGTGATGCTCCTCTTGTTAAGATTGTAAACAAACCAGTGCAGACTTTTCTCGGGGTCAGGGTCGTCATGATAGAAGGGGCCGATACGCCGGGTTGGGTCGCCTCCAGGGGGTTCTATTCTGATAACATCGGCACCCAGGGCAGCGAGAATCTTGGTGCAAAAGACACCGTCCTCATCAGTCAAATCGAGAACTCGACAGGTTGCCAGTGGCGCTCGCTCTTTTTCCATCCTTATCCTCCGAGTGGATATACAGGCACTCTTACTTCTTGTTGGCGATACACAGGTCGAGGAACTTTTCCAGTTTCTTATTCATCTCAATGAGACCAGCTTCGCTGTTGAAGCGTTGCCTCTCTTCAAGGTCAGGGCTGGGAATATCATGCTCCTCTTTCAGGCTCTGGGCAGAGACTCTCTTCAGATTCTTGGTAGTAATGCGCCCTACCGGTAAGAAATCGACCACCGCATCTACTTTCAGGTCACAGCACATCTTGACCACAGAGGAGTGGGTAACCCTCTGTGGTCAAGACTTCACTAACCTCACTTTTTGTCACGGTAGGAGGGCTACGCCGGGCTGACAGCCGGTTACCTTCAGTCCTTCCTGCATCGATTCTATTTCCCGTGCCTGAACAGGTAGGCCACACGGGACAGATGGTAGTTAGCCTTCGGCATATCGTCAAAGTCTACGTTGCTCCCCAGACCGAACATCGAGGGGACGTTGGCAATCCCTATCCGCACCCAGGCATCAGCGGTTATCCTCAAGATTTTCTCGTTGATTGCCTTTCTCTTCACCGGGTCTAGCTCGGACTGAACGGAATCGATAAGCCCGTCAATCTCAGGATGGCCGCTGCCGAGCTGACCGAAGAGGTCCTTGGTATGGTAGGGATTGAGGAAAGACCTCCCTGTGTTCTCATAGCCTTCGCCGGTAATGCGGTAGATGGAGGCCGTGCCAATCGCCGGCGAAGTGGGCGTCTTCGTTACGTTGCGGAATGTGTAAAACAGGGCGGTATCAATTGGAATTATCTGGGCTTTGATTCCTGCCCTTAGCCAGTAGGCCTGTACTATCTCGGCCAGTGCCGGTAAAAAGGGGCTGCCGGAGACCGGCATACTATAGAACTTGAGGCTAAACCCATCCGGATAGCCGGCCTCTTTCAACAGCCTTTTTGCCTCCACCAGGTCATAGCGGTACATCTTGGCTGAGTAGTCCCTCCAGTAAGCATAATCCACATCCCCGGAAAGCGGGCCCATATTGTCCAGGACAGGCATGGTGGCTTTGCCGTGGAAGAAGGTGGCCGCGATTTCCTCACGGTTGATGGACAGCGAGAGCGCCTGCCGCACCCGGACGTCGCCAACAATACCAGCCCCCGGCTCATAGGCGCCGAGGATATTGACTACGGGAACCTGGGGGTCCCCCCCCCTGATGGTCTTGAAGCCGGCCGCTTCCAGGCCAGCGACCTCTTCCAGACCGATATCCGTGGCATCTACCGCCCCGCTCTTTAACATGGCTACCCGGGTGGCCATCTCCGGTATCAGGATGAGGGATAGCTTCTTGAACTCGGGAGTCTTTTTCCAGTGGTTTTCTACCGCCTCGAACTCAAACATATCGCCGAGGACATGACGGGAGAACTTCCAGTTCCCGGTACCTACCGGCTGGCGCTGGTAACCTGGCGCACCAACTCGCTCAAAATAGTCCTTGGGCACCACTAGGGCGCCCTCTCTCATCAGAATGTCGACGACAAAGGGTTGCGGGACTGTGGTATAAAGACGAGCCGTATAGTCATCGACTACCTCGACACTTTTGAAGGTAACCAGTGTCCCGGCGTGAGCATAGCCTTTTGCCATGTATCGTTCGAGAGTGAACTTGGCATCTTTAGCGGTAAAGGCATCGCCGTTATGGAATTTGACCCCTTTACGGATAGTCAAAGTCCAGGATAGAGCGTCGGGAGCCATTGTCCACTTTTCCAGAAGCCACGGCATCACCGGGCTCTCGTAGGTACTATTGATGAATGGCTCGAGGTATGACCTCATGTACATGTTTTGCGCCCCGGTGGTCTCCGTAGACGGGTCAAACCTCTCCCCGTAAATTGAACTCATGGCGATTCTTATCTCCCCATAGGGTCCGGTTGGCGACGGCGCGGGAGTAGGCTTTGGCGTAGGCGTAGGCGTAGGTG
>JAENIS010000082.1 GCA_016844285.1 Dehalococcoidales bacterium
TAATGAATCTTTCTAATAAAGTAGCGATAGTAACTGGCAGTGGGCGGGGGATTGGACGAGCCATCGCCCTGAGATTGGCTGAGGCTGGGGCTGACATCATCATCAACGATGTCGGTGAGTCCTCTGCGGTTGATAGCGTGGTTGAGGAAATCAAGGCGATGAACCGAAAAAGCATGGCCATCATCGCTGACATTAGCCTGGCGGCCGATGTCGAGCGGCTGGTAGAGCAAACCATCGCCAACTATGGCCGGGTTGACATCCTGGTGAATAATGCCGGGATTACCCGCGACCAGCTCATCATACGGATGTCGGAAGAGGACTGGGACAAGGTGATGACGGTTAATCTGAAAAGCGTCTTCCTCTGCACCCGAGCGGTTTTAAGACATATGTTGAAACAGCGCTCGGGTAGAATCATCAATATGGCCAGTATCGTTGGCATCATCGGTAATGCCGGACAGGCCAACTACGCCTCGGCCAAGGCCGGTATTATCGGCTTTACCCGCAGTATCGCCAAGGAAGTAGCCTCCCGTGGTATCACGGTTAATGCCATCGCCCCCGGCTTCATCGATACCAAAATGACACAACAACTGGAGGAAAAACAGCGGCAGGAGCTAATGAGGCGCATCCCGCTCGGCTACCTGGGCACTCCCCGCGATGTAGCTGAGGCAGTCGCCTTTCTGGCTTCAGACGAAGCCAGATATATTACCGGGCAGGTACTAAATGTGGATGGGGGCATGGCTGGAGCTTAGTGACCCATGTTTCATTAACCCCTCACCCTTTGTCCCTCTCCCCTTCGTAAGGGGAGAGGGAAGAGATTCAAGAGAGGGGGGAAGCCTCTATCTTACCTGTACTTCCCCTTCCCCTTGAAGGGAAGGGGGAGTGGGATAGGTTATCAAATAATCTCCTTACCTCCACTTGATAAATGCTTTAGTTAGTTGATAATGCTATACTAAATCTTGATGAGGGATAATTCATGCTAGGGGCACGACGAAAAGCAAGGGCACTGGCTCTTCAGGCACTATATGAGATTGATGCCACCAGACACGACGCCGAAGCGGTAATAAGCCATCTGCTGGCCGAAGCAAGCCTATCGGCGCAAAACGCCAGCTTCACCCGTGAGTTGGTCAGCGGCATTCTACTCAATAAGGAGAAAATTGACGAGAGTATTAAGCATTTGGCTCCGGCCTGGCCGCTTGAGCAGCTCTCGATGGTCGACCGGAATATTTTAAGACTTGCAATCTTCGAGATTTTGCTTAATAATAATGTGCCAGTTAAAGTAGCAATAAATGAAGCGGTGGAGCTGGCCAAGACCTTTGGCAGTGATAACTCACCTAAATTTGTTAACGGAGTCTTGGGTGCAGTCACCGCTCTTGCCACCAGATAGGAAGCTCATTGAATAAGGGGGGTAGAAAGTGGCCACTATTTTCGAGCGAGTCAAAAAGATAGTTGTCGAGCAGCTAGGCGTCGAGGAGTCAGAAGTCGTGCCTTCGGCTGGCTTCGTTGATGATTTGGGGGCCGATTCCCTGGATCTGGTCGAGCTGATAATGTCGCTGGAAGAGGAATTCAGCAACTCCACCAAGAAGGTTGAGATACCGGATGAGGACGCTGAGAAAATAGCCACGGTGCAGGACGCCGTCGACTATATTCGAGACCTCGGTATCCCTGATGAATAAGCTGAGAAGACGATGTGATTAAATCAGTCTTCTTTGATTGGTCGGTACTCTTCGGTTATGGTTGGTAATATCATTGCGAGCCGAAGGCGAAGCAATCCGTATAAATCTTTGAGATTGCCGCGTCGCTTCGCTCGTAACGACAACGCGTGATACTGTACCCTATTATGGATAACGCTTCAGTTCACCTCTTGAGCGAAAAATGAAGTGTTTCCCTCTACTACGCCGCTCCCAGTACAACCCCGATGAACTGCCGCTGACCCCGCAGAAATTCGGCGGCGGACATAGCTCGCTTCCCCTCCAGCTGAAGTCTTGACACGCCTAAAATACCATCCCCGGTACTCACGCCAAACATGGCTCCTGCCTTGCCCAGGTCGACTACCTGACCCACCTTGAGGGTGCTCTCCCCGCCAATGGGTACGGCGACGATAATCTTGAGCTGCTTACCCTGCCAGCGAGTATAACCACCCGGCCAGGGCTGGAAGGCGCGCACCTGCTGCCATATCGCCACCGCCGGCAGATGCCAGTCAATCTCACCGTCTTGCTTCGAGAGCACACGGGAATAGGTAGCCTGGCCGTCATCCTGAGACGCTGGTATCAGCTCACGCCGCCACCAGCGAGGTAGCACATCAAGTAGTAACGATGTGCCAATCCGGGCCAGCTTGGCCGTCAGCGAGCCAGTGGTATCCTGCGGTAGAATGGGAATGGCGGCCCTGGCCAATACCGGGCCGGTATCCAACCCCCGGTCCATCAGCATGACACTAACCCCGCTAAACTCGCTACCGGCCAGGATAGCGGCGGCGACGGGCGAGGCTCCCCTGAATTCAGGCAGCAGCGAGGGATGAACATTAAGACAGCCATAAGGGGGGATACCCAGCACGGACGGCGGCAGAAGCTGACCAAAGGCGGCCACCACGATAATATCGGGGTGAAAACCGGCCAGCTCCGCCACTACCTCTGTCTCCTTAAAACTGACCGGCTGCATGACGGGGAGATGCCACATCATCGCCACCTTTTTCACCGGGGAAACCGCCAGCGCCTGCCCTCTCCCGGCCGTCTTATCCGGCTGGGTATAAACCGCCACCACCGGGTAGCCATCGAGCAGCAGCCGTTCCAGTACGACCGCAGCAAAGTCCGGAGTACCCATGAAAACAACTCTCAAGCGAAACCTCCCCTCACTTATTCTAACATCAATAATTTGGGCCAACAACCACTTTGTATCTGTAGGTGAAAGACTGAATAAGAAAGCAAGCCCGACATACCTTGTAAGGGAAAACATGACTTAAAACTGACCAGCAACCAGCGCCACAAACCTTGCCATCGGAAACGTGGGGTAATGTATCCTAGTAATGTTCTTTTTGTTTTGCCGTAGGATGTTTCAGGTGTACCCGGCCACAGCGATATAGAGGGTACAGGAGAGGTATAATAACTTGCCAGAAGAGCACTCCGCCCAGCAAATCTGGGATGCTGCCTTAGGTGAACTGCAAATCCAGGTCAATAAGCCAAATTACCAAACATGGCTGAAAAAGACGGTAGGCTTAAATTATCAGGATAACCATTTCGTTATCGGGGTGCCCAACACCTTTATCGCTGAAAACCTGGACCGGAATCAGCGAGGTTTGATTCAAAAAGTGCTCACCAGTCTTCTTCACCAGGATGTGCAAGTCCAATTTCAGGTAAACAGTCGTGAACCAAATCCGGCTCTATCCGGTAGGCAGGAGAAAGCTAGCTCTGCCCAACAGATGAGCCTCCCCCTGTTTAACCCAAGGTATACTTTTGATGCCTTTATCAAAGGTAACTGTAACCAGCTTGCCTATGCCGCTGCGATAAAAGTAGCGGAAAGCCCGGGGCAAAGCTACAACCCGCTGTTCATCTACGGCATGGCCGGGTTAGGCAAGACGCATCTGCTACAGGCAATTGGTCAACTGGCGACGGCCAATACCAATAAGGTGCTCTATGCCAGCGCCGAGCACTACACTAACGACCTGATGACTGCCCTCCGCGAGAGGAAAACCGACGAGTTCCGCAATAAATACCGCAGCGTGGATATGTTGCTGCTTGACGACGTGCAATTCTTTGACGGTAAAGAGCAAACTGGGGAAAACTTTTTCCACACGTTTGATGAGCTGTACAATGCCAGCCACCAGATTGTCATTACCTGTGACCGCCCACCCCAAAGCATGACCTTCCTGCCCGACCGGCTTCGCTCCCGCTTTGAGGGGGGTCTGGCCACTGAAATCCAGCCGCCCGACTTTAACACCCGCCTGGCTATCCTCAAGGCCAAAGCCAGCCAGCTTGAGGCCGACATTCCGGGGGATGTTCTCGAACTGCTGGCTCTCCGTATCCAGCAAAACATCAGGGCCCTGGAAGGTTCCTTAAACCGGGTGGTTGCCTACGCCAGGCTCATCCAGGCCCGGCTGACGCCCGAGCTAGCTACCCAGGCACTAAAAGATATCGGCGATAACGCCCCGAAAAACACTCCGCTCACGCCCGGCCTGATAATAGAGACGGTGGCCAGTAGCTTCCATCTCACCGTTGCCGGCCTGGTCAGTAAAGAAAGAGACAAGGAAACTATGCTAGCCCGCCGCGTCGCCATGTATCTTCTCCGGCGGGAAACTAATTGCTCCCTGGCTCAAATTGGGAAAGAGCTTGGCGGCAGGGACGCTGCGGCCGTCACCCGCGCCTACCACAAAATCACCAACGATATCGACGCCAGCCCCTATGTACGGCGCAAAATCCTCGACATTCAGCAAACAATACACCCTAATCGAGATAAGAATCCTTAAGACCGTCTCATTCCCTGATTCTATTGCCCGTAGTTTGTCGCTGTCTTGTCAACTTTTTGTAAAAACCGCTGCCGATTAACCGTAAAGAGTGCCTGCGATTTCTATAGATGTTTCCCCTGATGCCCAAGCAAGAGTAATCCCAATATTAATACTAATATTAAATAAACTTGATAAATAGAGTAGAATAGTTAATAGAGAGTATGTTTGATAAAGTACAGATTCTGCTGAAAGCGGGTAACGGAGGCGATGGGGCTGTCAGTTTCCGGCGGGAGAAGTTTGTTCCTTACGGCGGTCCTGATGGCGGTGATGGTGGTAATGGTGGTGATGTGGTGATTATTGCTGACCCGGGTGAGAGCAGCCTGCGTGCTTTTATTCGGAGGAGGCTTTATCAGGCGAGTGATGGTGGTAATGGTCAAGGGAAGAAAAAGCATGGTAGGAAGGGTAAAGACCTGCTCCTGAAGGTTCCGCTGGGCACTATTGTGGCAAATCAAAATGGTGACATCATTATTGCTGACCTGGAGAAAGCCAAGGAGCAGGTTATAGTAGTGAGGGGTGGCAGGGGAGGGTGGGGCAATATTCACTTTGTTTCCTCGACTAACCAGGTGCCGCGGCTGGCCCAAAAGGGCGAGGTTGGAGAAGAGAGCGGGGTAACGCTGGAACTGAGGCTTATTGCCGATGTGGGGATTATTGGTTACCCTAACGTGGGCAAGTCGACATTGCTGGCCGCCGCTTCCTCAGCGAAACCAAAGGTTGCCAGCTATCCCTTCACGACCCTTGAGCCTATTCTGGGAATGGTTGAGGTTAGTGGGAAGAGCTTTGTCCTGGCGGAAATCCCGGGATTGATTGAGGGTGCCCATCTTGGCCGGGGCCTGGGGCACGATTTTTTACGCCATGCGATGCGTACCAAGGTGCTCATCCATCTAATCGATGGTGCCTCTGCAGCTCCCGTTGATGATTTGGCGCAGGTGAATGAAGAGATTCGTCTCTTTGATGTGACCCTGGCAGAAAAACCTCAGGTGGTGGCCATCAACAAGATTGATTTGCCTGAGGTCAGGTTACGCTTAGCCGAGATTAAGCAATCGTTCCATACGGTGGGTATCCCGGTATTCCCCCTGTCGGCGGCGACGGGCGAGGGTGTTGCCGAGCTTATGGCGGCGGCGATGAAACGGCTAAATCAGATGAGTGCTGAGGCCAAAGCCGGCGAAGGCGTTACCGAGGCTGTTTTTCACCCGCAACCAGGCGGTTTTGTCGCCAGAGTGCGTAAGGAGGGTAATGCCTTTATCCTGGCTGTACCGGAGCTGGAGCGTATCATTGCCCGGGTAGACATGTCTAACCCTGAGATACGCCAGCAGGTCAACCGGCAAGTCATTAGACTTCGGCTTAACAAGGCTCTGGAGAAGGCCGGGGCCAGGCCGGGTGACAAGATTCGTTGCGGGAATTTCGAATGGGAATGGTAAGGATAGGGGTGTTGGGCGGAACATTCGACCCTATCCATAACGGGCATATCAGGCTGGCTGAGGAAGCAATGTCCCAGCTAAATCTGGAGCAGGTTCTTTTTATCCCGGCCGGTCAGCCGAGGTTCAAGGTAGATAACGATATTTCCGCCGCCGAGCATCGTGTGGAGATGGTGCGTCTGGCCATTGCTGGCCGACCCTGTTTCAAGCTGTCCATCATGGAGGTAGAGCGGCCGGGTCCATCCTATACGGTTGATACGATGACGGAGTTGCAGGCTCAATATGGGGCGGAGGTGGAGCTATTTTTCCTTTTGGGTTGGGATACGCTGGCGCAACTCCCGCAATGGAAGGAGCCATCACGGCTGATTAAGCTGTGCCGTCTGGTGGCGGTGCCGAGACCGGGCTATCCCTTGCCTGACCTTGCGGTCATGACAGCGGTTATCCCTGGCTTATCCCGGCG
>JAENIS010000021.1 GCA_016844285.1 Dehalococcoidales bacterium
TACCCTTCTTTGCTCTTTCTTGTTCAATATCACCATTCCTTCCATGGTGACATTTTCCCTTAACAGTTAACTGGTGACATAATCGTATAACATCAACAAGAATACAGCGTGGTGTTGACAAATTCTGGCAAAAGACCTAGACTACCATGCTGGTTAGCAATGTGTTGGTACTTCTTAGAGTATGTTTTCCGGCAGGTCAACCAGTGACAGGAGAGGTTGTTAAACAACCTCAGAAGATAAGGAGGAATCGTGAGAAAAAATATCGCTAAAGAAAAAATCAAGCAAGGTAAGACGGCCTATGGTGTTTTCGTGCCGATGGCGAGTCCGACAATCGTCGAGATGATTGGCCACATCGGCTTTGATTTTGTGCTGCTCGATGCCGAACATAGTCCAATTGGCACTGAGAGTTGCGAGCAAATGGTGCGAGCTGCCGATTGTGTTAATATCACTCCTATTATTCGCATCGCCATGAGCATCCGTCAAAACATTCTCCGCTATCTTGACATCGGTGCCCTGGGGGCGCAGATGCCGATGGTGAACAGTGGCCCCGAAGTCCAGGCCGTGATGGATGCGGTCAAGTACCCCCCCGAGGGGAAGAGAGGCCTGGCCGGAGTTAGGGCGGCTAATTATGGGTTGAAAGGCTCCCTGGGTGACTATGTTAAAGAGGCAAACCAGGAAACCATGGTCATCGTCCAGGTGGAAACCATGGAAGCAGTGAAAAACCTTAAGGAGATTCTGGCAGTTCCGGGGCCGGATGTTATCTTTATCGGGCCGACAGACCTGTCTTCGGCAATGGGATACCCCGGGCAGGCAAATCACCCTGAAGTGCAGAAGATGATTGACTACCTGGTAAAAGAGATACATGCCGCCGGAAAAGCGTCCGGTACGATTGCCTACGACCTGGCTCTCCTGAAGAAAGCCAAGGAACGCGGCATCCGCTACATCGTCTATAATGTGGGAGCGATGCTTGCCCGGTCTGGACGGGAATACCTCGAGGCAGCCGCCAAAGACTAATCAGGTCATTGGGTAAACAGAAAAAGAGGGGCGTCGCCCCTCTTTGACTCTCCGTTAAGGGATGTTAATGCTGTTGTCATTGCGAGGAGCACAGCGACGTGGCAATCCGGGAGGGGGAAGTCCTCCACCCGGATTGCTTCGCCTCCGCCTGCGGCGGATGGTCTCGCAATGACAAAACAACCAAACCGAATAGCCCCATTCGATTAGAGCTTGCCAATGAGCCAGAGCATTCCCCTGTTTTCATCAAGCAGTAATCGCTGCCTATTTATCCGACGTGATATTAGGTTGGGTTTGACGTCAGACCGAGCAACCGGGCCGGGTTGGTCTTGACCATCAACTCTATGTCCTCGGCACTAACCTGGTACTTCAGCAGAGTGGATACTATCATTCTCATCCCCTCAGCCGGAGGCGGGTTCGATTCCTGGCCCATGTCAGTGGTCATGATGCAGTGTTCTGCCCCGACGGCTCTGATTGCTGCGACTATTTTCATCGGGTCAAGTCTATCCCCCAGCGGCAAGGCGCAAAGAAAGCAGTGCTCAATAAAAGCCCCCTTACCGGCCATTTGTTGCTGCTGCTCAATCGTGAGCGTGGCGCCGATTCTTGTCGCCAGAGGGTGTGTCACCACAATTTTGGTGAGTCCTTGCTGCCTGGCTTCATCAACCAGAGCAAAGGCTTCTACCGCGGATAGATGGCCGGTGGCCAGCACCATATCGTTGCTTTTGATGATGTCCAGGATTGCCTGCACCTCGGGCAAGAGCTTCCCCTTGCTGTCTAGAATCTTGATTCCTTCTCCAGCAATCTTGAGCTTTTGGTGGTCATTGGCTGAGGAAAAGGTCGGCATCCAGACCACTTTCGCGCCTAAGATGGCTGAGGTTTCCACTGCTACCGGATTCAGGCCCCCAATGGCGAAGTCGAGGCAAAGGCTGCCAACAACGGTGAGGTTAGGCACATGCTGGCCTACTATGTAAGCCAGTGGTGCTGTCGGGTAATCATGATTCTTCAGAACGATGGCTCTCATGCCGGCTTGTTCCGCCTGAAGTGCGGCTTGCAAAGCATCAACACGCCGCCTGATATGGGCATCAGGCCCGTGGTGAACGTGCATGTCGATTGACCCTTGTACCAGCCTTTCAATTGTATCCATCAACGAGTCTCCTTTTTCTCGATAGGGTTATGTCCGGCTGCTTCCGCCGTCCAAACAAGAGCATTCCTTTCTTCCTCCGGTGTGATGGGCTGGCCATCTTCAGGCCTGACATCCCAGATGCGACCGGCTTCTTCACGCGAGCCTCCATAGACCCACAGCATCTTAAAACCCTTGCTATTGCCCGATGACCAAGAATGGGGGCAGCCCTTCGGGACAAACACTCCGCTCCCCGGTTCAGCTCGCCACCAGTGGCCATCAAAGAAGGTGTAGCCCGGACCTGCCGAGCTGCTATCGATAATGATGAGCTCCCAGGTGTAGTGACGATGTAAGCTGCGGAACAAGCCCGGAACGAAATCATTGACACCAAAGCTGACCTGGCCTGGCTCATTGACGAAGGTGTTGATAGCCAGTTCCGTCTTGGTTCCTGCGGCTGACTTGTTGGCACGGGGGTAAACAATATAAGGCCTGGCATCCATACTACTATCCCTCCTTCGGCTTACCTTGCATCACAATATCACAAGGCTTATGGTTAATCAAGATAGAGTGGCAAGTCTCTGTTTACAAAGCTGGTTATTAACGGTAAAATAGATATGATTTCGGGCGGTTAGCTCAGTGGTTAGAGCGCTTGCTTCACACGCAAGAGGTCACTGGTTCAAGTCCAGTACCGCCCACCATGAAGCTGAAAGGTCTGACCCCCAAAGAGTACGCTGGAAACACAGGGGGACTCTAATAGCCGGTGGCCCTACTAAAGGGGTAAGGTCATGTGAGCCATTCCTGTGCTTCTGGTCCCAATGCGGCAGAGGCAAGCCTGATGTCGACTTTGCCAAGTGGTACTGATGTCGCGGACCAGGTTCATTTTCACGAGGCTTCGCATTACGCCGGGTACTAATATGGTATCAAGCTCTTGCACCATATCTTCACGTGTTGGCAATGTTTCTCCTCCAAAATAGATTCCACACTTTTCAGTGATTTAGTGCAGACGCTCCCTGAGGTTAGGTAGCTTACCCTGAAGATATAGATTGACGGCCTGATCAATATTCTTGATGTCGGTGATAACAGGCTCGATGTTATAGCTTTTCAAGCTATCATAAGCACCCATTCCCATACCTCCAGCGATAAGCACCTGGCAATCGGTTATATTCCCGGCCATTGTGGCGTGAGTCGATTGAGATGCAGCGTCAAAACCATGCCTCTGCCCTGGAGTCGAGTGTTCCTCATGATGTCCTCCAAGATTATGATGGCCAGCCTTAGGTCTGGTCTCCTTGCTTACCACTTTGCCATCTTCAATTGTAATCACAACATACAGTGGTGCCATTCCGAAATGCTGGCTGATGGTTTTTTTGTCTTCTGATATGACTGCGATTTTCATGTTGCCTTGTTCTCCTCTAAACTTATTCCAATTTATTTTGTTATCAAGTGTTGTTACATTGTCAGTTCCCCCCGCCGGACTTTCAGACACAGGTTCAGTTTGTTGGTTGCTTAGCTCGTAGTTACCCCCTTCTATCCGTAGAGCCTTGCCTGAAAGCAGGCTATCGGCTATTTTTCTCCGGGCAGATGCCAGAACACGCTGATAGGTTGGTCGTGAGACGTTCATCTCCTGTGCACACTTAACCTGCTCTAGACACTCCAAGTCCCGGAGGCGTATCGCCTCTATCTCTTCAAGTGACAGGCAATTCTCTTCCAGAACTCTCATCGGAATGCCCGCGGGCTTGAAGTAGGTTACGCCGGGCATAAAGCATATTCTGCGGCACTTACAAGGCCTTGACATATTTTTGCCTCTTTACCTTGCTCTATTATGAGCATATGCTCATAATAATGATAGCAAATCATCACTCAACATGTCAAACTATTACATTGCAAGAACCCATCATGAACCGGGATGACAGTTGACACCCAATTTGGGCTTAATTATAATAAGTAAGCAGCAGTGTGCCAGGGAGCAATGCTCCTTTTATCTTGGAACAGCCGCACACTTCATCGAGTGAACCGGCGAAGGACTGAAATACCATGCCACTATTTGCATGCTTGTTCAGGCTTCCACACACCTAACCACATTGGCTCTCGTACAAAGCGGCTACCGTATTATGGGCCAGCATGCGATCCTTAGCTACGAGACATACTACCGGCGCTTCGGAGTGCTTCATGCTGAGAGAGTCATGTCCTACGCACTGCCCCATCAAGATGTTCAGCCCGGTGTGACTTCGGTTGAGTAACTCTATCTGAGCCAGGGGGTTGCACATCATCTCCGGCTTTCCGGGCCGTACCTTTTCAGAATCTGAGATGCCTACCCACTCCTTGGGCACAGCTCCGGTCTTGCATGCTACGGATACCACTTCAAATCCATTCGTCTCCAGGATTTCCGTCAGGATGCTGGCCTCGTAGCGGAATCCTACACAGAAAATAAGCCCCAGCCGGTTAATCCTCAGTTTGCGTGCAAACTCCATTGTCTCTTCGACACGTGTCCACCGGCCATGTCCCTGGCTGGTAACCTCTTTTGCGGCTGCAGCAAGTTGTTCCGGTCCTATATCTGTGCTGGCCTGTCCGGCTTGCTCGATATGGTGCCCCCGGAGGGCTTCGCTGAAGTATGCTTTGTAGCCATAAATGGCACCTACCGGATTATGGACTAGAAAACGGTCTTTAGCGACCAGGCAGGTAACCCACGCCTTTGATTGTCGGATGAATATGGAATCATGCCCCACACACATACCCAGCAGGACATTTAGCTCTGTCTGTCTGTCATTGCACAGCGCCGCGAGAGCGGCAGGCTCGCACTCTTCAGCCGAGTTGACGGCTGAAATGGTCTCGAAGCCATGTTTCTTCAGCATATTGATGTACAAACCAGCAATGTTTGCCATGTCATTACAGGAAACAACCCCAAGCCGGTGAAAACCCAGCCTGTTGGCGAATTCCATGACCTCCTGCGCCCGTCTCCAGCGTCGGTATCCCGAAGCCTCGACCAGAGCAGCGACACGGGCGATATTACGTATCTCCTGGTTAACGTAAAGCCCTTCGGCTGCCGGGAAGTCATGATGCATGGGGCAAGTCTCAGGTCCATGTTCCCTGTCTCCGGTCCGGCACACGAACACCAAGCACCTAGCGCATTCGCTTGTCACCTTTCACCTCCATGGAACAGATACCTATTTGAAATTACTGGACTTAGCGGTTACCGGATATCCTTCTGATTGTAAGACATGGCAATGTGTATCGTCAAAGAAACGACGATAAGCGTTTCTAAAGTGACTTTCTATCTATATCTGCTTCACCCGGACTCCCCTCCCTCACCTCCCGGAGAGTCCAATATGTTTCTGAACCTCTGCACTCGCTGTTATTGCTCCACGTCGCCCATTGCAGTATCATAGACAGGATGATTTCACTTATCGTCTTGATAGGCATCGTTCTGTTCGCCGGCTTTATCCGGGGAGTTTCCGGTTTTGGCTATTCACTTATGGCCACACCGCTCATGACCTTCATCATTGACGCGAAAATAGTAGTGGTGATGAACGTCATGTTATCGGTTGTCGGGAATGTGCTGGCATTGACCCAAACAAGGCGGCATATTGATTGGAAAAGAGCCATCTTCCTGGCTTTGGGTGGCATTGCCGGCGTTCCTCTCGGTGCTTTTCTGCTGGTAAAGCTCGACCAAACAACAATAAAGTTGATAATTGCCGTCCTTGTTATTCCCTTTTCTCTTCTGCTGCTGGTCGGACGCTTACATAAGCTAAATCACGATACTCTGGGCTGTATCCTGGCTGGTTTTGTGGGTGGAGCGGTCGGCACTACTACCAGCTTCAGCGGCCCGCCGGTGGTGCTGTTCCTGCTCAATCAAGGCTTACTCAGAGAGCAATTCGTCGGCACAATCGCCGTATTTTTTCTTGTCCAGAACATGGCAAGCATCGCTGCATTCTCCTCGCTCAAAATGATTACGCCCTCCCTTCTGGTTCAAGTGGCAATTCTGGTAATACCATTGGCTCTGGGTTCCTACCTCGGCATCAAAACGCTGCCCAAGATAAAAGCTTCTGTTTTCCGCCGCATTGTGCCTATTGTGGTATCAGCTACCGCACTCATCATCATCGTCACCATTCTCATAAAGCTATAATATCCAATACCATTTTCCAATGCGCAGCATAAGAAATGCGTATTTCAGTCGCTATAAAGCATCGTTGTACATTGCTGCCCTGACTACCATTTGCCTTTGGCTTGGTTCGAGATTCAATAAGCCTCTAATTGTCATAGCTTTATCAGATTTGGCTTTGATTTGGGCGTTCATTACTCTGGTCATACAAGGCAAATATAACTGCTTGAGTCGCTCTTGTAGTTTATCTAGTTGGGTTCTAATATACTCGTTGACCAAATTCTCGCGTTCACTATAAAATTTATCGATAAATATCTGGTTTTCTGCCATTGTGTTTTACTTCGTAATCTCTTTTAATCAGGCTCAACTGAGACCATATTCAGCATGGCGAAACCGAGCGGATTTAGTTTGTATCCCTTGACATAGGGTTTAACCAGGAGGTAATTACGCCCAAACCACAAGGGCAAACAGGCAGCATCATCAATTAGCTTTTGCTCAGCTTGTTGATATAGTGAACTGCTTATCTTGGTGTCTGATGCCAGGCGTGCCCTCTCCAGCAGGGCATCTACCTCAGGACTACGGTACTCGCCGTAGTTATTATCGGCACCACTATGAAAGAGAAGGTCTAAAAAGTTGTGCTGATGCGGATAGTCAGCGACCCAACCCATGTCAAACATTTCATCCTTCTCCTCATCAAGATGATAGAGGAACCTCTCCGGCTCAAGCTGCCGCACCTTTACCTCCACGCCGAGATTTTGCTGCCACTCATGGATGACGGCTTCCAGTCCCGCCGATATCGAGCCGCCCCAGCCTTGAGTCGTCACCGTAATCGGCGGCAGGCGGGATATATCGCCATAGCGGGAGGACTTGATTAACTCCTTCGCCCGGGCGACATCATAATTCACGCCGCGTAGTTCTTTATTGAATCCAGGTAAGCCCGGTGGCAAAATACCCTTGGCCGGCAGCACCATATCCTTGAACACTAAAGAAACTAGCTTGCTTTTGTCTATCGCTTGGGAGAAAGCACGGCGAACATAGACATCATCAAAGGGCGGCTTGGTCGTATTAAAGCCAATATAGTAGAGGCTCAACTCGGGGACAATTGCCAGTTGCTGGTAGAACGGGCTGGCGTGGTCTGTCGCTGTATCTACATAGTCCAGAGAGACGCTGGTGACATCAATCTTGCCCGTTTCATACAGACTCATGGGGACACCACCCCACAGATGGAAAATGGCGAAATCGACTCCGGCTACCTGGCCATAATAGAGTGCATTCTTCTCAAGGACGAGGAGGTTATTTTCATCCCATTGTCTCAATTTAAAGGGGCCGGTGCCATTGGGGTGGTCCCACCACTTGCTTGTTGACTCTATATTGGTTCTATCGACGACAAAGGCGGTGGGATAGGTCAGCTTCGATAAGAAATAGGACTTAGCGGCATCGATGGTTACCTGGAGGGTAACATCGTCAATCACCTTGACACCGCTAATCTGCTTACTTCTACCAGCTAATACCTCTCTCACGCCGACAATATCTCCGAGATAGGTAGCCGCTGTTGATGAGCCGGTGGTCGGGTCAGCGGCACGTTGCCAGGAATACTGAAAATCCTCGGCCTTCACCTTACGGCCATCCTGGAACCTGACGTTAGATTGCAGGTGGAAGGTATAGGTCCGGCCATCCTCACTTATCTCCCACCTCTGGGCAATATCCGGAGCCGGTTCCAGGTTATCACCAGGGCGAACCAGCCCACTGAATATCTGCCTGATATACTGCTGGGATGTCATCTCGGCGGAAAGGGCCGGGTCAAGCGTGAGCGGGTCAATACCGTAGAGATTAACCGTCTTTCCCTGGCTGTCATAATTTGGGACAGGCTCCTGTCCGGGCCGGCAACCGGCCATAAGCAGACTGGATAATAGTGCCGTCAGAAGAATAATGGGAATGATTCTTTTGGTCATGGTTGAACTCGATAACATGCTAATATAAAGAATAGCACAAGCTGAGCTCTTCTGCCTACTCATGAATACTGAGGTTGTCTACTAACCCCTCACCCTTTATCCCTCTCCCCTTACCGAAGGGAAAGAGAAGAGGTCTTAGAGAGGGGCTTTGCCTCTCTTAAACACCCTGAATTGTTATAAATACCCTCAGGCATTGCTTGGTGAGCCCAAGCCTTGAACTGGATAACCTTGTGAATCTTATGAGGAGAATGATATTCTTACGAGACGCTGTCACCGTTCTTAACCCGGTAGTAGTCCCGCGCATTCCGCAGTGCCCGGGCGCCACGCTCATAATTGGGGAATACCGGCACACCACCATCCTGGAACCGGCGCATCATTTCTTGAGCCTGGGCCACTTCTTCGGGTGAGAAAGAAGGAGCGAGGATAGCCATCACCGGCTTGGCGCTGCTCCGTTTAATACCAGTCAACAAGTCGATGTTATCTTGAAATTGCTCTGTCGTCATTATGCGCGGCATCATCAGCAGCGCCAGATTATCGACATTGGCATCACTATCAAGGATTCCCATGATGCGCTTCATCTGCTTGCGGTTGGGGTTGCCGGTATCTACCGGGTTACGATAGCTTCCGCCAATTAGAGTAAAGAAGGTGGCAAACTCGTCATATGACTGCTGGGTGAGCAAGGGCACCCTCAGCCCGGCTTCAGCAAACACATCGGCAATCGCAACAGACTGGCCTCCTGACCCGCCGGCGATAGCCACCCGGTCACTGTAAACCGGGGCCAGCAGGAGTAGCGCCTTCAGGGTATCAATCAGCTCTTCTGCTCCGGCGACTCTGACACCACCATGCTGGTTGATGGCCGCATCCCATATCGCCCGGGGTATCGCCAGTGAACCGGTGTGCGAGGCAATCGCCCGCCCTCCTTCCGCCGTCCGTCCTCCTTTCCATATCACCACTGGCTTGCGGGCAGAGACCTCCCTCAATACCGACAGGAAACGCCGGCCGTTCTTGACCCCTTCGACATACATCCCAATGGCCTTGATTTCCGGGTCACCGCCAAAGTATTCCAGGTAGTCGGTGGATTCTAGCACTATCCCATTACCAAAACTGACCGATTTGTTGATGTCTAATCCCTGAAGATGCCCTTCCCTGGCGAAGGTTATGGCATTGTTGCCACTCTGCGAGATAAAGCCCACCGTGCCCGCCACGCCGGTGTATTGCATCGCGTTTTGTCTTATCCCTATCTTGGGGTTGAAAATGCCCATGCAGTTGGGGCCGATAAGGTGAAAATTGGTCTCTTCGGCTCTTTTGGTCAGCAGACGCTCCATCTTTAGCCCTTCTTCGGTACCGGTCTCGGAGAAACCGGAGGTGTAGAAATATGCCCCCGCTACCTCTTTACGGATGCAGTCCTCCAGTATCCTGGGTGCCACCGCCCTGGGTACGGCAACAATGGCCAAATCTACCGCTTCTGGAACATCACTAAGGCTGGTGTAGTTAGCCACTCCCAAAGCCTTGATGCCGGCGATATCATCAGGAGAAACCTGCACCGAATAGAGCTTGCCCTTAAAGGTACTCTGGGCACGCAACCAGATAAAATCGTTTTCCCGCTTATCCCCGACCACTACCACACACTGCGGGTTAAAGGCTCGAGACAGCTTGGCAAAATCTACTTTCACTTCTCTTAACTCACCAGGACAGGACTTCTACAAGGTATAGCGGGTAACCTCTACCCCATTGCCACCAAGGTCGACAATATTTACCGTGCCCGCCATTGAGGGTGAGTCACAGTAGTAAGCCTTTACCGGCTCGCTACAAACACAGCGGAAGACCGGCCAGTGTCCCAGAGCGATATAGTCCTGCCGCGAGCTGACAATCTCATCCCGGCTAATGGTAAAGCCGTGATAAGGCTCAACCTCGCTACCACTGTAATAGCCGTGAGCGACGGCAATATGCCACCTTCTATCATCATCGGGCTCGGGTAGGCCGGCTAACGGCCGCATATCATTATCGTAGGAATCATTGGCCTTACCCCACACTGATATATCCAGTCTGGGGAAATCCAGCGTCTCACCCTGAGCTGCCCGCATGATTTGAACGTTAGGCGCACCGTTCCACAGGGCTGCCAGTTCCTCCCTCTCATAAACGGAGCCGGGAACCAGGCAATCGTGATTCCCCGGCAGGATAATCGTCTCTATCGCCATACGGCGTAGCTGCTCAACGGTAAACCCAACCAGTTTGTCATCAACCCGGTTGTGGTCGAAAAGGTCACCGGCAACTATCACCATATCCACCTTCATCTTCATCGCCAGGTTGACCAGAGCCTCCAGCCCAACACAGGCATTATCGCCGAGTGACAATAAATGCAAATCGGATGTGTGCAAAAGTCGTCGCTTCCCGTTACCCTCTGCCATTATTGAAAATCCTTCTCTCTACTGAATAATGAATTAATTCTATCACTACCAGCCTTAAAAAACAACTTTCCCACTGAGGTGGTTGCTGGTTGCATTTGGTTGGTCTGTCATTGCGAGACCATCCGCCGCAGGCGGAGACGAAGCAATCCGGGTGGAGGATTTCTCCCGTCCGGATTGCCACGTCGCTGCGCTCCAATGACAACTATTTCACTACAGCAACCAAAACCAAATGGAACCTCTTGAGATGGTTTCTTAAACCTCACCCCCTTTAATCCCCCTCTCCTATGATGTGCTTTGCCCTAAAAGTATTACGTTCGTGTCATTCTGAGCGTAGCGAAGAATCCATATTATCCGCCTCTGAGCACGGATTCTTCGTCACTGCGTTCCTCAGAATGACTTTTGAGGCAAGACCCCTATGATGAGAGGGGGAAATAGAGAAAGAGGGGATTTGCCCCTCTTGAACTCACCTTGTTAAAATTCTTCTCGTTCTCCCCCCTTGGCAAAGAGCCTGTCCCGCGGAAACTTGACATGTCCATATTCAAGCGATAGACTGTTACCTACTCATCTTGTCTGGAAACGAACAAAATGAGGTATTCCCATTGTAAGGCTGAAAATCCGTGGGTTTCTAATACATCTTGAGGGTTGATACATTATGGAGCTATTTTCTGAAATTAGACCGATAATCGCAAAAATGCTGGCTATCGATGCTGGAACTATAACCAAAGAGGCTCATCTTCATTTTGATTTGGGCGCTGATTCACTGGCGCTGGAAAATCTGTCCATCGCCATCAGTGAGAAATATGGCATCGAACTGCTCGGCGAGGACATTGTGGAACTGGAAAATGTCGGTCAGTTGATCTCCCTGGTTGAATCAAGAATTAATAAGTGAACGAATTTCATTTTGTTAGTTTACCGTCCAACCAATATGGAGGTTTTCAATGGATTACCCTAAAATTATCAAAGGCCCCCCTGACAGTTTTGCGGTGAAGCCAAACCTTTTCGACTATCAGAAGATGCGTGAAACATTCAAATGGGAAGATATTTCTTCAGAGCTAGACTGGTTTGATAGCGACCATATCAATATTGGCCACATCGCCATCGATGCGCACCTGAAAACCAATCGCCGCGACAAGAAAGCCCTTATCTGGCAGAGTCAGAAAGGCGATATCGAAGAATACACGTTTGCCGACCTCGCACGCCTGAGCAACAAATTTGCGAATGTTCTGGTAAATGAGATTGGTGTCAGGAAAGGGGACCGGGTCTTTTTTTTCCTGGAGCGAATCCCTGAGATTTTTATCGGCATTTTGGGAACCTTGAAGGCTGGGGCGGTTATCGGGCCGCTGTTTTCCGCATTCGGCCCGGATGCGGTCAAAGACCGCCTATCTGATAGCAGGGCCAAGGTCTTGGTGACCAGCCCCTCGCTGAAAAAGAAGGTGGCTGAAATCTTCCCTGACCTGCCGCATCTTGAAAAGTTGGTTGTGGTAAATCGAGAGAATAAAGCAATCGATGCTGGAGACTTATCCTATGAGGCCGCCATGGAGCGAGCATCAGACAAGTTTGCAACCGTTCGCACCGGCAAAGAGGATTATGCCATTATGCACTACACCTCCGGCACTACCGGAAAACCCAAGGGGGCGGTGCATGTGCACAACGCTGTCATCGGCCATTATGCCACGGCAAAATATGTTCTCGACCTTCATCCCGATGATATCTACTGGTGTACCGCTGACCCTGGTTGGGTGACCGGCACATCGTATGGCATGTTTGGTCCCTGGTCAAACGGCATCACTCAGGTGGTATACGAAGGTATGTTTAGCGCCAGGCAGTGGTATCGAATCCTCGAGCAGCGTAAGGTAACTGTCTGGTACACGGCGCCCACGGCCATCAGAATGCTGATGAAAGCTGGCGATAGTTTACCAGGGCAATTCAATTTTAGTTCCCTGCGTCATATTTGCAGCGTCGGTGAGCCGCTTAACCCGGAAGCAGTCATGTGGGGAGAGAATGTCCTGCGAAAATCCATGCATGACAACTGGTGGCAGACTGAAACGGGGTCCATCATGATTGCCAACTATGCGGTACAGGATATCAAGCCAGGCTCAATGGGACGTCCTTTCCCGGGCATTACCGCCGGTATTATCGATGACAATTATCATGAGCTACCGGTCGGTCAGGAAGGAAATCTGGCCTTAAGGCCCGGTTGGCCTTCAATGTTTCGCACCTACTGGGAAAAAGAGGAACTATACCAGTCACGCTTTAAGAACGGTTGGTATATTACGGGTGATAGGGCACGCAAAGACGATGACGGGTATTTTCATTTTATCGCTAGAGCCGATGATGTTATCAATACGGCGGGACACCTGGTTGGACCGTTTGAGGTAGAATCAGTGTTGATGGAGCATCCCGCGGTTGCGGAGGCAGGCGTTATCGGCAAGCCCGATGCGATCGCGATGGAAGTGGTCAAAGCCTTTGTATCTCTTAAAGAGGGCTTTAAGCCGAGTGATGACCTGAAGGATGATATCCAAAGATTTGTCATGAGACGACTCTCGTCGGCGGCCGCACCCAGAGAGATTGATTTTATTGATTCACTTCCCAAAACGCGCAGTGGCAAAATTATGCGCCGGCTGTTAAAGGCCAAAGAACTGGGCCTGCCGCTGGGTGACACATCAACCCTAGAAGAGGATTAGACGGAGAACGCCCTTGATATTTCCACAAGACTTTTTTGACTTAAAGGAATACGACCATCAGGGTTTATTTCAACCTGATGCGCCGGTGTGGTCGGCACTTGACCGTTTACCATCTTATCTTGCCACGTTTTTTGAGGGGACATGGCCATTAGCTGGCCATACCGGGATGGTGGAAAGACCACTTGTTATCGTCAATGGCACGGTGCGGAAAGACCTTACTATCCGTCCCTCCGGAGCGAAGAATACGGTTCAGGCTTTTGAAGGGGACAGCCTGCTTGAAGACGCTGCAATTATCATGCCTGGTGCGTATTTGTTCGATGATAAAATCATTATCGGCGCCCGGAGCGTGGTTGAGCCGGGAGCTCTTATCAAAGGGCCGACGGTTATCGGCACCGACACCGAAGTGCGTCAAGGCGCCTATCTGCGGGGTGACTGTCTCATCGGAAACCAATGTGTTGTCGGCCATACCACTGAGGTTAAAAATTCGATTATGCTGGACGGGGCACAGGCAGGCCACTTTGCTTACATTGGTGACAGTATTCTTGGCAAGGATGTCAACCTGGGAGCAGGTACCAAGCTAGCAAACCTGAAAATGATTCCCGGTTCGGTAATGATTGCGATTAACCGGAAGTATTATAATACCGGTCGTCGCAAGCTGGGAGCTATCCTTGGCGACAAGACCGAAACCGGTTGTAATTCGGTAACATCACCGGGTACATTGATGAAGCCAGGTTCCATCGTGTATGCCGGAGTCTCTGTTCCGGGAGGCTACTATCCGGAGAAATCTTATGTCAGGCCATCCCATGGCGCTATTGAAACAGGTAATCGCTCTTTGGGCAGTAGTAAGTAGCAGAATCAGTTTGTCTGTAGAGTCTGTGTAAACGACGCTATAACTGTTGCTTTTTGCGATAGTATCTTACGTGTTCCTGTGCTGATGTAGGTATATCAACTGCAACCAAGTAATCATAAAGAGCCTTCATCTCTTGCTTAATCGGCTGTAATACCGCACAGATATGGGCTGCTACCATCTCAGCAGCGGTGTCAATACTATTATCTCTGGCGGCTCTAGCGATGATTTCATCTCGTATTTTCAATTCACTTATAGCCAGCTTTATCATCTCTTCCACTTTATCACTGACGCCAAAGTGGGCAAAGTAGAGCCTGCTGGCATTCAGTTTCAGCAACTTATTGAGACTATCAATGTACAAATCTAAATCAAAGCTGGGTGGTGGTGTAACTGGTACAGAGATATCGGTGCCAGTTATATGGTCGGACACAGCATCACCGGTGAATATTCCGTTATGACGGCTTTCATGTATGCACAGCTCATGAGGGGCATGTCCCGGGGTTTCCAGTAATGTTAGCAACTGCCTATCACTTAGCCTGATTGTGTCCCTATCATGTGCTGGCTTCACTCTATGCTCATCTACAGGGATAACTGCACCATTCCTTTTCATTGCTACTTCGCCTTGAGCCTCGATAACACTGCTGATTAGCCTTTCCGGGTTAATAACATATCTGACCGCTCGATAATGAGCAATTACCTGAGCTTCGGGCATGTTTTTAAGCAGTGTACCGGCACCTCCGGCATGGTCCAGGTGGATGTGGGTAACAATCAGATAGGCAACGTCCTCAGGTCTCCTCCCAATCTGCTTAATCCCTTCAATCACGACCTCGGACGATGTTGCCGGTCCGGTATCAATTAATGCCTTCTTATCCTCATCCAGAAAATAGACGGAGCCAAATCCGGGAATAGAGTATAGCTGGGCATCAATCATGTATATCTTTTCAGCGACTTCAGTTACGTTTGCCATAAGGTTCCTTTTGAGATGGATATGAAGCACATTCTGGTAGTGTCCTATAGCTGGTGGGAATGCGACCCAGCCATATCCTATACTCTTCTGCCATATCAGTCAATCTCTTGAAGCAGCCGATGCTTACTCTAACTCACCTAACTGTGGTGGCGGCCTAACCTTTGACTTCGGCTTTCCTCGCTGCCGGTGTGGTGACCAGAACCACCGCGGACAAGGTCATCAGGCCGACGCTGGTCCACCACATCGGGTCGTAGCGGCCGGTGGCATCGCGAATGTAGCCGGCCAGGGGCGCGCCGATACCTCCTACTATCATCGTTATCGGCGCTGCCACGCCCATAATACTGCCCAGATGCCGCCGACCGTAGTATTCCGCCCAGAGGAAGTTTGACGAGAACATCATGCCGCCGATGCCGAAGCCGAAGAAGGCCATGGATAGGAACATGACAGGGAAGCTATAAGCATGGATTGTGAGCACGGTGGCCACGGCCAGCAGAAAGAAGCTGAATACACCGACAAACCTCGCCTGGAATCTCCTGACCAGCAGTCCTGAGATAAACGTGCTGGTGCCAGCCATGATGGCATCGAAGGCGGTGGCATAGGAGATAAGCCTGGGGTCAAGGCCGCGGTCCATGAAAGCCGGTATGCGGTGCACACCGACGCTACCCATGGCGAGAAACATGAAGCTGAACGCTACCACCAGACGCCAGAAAGTGCCAGTATGAACCGCTTCGTGAGCCGTCCAGGCGATTTCGTCACGGACGGTGGTGGGTGATGTGGGGTCGAGTGAATGGTCGTGGGTAGACGGGGCACCATCGGGCAGAAGACCCATGTCTTCAGGTTGCCGGCGAACGAAAATGAGGGATAGAGGCACCACCACTGCCGTAGTGAGAACTGCCAGAATAATCCAGGCTTCGCGCCAGCCCCTGGAAGCGATGAGAATTTGCGTTAGTGGAATGAAAATCAGGGCGCCGAGAGGTATGCCCAGGGCGCTGAAGGCGATTGCCTTCCCACGATTGTGAACGAACCATTTGAGTATGGGAATCGAGGTTACTAGGCCCCCACCTGGACCCCCAAAACCGATAATGCCCATAATCCCGAACATTAATACCAGTTGCCAGGAGTGCAGTATGAAGCTCAGTCCGACCATACCGATGCCCGTCATCACGGCGGCAATAGCCAGTATCACCCGGGAACCAAAGCGGTCAATCAGCCTTCCCAGAATTGGACCGCTGGCGGAGCCAGCTACCTGACGGGCGGTCATCGCCCAGCCGAACATGGAACGCCCGATACCCAGTTCATCGCCCATTACCTTGATGAAGAGGCCGAAGTTCAGCGTGGCCAGGGCTGGCGTGACCGCGCCCGCCGCCGCCATCACCCCCACGATAATCCAGCCATAGAAAAACCGCGGTTTCAGTGTGTTTTGCGCCTGCGCCTCAGTGTTTCCGTTTGGTTTCATAAGTCTAAGTAGGTTAGTCTATCATAGGGATATGGGGATGACAACATGGAAGCCACCATATCTGGAAACACTGCTTTAAGGTTCGATAGTTAAATCATGGCACGAAAGAGCGTTTCGTTACCTGATATAGCCAAATCCCTTCTTGATAAGTTACCCTCATTCTTGAGACTTAGCAGCTCACTGAAAATTGAAAATACCCCCACGTGGATGATTAACATAACAGGGGGGTCGTTTTTGGCCTCAATGGTGGGTGGCTGGGCAATAGACAGAACTAGGGCGGTTGTTTGAGAGGAAAGAGCTGATACCAGCTTTACCGCAACTCCTAATTCCCAGTTGATAGCATTACTGTCTTTAAGCTCGAAATCTTTCTTGTTTATCCTTCCATGCCGAGAGCAAAGTGAAGAGCAACCTCAATGGCCTTTTGCTTTTCAGCACTGAGAGTGGTCAGCCTGTCACGCAGACTTGCCTTGGCAATAGTGGTAATAATATCCAGATTCACAACACAAGGTTTGGGTAGTCCATCCTCAAGACCTAAAGGAACCTCCGAGGGGATATGACGCACCCTGGTAGTCACCGGTGCAACGGTTATTAGCTCCCTGACAAAATAGGCCTCATTACGTGATAAAAGGAGCACTGGGCGTCTCCCCGCGGGCGGTTCTAGCTCTGCCCACCATATTTCGCAGCGCTTCATTACCAGGGTTCCTCAGATAGTACGGCAACTCCTGCTCGGTGTATCGCCTCAACTTCATCAGTTGACTCCGGTGTAACACAATAGCCCCGAATATACGTTTCTATTGCTTTGGATTCCTGTCCCTCTTTCAGAAGTTTCTCTGCCGCGCGCCGAAAGAACTCACTTCTGCTTTCCCCCCTGGCTTTTCGCTCTTTCTCAATAGCTTCCAAAACATGCTCAGGGAGACTTATTGCCACCTTTGTGCTCTTATCCATCACATCCCTCTGATATTCATACTATTATCATACCAAAGTATGAATCATTTCACTAACTCTGTCAATGGCAAGGGCAGTTAAAGAGCACAGGCGTAGGGATTATCCATATCTAGATTAAGGTAATTAAGTTACCTATGGTGGGCCATTCGGAACAGTTCCCGAACTTTCATTCGAGAAAAAGTGTCTTATTCCGGACCTGCAGCACCTACTTATTCCCATGCGGTAGTATTGCCGGAATGAAGATCAATGTGGATATTTGGTATAATGGAACAGGTATATTTCAATAATTCTTGTTTTGGGAGGCAAGGAGTATATATGAATAAAAAAAAGTTAGTCTCCAGATTCCTACAAATACCGGCCACCTTTGTCTTTGCACTAATGCTACTTGTAGGTACACAACCGGCTTTAGCCACTGCAAATGGGAATAGCACGTCATTGAAAGAGAGTGCGTCTCTCCAGTTCACCTCTGCCGCTGACCCTTGGCTTACCTTCGTGGGCGGCAGCGATGATGAAGATGCTTATAGTATTGCGGTGGATGGTAGCGGAAACGTCTATGTCACTGGGGTAGGCCAT
>JAENIS010000022.1 GCA_016844285.1 Dehalococcoidales bacterium
TGCGCTGGTACTTCTTCACCTCCTCGCCGCCGGGCAACGTGCGGCGGTTTGATGAGAAGATGCTCACCGAGGTTACCCGCCGCTTTTTCTTAACGCTGTGGAATGTCTATTCCTTCTTTGTTACCTATGCGAATATTGACCACTTCACCCCCGGTTTGACATCGGCGCCGGTCGCGCCATCAGAGCTTGACCGCTGGCTCATCTCCGAGCTTAATCAGCTTATCGTTGATGTTGACTCAGCGATGGAGCACTACGACCCGACCGAGGCCGGGAGAAAGATAGAAAGCTTTGTCGATGAGCTATCCAACTGGTACGTGCGCCGCAGCCGGCGGCGCTTCTGGAAGAGTGAGAACGATGCCGATAAACTATCGGCCTATAACACGCTTTATCATTGCCTGGTTACTCTATCCAAGCTCCTCGCTCCCTTGACGCCCTTCCTGGCGGAGGAGCTATACCAGAACCTGGTCTTGACTGTTTCCCCCCAGGCTCCAGAGAGTGTGCATCTCACCGATTTTCCGGTGGCTGATGAGAGCAAGATAGACAAGCGGCTGTCTGACAATATTCGTAAGGCAATGGAATATTCAAGTAAGGGGCGGGCGGTACGAAGTAAAGCTGGTATCAAGGTACGGCAACCGCTGGCTGTCAGCTATGCTAGTTTCGGAATGGAGCAAGCCCTGAAGAGCGAGGCAATCAGGCAGTCGGTGCTGGATGAATTAAATGTAAAGGGGATAAAGCTGGCGACACCGGAAGAGTTAGCCGCTATGGCAAAAAATCCTGATTATGTAGTTGATGATGAAGCGGCTCCTTCTACCGCTATTTATAAACATCTCTCTGAAGACCATGAGGAAGCGGAACAGCTTAGAAAAGAAGGCATGGCACGTGAGGTGGTGCATCGCTTACAGACGATGCGCCGTGCCGACGGGTTTGATATTGCTGACCACATCATCACTTACTATCAGGGTGATGACTATATCAAGCAGGTGCTGCATGATTTTGCTGATGACATCAAGCAGGAAACGCTATCCCGCCAGCTTGTGGAGGGGGTCCCGGAACAGGGTGTCCTGGCTCAGAGCTATAAGCTGGATGGCCATGAGATAAAGCTGGGGGTAAAGAAGCTCGATTGACCTAGTGTCCTGTCGGGTTAATTACTGAACCAATGACTGCTCAGCACACGCTATTGTTTACGAACGACCTCATCCCCTTGCTCCCCTTCTCCTGAGTAGGAGAAGGGGAAGAGATTTAAGAGAGGGGGCGTAGCCCCCTCTCTTTTAATTAACTCCCCCTTCCCGATAGGCAGGGGGTCAGGGGGATGGGCATCCGACTGAATCTTGCCAGTGAGTCAGCTCATTCCCCTATTTTCATGAAGTAGCAATAGCCACACCTGACGTGACACTAGACAGGAATTCTCAGCCGAGTCTGCCCATTGTGAAGGGTTGGCCAGCGACAACCACCGCACCAGCCGGGCAGCAAAAAAGGTAAGGCGCCACTTCCGGGCAGCGTTGACTCAAAGTGGAAAGTCATGGATAATACGCATACTGTGATGCACTTAAGGTTGGAAATACGTCTGTTACGTGTTCAGCACCTGACAATGCAAGCTAATTCAGTGTTCGCCAAACGCGCCATATCTGGCCACACAGGTCAGACGCAGATGGTGAGGATATATGCTCATTGATGTGACCATAAGTAGGGGAGAAAGCTCATCATGATGCACCGAGGAGAGCCTCGTGCCCCTGTAGGAGAAGCGTCAGCCGGCGCACCGACGTCGACATGGAAAGAGCCACCTTCCTGGCTTCCGTCCACCCTTCATTCCCTGGCATACCGGGACTACTTCCTTTTGATTGTCGGCCAGGTCAGCAATTCGCTGGGACAATGGATGGACATGGTCGCCCGTTCCATCATGATTATCGCCCTCACCGGCTCAGCCGTTCAGTTGGGCCTCATCACCCTGGCCCGGGGCGTTCCCGCCATGGTGCTGGGACCGATTGCCGGCCTGCTCGCTGACCGCATGGACCGGCGTGTCCTGATGCTCATTGCCAAGAGCCTTAACATGGTGCTGAGCCTTGTCTTTGCCGCGCTTGTCGTCAGCGGCAAGATGGAGTTGTGGCATCTCTACGCAACCACCATCCTCAGGGGACTGCTGATGGCGTTCGACCAGCCCGCCCGCCAGGCTTTGCTGCCAGCCCTGGTACCGCCTCACCTGCTGGTGAACGCGGTGGCACTCAACATGGGGATAATGCAGTTGACACGTATCATTAGCTCTGTCCTTGCCGGGGTCATCATCACCCTGTGGGCGAAAGTCTTTGCCTTTCCTGAAACCGATGCCCGGGCTTTTGGGGGCGTATACATCGCCATATTCATCGTTTACATCGTTGCCATCGTCGCCACCTACCTGCTCCACGTGCCTGCCGGGGGCCGTGTGGCACGGACGCAGGAGCCCTGGTTTGTGACCTTTGCCGATGGAATCCGCTTCGCCTGGCATCACCCGGTTATCTTGAGCATTCTCGTTCTCATTGCCGTGCAGAGCATTTTTGGACTACCATACTTGCAGATTTTCATTCCCTGGCTCGCCATCAAGGTGATGAACATTGGCACCGGGGGCACCACGATGCTGATGGCTGCATCCGGTGCTGGCTCCCTCGCCGGCGCCATTGTGGTGGCCACCTTAGGCCAGAGACTGCGCCACCGTGGACGCATTATCATCATCAGCCTAATCTTATTCGGTGCGGCCCTGGCCGCGCTAGGCATTACCTCCATGCTCCCGATGGTGGTCATTGTCGGGATAACGCTGCCAGTGCTACCTCTGGCGATGATTTTACTGGTTGGGGTTGGACAGACCGGTATCATGTCTATTAAGAACACACTGCTTCTGGAGAGCACCCCCAATGAGCTACGGGGTCGGGTAATGAGTTTCCTGAGCCTGGACCGCGGGTTCACCAGCCTGGGGGGGACCATGGGGGGCTTCGCCATCGCCCTGATGGGTGGCCCATATGCCCTGGCACTCTTCGGAATCCTTTGTGCTTTTGGGGCTATCGCTGTCGGGGCTTTGAGTCCGCGGCTGCGCACAAAGGACTAACCCCCTTGTGGATTCCGGTTCGTCCTACGCCGGGAGTAACATCTACCAGATTGCTGCATCAAAGGCATAGTCAGTAGTAGCGGCACAAACAATGGTTCACGGGGTACGCCCCTTTGTTGACGTCAACTCAAATATCTTTCAGCAGCAGTGTCCGCCCGGTTTGAATTGAGGTGAAGCCGTATTTGTGGCGGATGCGGTCAACAGCCTTGTCCAATCGAGCCAGCCGTTGGGTGGAGAAGTCCAGCAAACTTAACTGGTTACCCGGCTCAACCAGATTAGACACTCCGATACCGATGAGACGCACCGGTTGCTTCTGCAAATCGAGTGCTCTGTTCAATAGTACAGTACCGGTATCAAATATCGTCTGGTCGTTGTCGGTAGACAGAGGCAAGGTATGGCTGCGGGTAATAGTGGTGAAATCAGCATATCGTAGCTTCAGCGTGACGCACCGGGCTTGCTTGCCCTGTTCACGCAGTTCAGCACCCACCCTTTCACCAAGATAGCGCAGCGCTGCCTGCAAAAAAGAAATATCCCGCGTGTCTTTGTCAAAAGTAGTCTCACGGCTCATTGATTTCGCTTCGCCAGGCATCTCCACTTTTCGGTCGTCGATGCCATTAGCGTAGCGGTGTAGCACTTCCCCAAACGTACCAAAGCGACTCTTCAATGTGCTATGAGGCATGGTGGCTAATCTGCCAATCGTGCTAATGCCCAGGCTTTTCAGTATCGGCTCGGTCTTCTTCCCGACGCCCGGCAGCCTGGCGATAGGCAACGGTGACAGAAAGGCACGCTCCCCTCCTCTGGCGACTTCAATGAGTCCATCCGGCTTAGAGAGGTCGGAGGCAATCTTTGCCACCACTTTGCAACTGGCAATACCAATAGATACCGGTAGCTTTTGCTCATTACGGACACGCTGTTTAATTTTCACCGCCATTTCATGGATGGAACCATGCAGCGACTCGAACCCGGTAACATCCAGATAGGCTTCATCCAGTCCTCCCGGCTCCAGAAAAGGGGAAAAATCTGCCAGAATAGCCATAAACTTTTGAGAAGCATCCCGGTACTTCGCGTAATTACCTTCGATGAACATAGCCTGTGGGCAAAGCCTACTTGCCGTAGAAAGCGGCATCCCTGAATGCAAACCGAACGCCCGAGCTTCATAAGAAGCAGTCGCTACCACCCCTCTACCACCGAGTCTCCCACCCACGACCACTGGTTTCCCGCATAGCTCAGGATTAAGCACTTGTTCTACGGAAACAAAAAAGGCGTCGAGGTCGATATGCATGACGGTGCGATTTATCGCAGGTTTTACTTTTTCAGCCTCACCCATAGTCGCTCCCCGTCCGTCGTAACATCCATTGTAGCACTTCTGTCCGTGGGACAAAGATCGGTATGTTCTTGGGTATCCATCGACTGGAACCATTATAGCGCAGGCGGAAATCCAGCTCACCGCCTTTTGTCAGAACACTACCTACAATCTGGAGGATTGCAGCACCGAGGACAAAAGACTGGCTTTCGACATGCTGGACATCAAAGTCTTTGCCACCAGTGACCGCCTTGAAATCAAGCGTGGCATACCAGAAAAACTTGTTACCATTGAACAAACATCGAGATGTCTACCATTCCATGCATGTATACCGAGTACTTAAGGTAATGTTACCATTCGGTACTCTTATCCCGTTTGGCTTTTTGTGATTTCATTTTGCTTTTAGACAGGGCACCCCAACTGAGAACGCCGATGGCAGTCATAATTGCTTCTTTTTCTTCGGCGTCAAGCGTGTGCTTGTCTAACAGACTTTTTAAAATAGCGATTGCTTTTTGGTATTCCATAATCTTGCTGATGGCAACTTGTCACACTTCTGCTGACTACATACATACGCTTGATCTCATACATAATCGCCAGACCCTTGGCACCATCTATGAATAGAACCGCTGCTTTTCCGTAGCTATTCTCAGTAGTCACCGATTGCCGATGTCAGGGTACAGCAGGTACTGTCACTAGCTAGCAATCCGCGACTTATCCACGTTATAGTTGCCTCAATCTCGGATCCAGCCTATCTCTGAGCCAGTCCCCGAAGGAGTTAAAAGCAAAGACGGTCAGTGCCAGTGCCAGACCGGGGAAGAAGGCAATCCACCAGGCGCTGGTAATATAGCCTCTTCCCTCGGATATCATCTGCCCCCAGGATGGAGTTGGTGGTGGTATGCCGGCACCAAGAAAGCTTAATGCGGCTTCAAAAAGAATGACAGCGCCAATGTCCAGGCTGAAGATGACCATAAAGATATTGAAAACATTGGGCACAATGTGAATCAGCATAGTGTGTGGGGGGGAGCAACCGGCTACCCTGGCTTGCAGGATATAATCCTCCTTCATCACTCGCAAGGTTTCGCCGCGCAGCATACGGGCGAAGCGAACCCACAGCGTGGAGCTAATCGCCAGAATAACGGTCCCCATACTCGGCCCCATGGTCATGGCAAACACGATGGCAAGGAGAATGGTTGGTACCGCGATGATACTGTCCACTATCCTCATCATGACGGCAGCGTACATTCCCCCATAATAGCCAGCAGTAACACCCAGAATATAGCCAATCAAGCCAGCCAGCCCGGTGCAGACGACAGCTACGAGGAGGCTCACCCTGGCGCCGTAGTAGATTCTGGTGAGCAGGTCTCGCCCCAGAGTGTCGGTACCAATCACATTGGCAGCGCTGCCTCCCACCTCCCACATCGGTGGCTTTAACCGGTTGGGCAGGTCAACCTGGTAGGGGAGATGAGGGGAAACTAAAGGTGCCGCCACGGCGACGAATAAAAGCGCGCCGATGATGATAATAGCGGGCCAGGGCAATCCTTTTATCTCCCTCACCCAGGCTTTTTGTTTTGGTCTCGCTACGGCAGCTACCCGTTCTCCAACCGCCATGATTCACCTCTTAGCCAGTTACTCTAATGCGGGGGTCAACATAGCCATAAAGAATATCGACTACCAGATTGGTCAGAATGACGAGAGCCCCCTTAATCATGACCACCGTCTGCACCAGCGGGTAGTCACGGAAGACAATCCCTTCGTAAGCCAGCCGCCCCACCCCGGGCCAGGCAAACACGGTCTCGATGACAATTGCGCCGCTGAGCATAACGCCCACGTGCATGCCCAGGCTAGTCATGTAGGGGATGAGGGCATTCCTCAGGCAGTGTTTCCACAGTACCACCGGTGTGGATACCCCCTTGATGCGGGCCAGTTTGACAAACTCACTATCCATTATGTCCACCGTGCTAGAGCGGAGAAGGCGTGTCCCGGCGGCGACACTGCCCAGACCCAAAGCGATAGATGGCAGGATATAATGGTCAATACCTCCCATCCTGGCCGCCGGTAACCAGCCCAGGCGAACGGCGAAAATATCCATCATAACCAGGCCTACCCAGAAGGAGGGCGCGGATATCCCTATCACGGCTAACACCCTGGCCCCGCTATCCAGCCGGGTACCCCGGTTGGCCCCGGCCAGTACCCCCAGTGGTATGGCAATAATAATGGAAAAGATGAGGGACACCCCCGCCAGCTTGAGGGTATTGGGTAAGCGGCTAAAGAACAGCTCCGTGGTTGGCCGGCCAAATCTGATTGATTTGCCGAAATCGCCCCGTAAGGCACCACCAAAAAACTCGACGAACTGCACGTGGTAGGGCCGGTCCAGCCCAAGCTGTTTGATCATATACTGTCTATCCTCTTCTGTGGCATCGGCCGGTAAAAGCAGGTCCACCGGGTTACCGGTCATACGAGCCAGAATAAAGACAAAGATGCCCAGAACAACAATAGCCAGCAGTGCTTGCAACAACCGACTTATTATGAAATGTCCCATCTTCTTTTACCTTGCCTCAGGGTTTACGGAACGGCATTCATCTCATGTGAAATAGAAATTATGCCGCCCTGCCCTGCAATGGCTTCCTCTCCTTGGCGATTCTGCTCCCTGGCTCTTTTCACCTTCCTTGTGTTTGTGATACTGGTAACCATACCTTTAATATGCCACCATAACTGAGATAGAAAAATCAAGATAGCCCAAGTGTACATCTAAGTGAGGGGATTGATAGAGGCGCTTGTGTTAGTAAAAACGGGAGGCGAGGAATATAGGTAAGCATTAAGACAGGCTCTACCCGGCCAGATGGAAGCACTACCACCGCGATCCCTCTCTTTTGCGTCTTTATTTCATTAAGGCGTTTCGGCGAGAGATAAGCCCTCAGGATAACCGAGGGTGAAGCTATACTCACAGAGAGCTCTCTGTTTTATTTAGTGAGGAATACTACCATAAGTTGGCACAAATGTCAATGCGTGCCGTACAACACTAAGTAGGATTACGCGATTTAGCGCTTCGTTTAGCAAAGTTCGGGTCGCATAGATTGCATTACTAAACAATCGGATATAAAATCTATTTAGTTAGATGACGGACAGCCTGGCGAGTGCCTTGGCTAAGGCTGACAGAGGAGAAATGGGAAAAATTATCGCGGTAGCACAGCATAAGGGTGGAACGGGTAAGACTACTACCTGCATCAACTTAGGGGCAAGTCTCTGCGATATGGGCAAGACCGTTCTAGTCATTGACCTCGACCCGCAGGCATCCCTCACCGTCAGCATGGGCATCAATCCTTTGCAGGTTGAAAAATCTATCCACCAGGTCTTGGTTGACCCCAATGTGGCTATGAAGGACGCCATATTAAAGAGTGCAACCCTCAACTTTTTCGTGGTTCCGTCTCATGTAGATTTGGCTATGGCAGAATCAGAGATGGCGGGGAAGATAGGTCGTGAGAGATCCCTGCATAAAAAGCTAGCCCCCATTAAGGAAGATTTTGACTATATCTTAATCGACTGCCCCCCCACGTTGGGCATCCTTACTGTTAATGCGCTGACAGCTGCCGATAGCGTCCTCATGCCTATCCAGTGCGAGCCCCTTACTTTTTATGGCGTGAAGCACATGCTACAGATAATTAACCTCATCAGGGAAGAGGTAAACCCCACTCTCAAGATAGAAGGTGTGCTCAGAACCATGTACGATAGGAGAACAAAACTGAGCGAGGAGGTTTCCGATAGCATCAAGCAAACCTTCGGAAACCTTGTCTTTGCCACGATCATATACAGGCATGTAAAGTTTGCCGAGGGGCCGGTTCATGAAATGCCGATAAATTTCTACGCATCGAAGTCGGCGGGGGCGGTCGAATACCGGGATCTGGCAAAGGAGCTTCTTACCCATGAAAACCAAAAAGCCTGACCGAAATATTTCTAAGATGGATGTGCTCAAGGATATCAGGGGCTTATTGTCCACAACTCAAGAGCAAGAGGGCTCAACGGAAGCTCGATTAGAAGACGAAGGTGGTTTAAGAGCTGAGACAGCCCGGATTAAGGAAGAGGTTAGACGTTATGAGAGGCTGGTTCAAAAGCAGCAGGAGGAGATTGACAGGCTAAGAAGCGAGAATAAAGAGCTTGTCGCTAAGTTGGATATGCTTGCCTCCGGCAAGGGCAGGCCCGTATCTCCCGGAGCTGATAAGTTATACCAGGAAATCGCTCAAATCGAGGCAAGGAAAGCCGAGCTCTCTTTGGCACTGTCTCAAGTTGAGGGATTGCTTCAGGTCAAGGTCCAAGAATTGTTGAAGCGAATAGCCAGGCTTTACCAGGAGGCTGGCCAGGGTGAGATAGCCGTGGAATTTAGAAGGGCAGGCGACGGGCTGGAAGTTGTTGAGAATCTCGCTCATTTCGTGGGAGCGCTCCTTAATGAATAACGAGGGGTATTGGTACGGCTCATCCAAGGAGGCAGGGTTGCACATAACTGACGATTGTTACGTTTCGATGCCCAGAACTACTGAAGTCTCAATCTGACGTTGGGGAACATCCCAGTACTTCCTCAAGAGTTCGTCTTTCTCAGGCATAAGTTCAAAGCCGTGCTTCTGGTAAAACTGAATTGCCCAGATGGCATCTGCCCAAGTCCCTACAAGCAAGTGTCGGGCCTCCGTCATTTGCTTTAGGTGGTTAAGTAGCTTTGTACCAACTCCTTTTCTCTGATAATCTGGCAACACGTAAGCATGCCTGACGAGGGTAACCTCCTTGACCCGCTGGAAGCCCATTACGCCAACGACTTTACTTTCTTGACCCCAGCCGAAGAAGGTCATACTTGCCATCTCAAGACGCAGTTCTCGTTCCGGCATGTATGGCTCGTGATAACAGTCTTCAGGGATAACGCCCTGGTAGGCTCGAGCCGCCTTGTTTATGACCCCATATATTATACGAGTATCTTCTAAAGAGAGCTTTTTAATCATGTCGTGGCTCAGTTTGAATGCACTGTGAGAATGATACCACTGCAGCCGGAGAGATTCAACGGCCACAGTGTTTTGTCTTCCCGCCAGAGGTATAACCGATGAGGTTACTTTTGCTTATTTCGTTAACTCCGGAGAATGAGCGTCTATTTTTTTAACCTTTGGTAACAAAGTAGCGGAATGTTACTTAGATGGTGAGGCGGGGTAGAGTTGGTATCTAACTGAAAGGCGCTGTGATTTCGGCGGTCTGCTGTTAGATACTGATAAAGAGTAGACTATTCTTTTCTGGAAGCCTCACGCTCTTTGTCCAGTTTCTCAGCAGCTAGAGACAGATTCTCCCACTCTTCCGCAAGGAGGCGAATTTCCTCCTTCAGAAGGCGGTGCTTTTCGATGGTGCTGACCACCTGTGAGCCATCGCGGTAGTGCTCCGGACTGGCGAATAGCGCCTCGATTTCCGCTAACTGTGATTCTAAAGAGACCAGCTTATCCTCGATTCTTCTGGTCTGCTTTGCGTAGTCCAGACTCTGACGTTGCCGCATTTTCTGAAGTCGCTCGTCAGTCTGGGCTTGCTGGCGCGCGGTACTCGCCACATTCGTATTGGTGGCAGTCTTACTGACCTTTTGGTTGGTCCCCAAAGCCCCGGCGGCTGCCTCGGCCATTTTCTCATCGGCTGCCTTCCTGGCGAGATAGCCGTCGTAGTCGCTGGGAAATATCTGGAGTTGTCCGTTCTTTATTTCGACAATCTTGTTGGCAACGTCGCGAATAAGGGTTCGGTCATGGGTTATCAGACAGATTGTACCCTGGTAGTCGTTTAGAGCATCGGCCAGGATTTCCCGCGATGCAATATCGAGGTGGTTCGTCGGTTCGTCCATCAGGAGCAGGTTACTGGGTTGGGCCAGCATTTTGGCCAGGGCTACGCGTGCTTTCTCTCCGCCGGACAATATGGCTATCGGTTTCACAATATCGTCACCTCCGAAAAGAAAACCGCCCAGTATTTTCCTGATGTTCTGCGGCGGTGCGTCGGGGGCTGCTTGCTGCATTTCGGTCAGTACGGAGTTCGCTGGGTTTAGCAGTTCGAGTACATACTGGGCATAGTAAGCCAGTACCGCGTTGTGCCCGAGCCTGCGCTCTCCTTGTTCGAAGGGCAGGACTCCAGCCAGAATCTTGAGCAGTGTGGTTTTTCCAGCGCCGTTGGGACCAACCAGAGCCACTTTATCGCCACGGTCCAGCACCAAGTTCAAATCCGGATAGATGACATTAGTGCCGTATGATTTATGCACATGGACGAGAGAGATGACCTCTTTGCCGCTGCGCGGCGAGTCCGGAAATGAAAAATGTATCCTCTTGGTTGTCCTCGGAATCACAATTCGTTGTATCTTATCGATTCGTTTGATACGGCTCTGCACCTGGCTCGCCTTAGTGGCCTTGGCACGAAAGCGCTCGACGAAGCGTGTTTCTCTCTGTATTTCTTTCGCCTGCCTTGCCGCGGCGGCCTGCTTCATTTCCAGGTCTTGCTGGCGTGCAATGATGTACGCATCATAGTTGCCACGATGTTGAATGACCTCACCCGGCTCGATGGCCAGCACTTTACTGACCACCCGGTTCAGAAATGCGCGGTCGTGTGACGTTACGATGACAGCTCCCCGATACGCCGCGAGGTACTTCTCGAACCAGATACATGCTTCAAGGTCCAGGTGGTTAGTAGGCTCATCCAGCAGCAAGAGGTCCGGCTTGATGAGCAAGAGCTTGGCTAACGCCGCACGCATTAGCCAACCGCCGCTGAAGTTGCTCAAGCCACGTGGAAAGTCCGATTGGCTGAACCCCAGTCCGGATAGAATAATCTTCGCCTGGTGTTCAATATCGTAGCCACCTGCAGCTTCGTAAGCAGACTGCAGTTCGCCCAGCTCACGCAGGAATTCAGCTTGACTATTTGTCTCCAATGAGAGCGATTCCTGAAGGACGCCGATCCTGTACAGCAGTGCCGTTATCTTCGGGGAGGCGGTTAGAAGGTCGTCCAGCAGCCGTTTCTCGGAAGACGGACTGATATCCTGCCTCAAATAGCCGATGGTCAGGTCCTTTCGTTTAATCACTTCGCCGGAGTCGGCGCTGGTATTCCCCGCGAGGATATCAAGCAGGGTGGTCTTCCCGGAACCGTTCGGGCCAATCAGGGCAATGCGGTCATGGGTATCGATGTTGATACTGAGACTCGCAAACAATACCCTTTGCGTATAGGCCTTAGACAGGTTTGATATACGTATCATTTTGATTCAATAACGACAAACTTAATGATTATACGAAATTATAAGGGGTGATGGCGGGTTCGCCAACATCATCGGGACAAACCCCGTAACCGGCGGCAAATACACAATATCAATAATGCCAACGCCCGATAGTTTAATTCCCTGGAAGAAATAAGAGCCGGATCAGGAGTTTGTCCCGATGATGTTGGCCTGTTGCTCCGGTCTTTTCACTTCCTGAGGGTCCAAATAGGCTTTGCTCATCGCACGGATTCCTCACTTGCCTGGTCTCGTCTCTTCTGGGCATACCTCGTGAGACCAGCCGTCTTCAACCATGTGTCTGGCGACAGCCATTTTCTCTTTCGTACTATTCATCAGTATTTGCTGGCCACACTTCTGGCATCGGTACCATACCCCATACATCTTCCTGGCTTCTATGAATCCTTCTTTTCGTGCCTCCACCAAGGGTCTTGTCGTGATTTCCATCTCGTCTGCGAATTGAGTAAGCAATTGAGCAAGTGTCATGTTGAGCCTAGCTAAAACCGCCATTAGCCTGTCTCTCTTGTCTATCGGTATCCTCGCACTCACCGTTGGGTTTTATTTCTCGTAACGTTCCCGTGATAGTGCCTTCTTCCTTGGTTTAGCGGCCATTTCCTTCCTCCTTAAATTGGTTTATGTTCGCCTTAGTGCTTTGCTGTCCATCAGCGGTCATGAAGTTGGTTTGGCATTGACTTCCGGTCACTGGACCGTTAGGATAGGCTCAACCCGCCCCTGGCAACAGGACGGCGATATCTGCCGGATGGTTCTTGGAACGTGGGTGCCTTGAAGGTATGTTTTGAAAATTGATGAGGAACTTTACTATCAGCGGTGTACTGCTATCTGCAGGAGAGGGGAAAGGAAAAGAAAGAGGGACTTCGCCCCTCTTAGACACCCGTTCAAATCCCTCTCGGTCTCCCTTTAACAAAGGGAGAAGGGGCAACTCCCCCTTTCGCAAAGGGGGACTAAGGGGGATTTTCGATACCCTTCCTCTTGGCAAGGGGAAGGGGATAAAGGGGTTAGGGTTGTTAAGTAATGCCACTCTGGCTTGCCGATAGAACAGCAATATGATAGCATTTTCTGGCTCACCCCCTCACCGGAAATAAGGCTAGAGGAGAGGAAAATGGACTGCGTTTTTTGCCAGATTATCGCCGGGACAATACCTTCCGACATTCTTTATCAAGGCAAAGAAGTCACCGCCTTTCGCGACATCAGTCCGCTGGCGCCGACTCACCTGCTTATCGTGCCGAAGCGACACATCCCTTCCCTTACCCACCTCACCGAAGCGGAAGCGCCTCTCATCGCCGACATGGTAACAGTCGCTAATCAACTGGCCAAAAGGGAAGGCATCTCGGAAAATGGCTACCGTCTGGTGATAAACTGCGGCCGCCAGGGCGGACAGGTAGTAGACCACCTCCACATGCATCTGCTGGGAGGACGCCAGCTCAGCAGCAAGCTGGGCTAGTGTCACATCAGATTATTAAGCCAATAACTGCTTCAGCACACATTACTATTTACGGACGACCTCACCCCCTTAATCCCCCTCTCCTTCCAGGAGAGGGGGAAATAGATAAAGAGGGGCTTCGCCCCTCTTAGACACTCCGCAGTTTACCTCTCGTTACGGGGAAGAGATTTAAGAGAAGAGACGTAGCCCCTTCTCTTTTACTTAACTCCCCCTTCCCATCGGGAAGGGGGACAGGGGGATGGGCATTCGACTGAAGCAGTCATTGGCTAATTAACCAGACAGGACACCAGGTATTTCCCTGGACTTAGTGCGTCTTCCGGTAATCAAGGAAGGTAAACAACCCGGCGATACTCTTGGCATCGCAGAGACTGCCTGAGGTCAGCAGACCGGGAATCTGACTCACCGGCAACCGGGTCAGCCGGATACTCTCGGTGTCCTCGGCATAGAGCTGGCTCGGCACAAGCTCAGTCGCCAGATAGAGGTGCAGAAACTCCGTACAATAACCGGGGGCCAGGTAAAAACCACCAAGTCTCTCCACTTTCCGGGGCAGGTAGCCGGTCTCCTCCTGAAGCTCACGACCGACCGCCGTTACCGGGTCTTCACCTGGCTCAATGCCGCCGGCCGGGATTTCGAGAAGCTCTTTGCCTGCGGCCTCACGGAACTGATTCACCAAGAGCACATTATCATTGTCATCAATAGCGATAATCGCAACACAATCACTATGCTCCACAATCTCTCTGGTAGTTTCTCGCCCGCTGAGCGTTTGCACCGTATCAAGACGTAGCCTTACCGCCCGCCCGTTAAAGATGCTCTGGCTGGATAATGTCTTTTCTTTGCTCAAGATAATCTCCGCAAGCTGGACTGTTACCCAAGAATGATAATAATTGCCAGTACCACCAGAATTCCGGCACTTATTTTCGGAACATACTTTTCGTAACGGGCTAGCCTGGGTTGGATGCTCTTATAAATCTTGACACAAGCAATCGTTACTACCATCAGCCCGGCAAGCACGGCGACGCCATACGAGAGCATCAGTATCCAGGCATTAACACCACCGGCAATCAAAGCCAGCAGAGCAAACTCCTCCTCATGGGCAAAGCCGAGAATAAAAGCGAAGGAGGCAAGCCCCAAAAGGCTCAAGACAACACCGGTCGTGTGCTTGTGCCGGTGGGTATGCTGACCCTGACCCGAATGCTCATGTTCGTGCTCATGCTCAATCTCCGGCTGATTTTGATGAATGTGACCATGTTGCTTTTGCATCTCATCGGATTTTTCCAGGAAAAGCCTAACGGCAAGTATGAGTAGGGTGCCTGCGGCCAGATATTTTAGCCATGGCGCTTCAAAGTCCAGCCATGACTGAAGCAGAACATAGGCAACAACAACGGCGATTGATGAGATGAGGTGTCCCATGCCAATCACACCTGAACTGAGAATGGCGCCAGCCATAGGGTTTCTCTTTTTCGTAGAATACATCACCGCCACCGGCCAGCCGTGGCCCGGCTCCATTCCGTGCAACAGCCCGAGGGTGACGACACCGATATAGGCCGGGTCAAACATTGCCTCGCCCTCCTTCTTGAATCATCATAACTTATACCTTGGCAGGCATCTCCAGGTAGCAAATCAGCGCTATCTCATCACAACCGGGGAACTTGGGACAGCGATAGCATTCGTTCCAGACTTTTTGAGGTAGTTGCATTTTGTCGACTTGCGTAAAACCAAGCTTGGTAAAAAAGCCCGGCTTATAGGTCAGGCAAAAAACAGTCGGGATACCAAGCTCCTTAGCCTCGCTGAGGCAGGCTTTGATAAGCTGCTCCCCAATCCCCTGTCTCTGGCTATCCTCAGCCACCGCCACCGATTTTACCTCGGCCAGGTCCGACCAGTTAACATGGAGAGCAGCACAGGCAATCACCCGCTCGCCCTCTCTAATCACAAAATAATCCCTGATATTTTCGTATATCTCACTGAGCGGGCGGGCGAGCATCTCGCCCTTCTCGGCAAAGGAGTTAATCAACTTATGCATCTGAGGTGCGTCACTGATTTTAGCTTTTTCCATTTGATTCAACCGGTTGCTTCCCTTTCAATTTTTGCTCTAGAGAGCGATAAAATAAGTCCTGCGAGTGAATACGCAAAAACCGCACCGTGCTAGCACTACGCCTCACGGTAATAGTGGCACCGGTTGACAGCGGCAGATTAGTATGACCATCGATACTCAGCGTGCCCGGGTAGGTCATGCTCAGACACAACTTGACCACCACCGTAGAGGGCAATACCAGTGCGTAGTCCGTACCGAGGTGAGGCAATATCGGCAGCAACAGAAACTCTTTCGCCCGCGGATGGAGAATAGGGCCACCCGCCGACAGTGAATAGCCAGTGCTGCCGGTGGCCGTCGCCACAATCACCCCATCAGCCTTGTAGGTGGTTAGTAGCTCGCCATCAATACTCGCTTCCACATAGATTACCCGGGCCACTGCCCCACGGGCGGCGACAACATCGTTTAAGGCATAAAACACGTGTGGTACTGACTGTGCTTCGCCGGTCGAGGAAAGCTCGGCTTCAAGCAAAGAGCGCTCATCAATCCAGCCCTTACCCGCTAGTAAGTCCGGCAGCTTATCCAGCGTTTCATTAACACTTAGCTCGGTCATAAATCCCAGATTACCCAGGTTGATGCCGGTAATGGGAGTTGTTCCCGGCAGCACCGCCTGGACAGACCGCAGGATGGTACCATCACCACCAATGGTTAAAATCAAATCAGTGCCACTTACCTGAGCCTTAGCCGTCTCTTCTTCCCAGGCCGAACATACCCAAGCCGCAACTCCCTGAGAGCCTAAGAAGTCTCCCAACTTCCCGGCCAGAGCGCAGGCACCCTCTTTCATGGGATGATAAAGAAGTCCAACTTTCTTCATACAACCAGCCACCCGGCGATAATCATAATCAAGCAAGCTCTCTACCCTGAGCAAGTGAAGTGTAGCATCGCCTATCTGGGAGTGTCAAGGCTACGCTAGAGGGGGAGATTCACCCCGGGCAATTTCCTCTTCCACTCCACCTTACTAATAGTAATCCTGGCAATCGGCTCAACCACCGGTAGAGCCAACGAATATCAGGGTTCCATTCGGTTTTAGTTGGTATAGGGAAATAGTTGTCATTGCGGGGGTCGTTAGCCCCCTTGGTAATCTCTGCCCAAGACATTCCGAGATTGCTTCGCTTCCCCTTCGCTATGCTCAGGGCTTCGGCTCACCGCAATGACAGACCAACCAAATGCAAACAGAACCAAGTAGTCAATTAACCAGGTTTTTATTGACCTCATCCCCCTCATCCTCCTCTCCTTTCAGGAGAGGAGGATGAGGGGCTTTCGCCCCTCTTAAACACCCGTTCAAATCCCTCTCGGTCTCCCTTTAACAAAGGGAGAAGAGACAACTCCCCCTTTCGCAAAGGGGGACTAAGGGGGATTTCACTCAGGAAGTGTAGAAGCTCCCCTCTTCTTTCTTTACTCCCCCTTCCCTTGCTAAGGGAAGGGGGTTAGGGGGATAGGTTACTAAACAATCTCAGATTTATCCCATTGTCAAAAGACGCAGAATACAATAGAATATAGCTAGCCTGGTGAGTTCGGGAGGGATCGCATAGTGGTCTAGTGCGGGCGCCTGCTAAGCGCTTGCCCTGAGAAATCGGGGTCGTGGGTTCAAATCCCACTCCCTCCGCCATAAAGATAAGATGAAAACTCCTTATTATGAAGTGCCCCGCTTCAAGCTCTATCTGGATAATTGCGTTGATTTACTCGCTGAGATTCCAGGAGAGTCTATCGATATGATTTTTGCTGACCCTCCTTATTTTCTTTCCAATGGAACGTTCACCTGTCAGAATGGCAAAAGAGTGAGTGTCAAAAAGGGTGAATGGGACCTTGGTAACGGGTCAAAAGACAACTTCGAGTTTCACCTTGACTGGATAAAAGCCTGCCGACGAGTATTAAAACCAAATGGAACTATCTGGATAAGCGGCACCTACCATTCAATTTACCAGTGCGGTTTTGCCTTACAGATTAACCAATTCCATACTCTCAATGATATTGCTTGGTTTAAACCGAATGCTTCTCCAAATTTGAGTTGCAGGTATTTTACCGCAAGTCACGAGACGTTGATATGGGCAGTGAAAGATAAAAAGTATAAACACACTTTTAATTATGATCTAATGAAAAATGGCATGTGGGAAGAAGACTTTATAAAAAAAAGCGGTAACCAAATGAGATCGGTTTGGGCAATCAATACGCCAAAAAGGGAGGAAAAGAAGCATGGAAAACACCCTACACAGAAACCAGCCGAGTTGTTAAAGCGTATTATCTTGGCAAGCACGAATAAAGGAGACTCTGTCTTAGATCCATTTTCGGGAAGCTCAACTACAGGCTTAGTTGCCTATTACTATGAACGTGATTTCATTGGCATTGATAATTCTAAAGAATACCTAGATCTTTCAATCAAACGTTTTGAGGATTTGAAAAGGAAGATGAATTCAAACCCGCAATTTATCGAGGTTGTAGTTTGACGATTATCGCGCGAAAGCAAGCTATTGAAAATTTAAAGAGCTATATTGGCCAAGATCTGGCAGAACTTACCAAATTACACGGAATTACTACTTTTGAAACTGGCAGACAGAATAAAGGCTGGAAGGGGTTAGTTTTAGAAAGACTAGCCGGGTTACAAACAAATATTTCCAAGGAACCTAATGGCATATCATACGAAATTAAATCGGTTAGCTTTTATTATGTAAAAGGTAAACTGACCCCAAAGGAAACAATGGCTATCACGATGATTAACCCCGAGGAATTAAAAAGTCAAACTTTCTTTGAAAGTCATTGTTGGGATAAATTGAAATCTGTGATTTTTTGTGCTGTCATGTGGCA
>JAENIS010000083.1 GCA_016844285.1 Dehalococcoidales bacterium
AGCATAGTTTTAATATCTTAAAAGAAGCGTATCACAAAAATATTTAAATGTCAACACTACTGTAGAATATTATCTACAGCTTAACTAGCCGGGTGTCTAAGAGGGGCGTCAGCCCCTCTTTCCTTTTCTTCCCCCTTCTTTAACAAAGAGCCTGTCCTGAGCCTGCCGAAAGGAAGGGGGACTGAGGGGGAGGATTTAACACCAAAGAGTGGATGGGATTATAGCTACGTCTAACTTGCTCTATGTAACTATTGAAATTATAATGATTTTTAGGTAATCTGTATTCTATAGCGAAAGGCAACTTAAGAGGGGCGAAGAATGATTACAGAATATATTGACGCTGCTTTGAGCCGGGCGAAGTATGAAATTATTGATGATGAAGAACCATATTATGGGGAGGTTCCAGAGCTTGAAGGGGTCTGGGCCACTGGCAAGACACTTGAGCAGTGCCGTCATAATCTGGCTGAGGTTATCGATGGCTGGCTCGTCGTAAGGCTCAAAAGAGGACTGCCTATCCCCTCAATAGGTGAACACAAAGTAGAAGAACTCAAAAAGTTGGAAGTTAGTGGCTGAGCTTTCATCCGTTTCATGGGCAGATTTGGTGAGACGGCTTCGAAAGCGTGGTTTTGATGGCCCCTATCAGGGCGGCAAACACCCATACATGATAAAAGGTGAGCTGGTGTTAACCATTCCTAATCCACATCGTAGAGATATCGGGGTTGCTCTCCTCTCCCGGATTTTGAGACGAGCTGGCGTTACCAAAGAGGAATGGTTGGAGCGATAATCGGGAACTTTTGACTTGCCTAGTCTAGTTATCCCAAACTCAGACAAGCGCAAATGCTACTCTAAAAGTCCTGTCTATTGTACACCCCGCTTTACTAAAATATCTTAAAGTAAACAACCCGGTATCTAAGAGGGGCGTCAGCCCCTCTTTCTTTTTCTTCCCCCTCCTTTAACAAAGGATGGGGACTGATGGGGAGGATTTAACACCAAGTGGGATTATAGCTACTGGTAAAAACTGGCGAATTGGGCTAAAATAGTCCCAAACTGATTGTGGTAGAGATTGCCACGCTTCGCTCGCAATGACAGAGCGGTGTTACGGGGAAGAACAGATGAGAGTAGCCATTATTGGTGGTTCGGGCAAGATGGGGCGCTGGTTTGCCAATTTCTTATTAAAGGATGGCAAAGAGGTGGTCATCACCGGCCGGGACGAGAAGAAGCTAGCCGAAGCCGGGCAGCAGCTTGGCGTCGAGGTTGCCACCAACCGGGAAGCCGTCAGAAATGCCGACGTTATTTTGCTGTCCGTGCCGATAGATAGCTTTGAGTCGGTAGTGAAGGAAATAGCGCCCTGGCTCACGCCCAACCAGATTATCATGGACATCACTTCTGTCAAAGGCTCCACGGTAGACATCATGCACCAATATATTAAAACCGGGCTGGTGCTCGGTGTCCACCCGATGTTTGGCCCCGGCGCACGGGATATTACCAATCAGAACTTTGTGCTGACCCCGACTGATGAGAAGGAGCTAGCCCTGGCGAATAAGGTCAAGCAATATCTGGTAGCCCACGGCACCCGGGTGACCCTGATGACCCCCCGGGAACACGATGAGATGATGGCGGTGATTCTGGGGCTGGCCCACTTTATTGCTATCGTCTCGGCGGATACCCTGCTTAGCCTCAACCGGCTGCCGGAGATGGAAGCCATCGGCGGCAGCACCTATAAGCTGTTGCTTACCCTGGCCAAGGGGGTGATGACCGAAGACGCCGAGTTTTATGCCTCCCTGCAGATGAATCTACCCGGCGTGACCGAAATCCAGGAGCAGTTCCAGAGAAGCTCGGCAACCTGGGCTAATATCGTCAAGAACAAGAACCGGCCGGAGTTCGTCCGCAGCATGAATGCCTTAAGAGATAAGATGGCAAAGGCTGACCCCGATTTCAGGAAAGCCTATGAAAATATGTACCGGCTCATCGGAGAGTGAGAGGTCATTTAGGAACCTATCCCCCTGCCCCCTTCCCTTGGCAATAAAGGGTGAGGGGTTAGTAAGCAATCTCAGCGTGACTTATTGACCAGCCCCATCTCTCTTCAGGACGAGCTTGCCTTCTTTCTCCCCGTCTGCGGAGGCGACCGAGAAGTGTCTCAGCTTGGTTGCCATCTCCTTTAGTCGCTTGTCTACCAGGTAGTTGATGGTGCCTTCAGGGTAGGTGCCGTCTTTCTTTTTCTCGCCGGCGGCGACACCGCTCAGCACTTCGATGCCCTCATCAATGGTGCCCACGGCATAGATGTGGAATTTACCCTCACTAACGGCATCGACTGCTTCCTGGCAGAGCATCAGGTTTCTCAGGTTGGTACGGGGTATCATTACTCCCTGGTCTCCGGTAAGTCCCCTGGCCTGGCAAATCTGGAAGAAGCCCTCTATCTTCTGGTTGACACCACCGATGGGCTGGATTTCTCCCTTCTGGTTTACCGAACCGGTCACGGCAATATTCTGCTTTATGGGTATGCCCGACAGGCTGGAGAGCAAAGCGTATAGCTCCGTCGAAGAGGCGCTGTCGCCATCGATACCTTCATACGATTGCTCAAAACAAAGGCTGGCGGAGAGAGAAAGGGGGTTGTCCTGGGCATATTTCCAGCCCATATAGCCACTGAGGATGAGCACGCCCTTGTCATGGATACGGCCACTGAGTTGGGATTCCCGCTCGATATTGATGAGTCCGCCACGTCCCAGGAAAGTCTGGCAGGTGATACGTGCCGGTTTGCCGAAAGTGATATCGCCCAGGCTATAAACGCTCAGTCCGTTGACCTGGCCGACAACGCTGCCAGCGACGTCAATCATGATGGTGCCGCGGGTAATCATTTCTTTGATTCGTTCATCGGGCAGGTTGTGGCGGAAGCGCCTCTCCTGGACGGCCTTCTCCACGTGCTCGGCGAGGACCAGAAGTCCTCCATTCTGGGATGCCCAGTACTCGGCTTCCTCGATTAGCTCCTTAATCTGGGCGAATCGGGAGGACATTTTCTCCTGGTCAGCGACCATGCGTGAGGCATACTCAATGACCCTAGCCACGCCCGTCCGGTCGAAGTGGCGCAGGTTACACTCCTGGCAACAACCGGCGATGAAGGATGCCAGTGCCATCATGTTGTCCTTGCTTCTATCCACCTCAAAGTTAAAGTCGGCCTTTACCTTGAATATTTCCCAGAAGTCCTCATCATGCAGGGAGAGGAGCTGGTAGAGCATGCTATCGCCAATGAGGATTATCTTGACATCTACCGGCATCGGCTGCGGTCTTAATCCTTGCGGGGCGATGAGTCCGAACTGCTCGAAGGGGTCCTCGATGCTCACCTCCTTGGTTTTGATGGAACGCTTCAAGGCAGGCCAGACACCGGGGTTGGTGAGCACATCGTTGGCGCTGAGCAAGAGGTAGCCGCCATTGGCCAGTTGCAGGGAGCCCGGCTTCAACATGGTGTGGTCGCTAAGGTAGCCGCCGAGAAGGAAACGCCGCTCAATTTTGCCAAAGAGGTTGGGGTAGTTGGGATTGGTCTCGGTGATTACCGGCGGACCGACAGTAGCGCTATTATCGACAAAGATGTTGACATGGAAGGGGAGGAAGGGGTCCCGGACGGGCATGAAAGTGGCCGGGGTCATATCGGCACCCGGGTGAGCGGTCTCCTCGGTCTCTTTAAATACATCCAGACTATCCAGGGTATAAGTTTTCAAGTCGGTAAGATACCGGGTAATTTTCGTTGAGTCTTGATACTCTACCAGCAGACTGTCAAAGAGGCGCGAAACCGTAAAATCGGCCACGGCTTTATCGGTGTTGTGTAGTTTCTCGGCTATTTCCCGGTCTATCTCTCTGGCTCTTTCGATAACCGACTGTAGCCTTTTCAGCAGGTCATTACGTTTTGTCTCCAGTTCTTTACGTACTGGCTCCTCCAGTGCCAGGTAGTCTGCCTGAGACATTGGCTTGCCATTGAGCATGGGAATCAAGGCTGGCCCGATGGCGGTTATCTCCAGCACGAAACCTTGACGCTGGGCAGCATCGCCAATTTCCTGGAACAGCTTCTGCTGTTCGCTATGGCTTTCCTCGGTGGTCTTTTTCTGCTCTGCCTTGTACTCTTCGCTGGAGAAGGCTTTGGCCATCTCCTCCTTAAGTCTTTGCAGGAGATTACTTATCTGGTCGCGCCACACCTTGCCTTTTCCCTGCGGTAGGTTGAGACTCTGTGGGCGGTCGGGGTCAGCGAAGCTGTAAATATAGCACCAATCTTCCGGATGGTAGGGCTGCTCTTTCTGTCTTCGCTCAATAAGCTTCTTGATATAGCTTTTCACCACCGATGTCTTGCCTGTTCCGGTGAGTCCGGCGACATAGATATTGTAGCCGTCACGGTTCATGGCCAGGCCAAACTCGACGGCACGTACGGCTCTATCCTGGCCAATAAACTCACCCAGCGGAGTCAATTCGCTGGTACAATCGAAGTCAAAGAGAGATGGGTCACACTGCCAGCGCAATTTATCGGTAGGAACTCTATACCTGGTGATGTCCATTGTTCGCCTCCTGTGCGCTATTATACCACCTGGTTATTGTCTATTCTCACCCATTTCGGTCAGGTCGTTTAATATCCTATCATTCTTATCTTAGTAATGGAAGGGGGGAGTAAGAATGGGAAGGGGCAGAGTTCCTTCTCTATAATCTCTCTTCTTGTAAGAACTCAACAATATCACCTAGTGCCACGTCAGGTAAATAGGTGTCTATGGCTACTTTATGAAAATAGGGAAAAGCTCTGACTCCCTTCACGACGGGAAGGGAGAGTTACTAACAGTCTCATTATAGAATGGACTCAGGGCATGAGAGATGCTATTTAAATAGAAAATGTCATTCTGGCGAAGGCCAGAATCCAGATACCACCCTGCTTCTGGATTCCAGCCTACGCTGGAATGACGGTTATTGAACGTATACAAACTATTATGACTGCGGGGCGTCTAAGAGGGGCGAAGCCCCTCTTTCTCTATTTCCCCCTCTCCTAAAAGGAGAGGGGGATTAAGGGGGTGAGGCCGTCCCTAAGTGGTAATGTGTGCTGAAGAAGTCATTAGTTTAGTAATTAACCAGACAGGACGCTAGAAATGAAGTGGTATCTGGTGGAATATAATGGAAGGGTTCTATTTGGTTTTGGTTGCTGTCGTGAAATAGTTGTCATTGCAATGGTAGACCAACCGAATGCGAACCGAACCAATAGAAGAGTATGTTGCTTTTCTGGTATCCTGGCAGGAGAGGATGATTAAGGTGGTTGGGTTAATAGACAATCTTTCAGGGTAGGGTTGGATTTTCTATCCGGGGCAGCCGGTCTTATTCAAAAATTAGTTAACGGCCCTGGCCGGGGCTCGTTTAAGCAGTTTGTCAAAGGCCTCAAACCATTTTAGTTTTACTTCTTCAGACCATGCCGGGTCAAAAGCGGGGAACTTGGCCAGTACCATTTCGTCCCAGGAACCTTGTTTTGGAACTTGTTTCAAGTTTTGTGGAACTAGTAAGTTCTGGCTCGTTCTAGTGCCATTTCTTTTACCGGTTGTTTTAGTTCCAGTACCCTGGTGTGCCATTTTTCTCCGTTGGGTGATAAATGGAGACAATGGTATGCCGGCATCCGTAGCGATAGCCACAAAGAACTTGATGCACTTACGGCTGACGTCACCGGTTATCTGGAAGGTATGATGGAACACCTCCTGTAGCTGAGCGTAGGTGGCCGTCTTAAGGTCAAACGAACCCTGCAGCAGAAAGGCAAAAGCTTCCTGGGTTATTTCTCGAAGCACCTCGGTCCTGCGCTCACCGCGAGACGGGACCAGCTGTTTGAGCCGGTTGGTTGGTGTGTCGTTGACATCGACGAGTCCCAGAAAGCGTAGTGCGGACATCAGTTGGGTACCGGTGCTGCCGGAGGAACGTTCGCCCCAGTAGCTGCGGTCAATCCGGGCCGGTATTACCTGTTGTAGTCCGTCGACAAAAGCCTGGAAGGTGCGGTAAGAAACGTAGGGCGGTAAGCGTTTTTGACCCCTGTCTTCGACCATATTCCAACCCTGTTAACTATGTTCCACTATAACATAGTATGGATGCGGTTTCAAGGGGTATTTACCGGCATTATTAAAATATGGAATGAGAAAGGACAAAAATATTTTTTGTTGATTCCGTAATTATTTTGGCACGGAACTGTGGTAGGACAGAAATGGGACAATAGTTGACGCCTACTTTTGGCACGCAATAGAATGTCAGAACAAAGCAAGCAGAAAAAAATTAGTAGGAAAGGAGGCGTTCACATGGCACAGTCAATCGAGTATCAGAAGCTGATGACGGAGATGGTCTACATCAACTTACCCGGACCACAGGAGCCGGCTCCGGGGATGACCGGTGGTGAGCTGTTGCATGGTTTTCTGGCAGAGCTTTATCGGACATCGGACCAGGAGATGAAGAACTATATCAGTCTTCTATGCAGCAAGTGGAACGTGCACTACCGAGAATATAAAGGATAACTGGCTTTCACGATTAGTTAAGGAGGAAAAAATATGAAAAGGAGCAGGATTGCGGCTATTGACGTCGGCACTACCAAAGTCTGCACCATCATGGCGGATAACGACGGCAATGGCGGACTCCGCATCATCGGAGTGGGGATCGCCCCATCCCATGGGTTGCAGAAGGGCCTGGTAGTCAATGTTAATGAAGCCAAGGAGTCGATTCGCGACTCAGTAAGGAAAGCGGAGCGTGTCGCCGGTTACCGCTTAGAATCAGCTTATGTTGGCGTTACGGGCCGGCATATCAGTTCGATAAATAATACTGGTACGATTGTTATTAACCGTAACGACCAGCTCGTTCGCTCCAGTGACTTGAAACGCGTCCTTGACGTTGCCCGTAGCGTTAAAATCCCCAGCGAAAGTAAGCTGCTTCATGTCATTCCCCGCAGTTATGCCGTTGATGGTCAGGAAGGGGTAAAGAACCCGGTAGGTATGCATGGCTTCCGTCTGGATGTCGAGGCACACATTATTACGGCGGCGGTAGCCTCTGTCCAGAATCTGACCAAGTGCATCCGCGGCGTTGGTATTGAGATTGAAGACCTCTTGATGGAACCACTGGCCAGTGCTGAAGCTGTCCTCAGTGAAGAGGAGAAGATGAATGGTGTCATGGTGGCTGACATTGGTGGTGGCACTACCGATATTGCCGTCATCAAAGATAACACTATCTACCACACGGCGGTCATTCCCGTAGCCGGGTACCAGATTACGCGAGACATCTCGGTTGGTCTGGGGCTTTCACATGAGATGGCTGAGGAAATGAAGAAGAAATACGGTGATGTGATGCCCGTCGAGAAGGATGCAGCCGAGGGTGATAGACCCGTGATTCAGGATGGGCATAGTGTCTCTTACAATGACCTGTCGGATATTATCCATGTTCGTGTTGAAGAGCTTTTGCGGCTTATCGTCATGGAGCTACCGCGCACCGACTTTGCCAAACTCATCCCGGCAGGGCTGGTGCTCACCGGCGGTTCGGCTAATCTCCCTGGTATTGCCGAACTCGGCGAGCAGGTAACCAGAATACCGGTAAGGGTCGGCGCTCCGACCAATCTCTTTGGCGTCACTGATACTCTAAGGGACCCAGCGTATTCTACCGGTGTTGGTCTCATCCTCTGGCAGCTTAAGAACAAAGGTGCCGGGGAGCAGAGCTGGGTGAAAAGCAGGAGTGGTTTGAGCCGCTTCTTTTCCCGGATTCTCCCACTCTTTCGCTAGCAACATAATAAAGTAACAGGAGGAAGATAAAAATGGCAAAAACAAGTTACGTCCCCAGCCCGGCCAGGATTAAGGTTATCGGCACGGGTGGGGCCGGCTGTAACGCAATAACCCGAATGGTTCGGGAGCAAATCAGGGGTGTCGAGTTTATCGCGATGAACACCGATGCCCAGCATCTGGAGATTACCGAAGCGGCACAGCGCATCCAGCTTGGTGAGCGCATTACCCGTGGCCTGGGGGCTGGTGGTGACCATAATATGGGGCGGAAGGCAGCCGAAGAAAGCCGTGACGAGATTAAGCAGGTCGTCACCGGGGCGGATATGATATTTATCGCCGCTGGTATGGGGGGTGGTACCGGTACCGGGTCAGCTCCCATGGTGGCTGAGGTGGCCAAACAGAGCGGAGCCCTCACTATCGCGGTGGTTACCAAGCCCTTCAGCTTTGAGGGTGCTCATCGTACCGCGACGGCTGAGGAAGGGATTAAGAATCTAATTGATAAAGTGGATACCTTAATTATTATCCCCAATGACCGCTTACTCGACCTCTGCGACCAGAAGACGAATGTCGATAGTGCCTTCAAGTTTGCTGATGAAGTGCTCTTCCATGGCGTGCAGGCGATTGCCGAGGTAGTCACCGTCCCCGGGTTGATTAACCTGGACTTTGCTGATATTCGGACAGTGATGAAGGACGCCGGTCCGGCCTGGATGTCCATCGGGCGTGGTTCCGGGCAGAATCGTGCCGTCGATGCCGCCAAGCAAGCCCTGGCCAGCCCGCTGCTGGATGTTTCTATCGGCGGGGCAAGGGGAGTTTTGTTCAATGTTTCGGGCGGGAACCTCACCCTTTTTGAGGTTCAGCATGCTGCAGATGTCATCCGGCAGGCGGTTGACCCGGATGCTAATGTCATCTTTGGTGTTGTCCTTGACCCCAACCTGGGTAATGAGGTCAGGCTGACCCTGATTGCCACCGGTTTTGCCAGCCGGGAATCAATGGTCGGCGGCGCCCGGGAAGAGGAAATCACCAGGATGCTAAGAGGTTTAAAGACAGAGGAAGAGCTTGAAGTACCTTCCTTCCTGCGGAATAAGCGTTCTGCTTCACCCGGAATAGTACGACCTCGCACTCCGATGCGCAACTAGATTAACCGGTATGACTGATGAGGAGCGGTAGAGCAGGCAAGTCCCTACCGCTCCTCGATTTCGCTGAAGCTTGTTGCGGGAAGGGGGCAGCATGATTACCTCTGATATTGGGGCGGAACTATGTCAATTTGCCAGGGAGTATGCTGATGACCAGTGCTGTCTGGAACTCCTTCAGTTTTTCGGCAGGTACCCTCATACCCGCTTTGGCGAACTGGCCGTCTTTCGCACCTTAAACAGCCGTAGGCTGTTCGTGGGGAAAGCCCTCAAGTGCCTCACCGATAAGAAACTGGTAAGGAGAGACGTTGAGAATAGCGTCCCCATCTACTCGCTGACTAACGATGAGTCGCTGCGTAATCTTGTGCTTGACCTGGCCAGGCTTGACCGGAGTCAATGGCAACTGTTACTGAGGCAAGTCTATCCCGCCTCTACTGAGTAGGATGAGAATGGCTGAGGTACAAGGCGTGGAGCTACTCCCGGTTCCCAGAGAGCCACTATACCCGGGGGAGGAAGTGTCCGGCAATGGTTGTTTCCAAGGAGAGAAGTAATGCCTGATTTGAAGACTGCAATCACTATTATCGAGATGCTCGTTGCCGCCGTAGTTGCCATACTTCTGGGTAACTATCTGGGCTATAAAGTAGGGCGGTGGAAACTGGCGGGAATTCTTGGTGTCCTTGTTCTAGTGGCTGTTATCGTTTTTGCCATCTACGCGGCTATTGTGCTTCGTTAGTCAAGCCCTCCAGTTCGAGGTTATTTGACAACTCTATCCCCTGTTTTCCCTTCCCCTTGTCAAGGGGAAGGGAAATTGTTTCTTAAAAGGGGCTTACGCCCCTCTTCAACTTCTCGGAATAGTTAGTATCCTGTTCTGCTTAATTACTGAACCAATGGTTGCTTCAGCACACATTACGGTTTACGGATGACCTTACCCTCTCTTTCCCCCTCTCCTCTTAGGAGAGGGGGAAAGAGAGAAAGAGGGGCTTCGCCCCTCTTAGACGCCCCGCAGTTTAGCTCTCAACACGGGACAGAGATTTAAGAGAGGGAGCTACGCCCCCTCTCTTTTACTTAACTCCCCCTTCCCATCTGGAAGGGGGTCAGGGGGATGGGCATTCGACTGAAGCTTGCCGGTGAGGCAGAGCATTCCCCTATTTTCATGAAGCAGCAATCGCCGCCTATTTACCCGACGTGATACTAGTCAACTAACTTGGATTTTCCATACCTTGCCTGAGATGGCTACGCAGTTGACCACAACCGGCAACGATGTCCAGCCCCATCCCGCGGCGGAGGGTGCAGTTAATCTTCAGACGTTGCAGCTCCCTTTCAAAGGTAAGTATGGCGTCTTGGGTTGGTGGCCTGAATCTGGGGTCGGTAGTGGTGTTGGCTGGGATGAGGTTAACGTGGCAGTTTAGCCCGCCGAGCCGTCGGGCCAGGGAACGGGCATCTTCTACCGAATCGTTTATCCCTTTAAAGAGGACATATTCGAAGCTAGGGCGGCGTCCTGTCCTTGCCAGATATTCCTGGCAGGCCGGGATAAGCTGCTCAAGAGGGTATTTTTGGTTGATGGGCACGAGTTTGTTTCTGAGCGTATTCTCGCTGGCGTGAAGGGAGATAGCCAGCCCTACCTCCAGGCTCTCCCCACTGAGGCGCTTTATCTGCGGCACCAGTCCGGCCGTAGAGACAGTAATATGACGGGCACCTAATCCGAAGCCCTCCGCTGAGTTAAGCATCTTGATGGCTGACCAGAGGGCATCATAGTTGGCCAGCGGCTCGCCCATGCCCATGAAGACCAGGTTGGTGATATGACTGTTTGCCCTTGGCTTAACCTGGTCTTTTAGCCGCCGGCTGAAGTAGAGCACCTGGTCGATTATCTCGCCCGGGGTCAGGTTACGCTCAAAGCCCTGCTGTCCGGTAGCACAGAAGGGGCAACAGATGGGGCAGCCTACCTGTGTGGAGAGGCAGACGGTGTTGCGCCATCGGCCCTTGTCGGCAGGATAGTGCATCAGTGTCGATTCGATGGTCTTGCCGTCGGCGAGGGCGAAAAGGATTTTGATGGTGCCATCGTGCCCGACTACTTCCTGCAATGGCGTGATGCTGTGGAGACGGGTTTGCTCGGCTAGCTTCTGGCGGAGGAGTTTGGGGAGGTTCGTCATCTCGTCAAAGGATAGGGCGAACTCCTGATAGACCCAGTGCTGGAGCTGACTGGCCCGGTATGGAGACTCGCCCAGGCT
>JAENIS010000023.1 GCA_016844285.1 Dehalococcoidales bacterium
CCGGTCTGTTTCTTGTGTTTATACTCGGCCTCAGTCGTGGTGATAATGGTCTCCCTATACGGTATTTTAGGGGTCTGTAAATCGACGCCGACACCGAACTTACGCAACATTTTTTCGGCGGCTACCTCCAGTTGCGTCTCCCCCAGCCCGGATAAAATCGTCTCAATGGTACCGCTATCGCGATGGACGCGCAGAGTCGGGTCTTCTTCCGTCAGCCGTGTCAGAGAAGACCCCAGCTTATCCAGGTCAGTCTTCGTCTTGGGATAGACCGCCTTGCTGAAAATTGGCTCCGGAAAGATAATGGGCACAAGCTTCACCAGCTTGTCGCGATGACACAACGTATCCCCGTTACTGGTCACGTTCAACTTGGCGACCGCCCCGATATCTCCCGCCTTAATCTGTGATATCGGTTCCTGAGTCTTACCCCTGAGGATAAATAGCTGACCGATGCGCTCGGCCTCACCTCGCACCGAATTCCAAACCGGTGAGTTACTATCCAGGACGCCATTGTAAACGCGGAAGTAGGTGAGTTTGCCCACATATGGGTCGGCACTGGTCTTAAAGACGAGGGCTGCCAGTGGCGCTTCCTGGCTGGGCTTCATCGTCTCTGTCTTCCCCGCATCGGCGATAACTGCCACCTCACCCTCCCTCGGTGAGGGAAGATAAGTGCCGATGGCATCAAGCAGCAAACCCGCCCCGATGTTTTGTAAAGCCGAGCTAACCAGAATAGGCACAATCTTGCTGCTAACGACCGCTTTCCGCAAGCCCGCCTTCAGCTCGTCGAGGGTAAGCTCGACGCCACCGAGGTACTTTTCCAGTAGCTTATCATCAACCTCGGCGACTGCTTCCACCAGCTTTTCCCGGAAAGAGACCGCTTGAGCCTCCAGCCCTGATGGTATTTCGCCCTCCTTGGCGGGAGAGCCGGAATAGCTCTTCATCGTCAGCAGGTCAACAATACCGCGAAAATCGTTGTGGGCACCTATCGGCAACTGGATGGCGAGGCACTTTGCGCCAAACCGGGCACGAATTTGCTCCGTAGTCCGGTAGAAATCAGCGTTCTCGCGGTCCATCTTGTTCACCAGGATGAAGCGAGCCAGATTGGCTTCCTCGCTGTAGCCCCAGACCTGCTCGGTACCGACTTCCACTCCCGAGGCAGCACAGACGACGATAACGGCCCCCTCGCTCACCCGTATCGCTGCCTTAACCTCGGCAACAAAGTCAGAGTAGCCAGGGGTATCAAGAAGGTTGATTTTTGTCCCCCGCCAGAAACAGGGGAGCACCGAGAGATTGATACTGATGCGATGTTTTACTTCCGCCGGGTCATTGTCCGACGTAGTTGTCCCTTCATCAACCTTACCCAATCGGTTGACCGCCCCGGCGGTAAATAAAACCGCCTCGGACAGGGATGTCTTGCCAGCACCACAGTGAGATAATAAGACGAGGTTGCGAATGTTATCCAATCCGTATTGCTCCATCTACTCACCTACTCTCGTTAATTCATTCTCCTCCGCTGACTCCCTAAGAGTTTGTCTTAAGGAGCGACAACCCTATTATAATCCATAGTTACGAACACAGCAAATAGAGATTATTTACAAACCTCACTCCCTTAATCCCCCTCTCCTTAAAAGGAGAGGGGGAAATAGAGAAAGAGGGGTGTTAGCCCCTCTTAGACACCGTTTATTAAAATCCCTCTCGCTCTCCCTTTCTTAAAGGGAGAAGTTCTCCCCCTTTGGCAAAGGGGGACTAAGGGGGATTTCCCCCAAGGGCTTCGCCCCCTCTTACTCACATTCCCCCCTTTTACTAAGGGAAGTGGACTAGGTAGACAGGTTGTTAAATGCTCTCTATTTAGAAGTAGTTGAAAGGGGTAATGCCCTTTCGTAATTTCCATTCATCTCCCCTTCGTACGAAGGGGAGATGAACAAAGGGTGAGGGGTTGGTAAACAATCTCAATAAATAACCAGGGACATCGGTTTGCCAGCACATCTCACCTCAACAAGATGGGCGTGATGTAGGCCTCAATAAGGGCGGCGGGTAACAGTAGCGCCATGGCCAAGGCAAGATACTTCAGGTTCGGCATCAGACTGGCCAGCGGTCGCTTGGCCCGGTCTTTTTTAACCAGTGACACGATGACGGCCGCGCCAAAACTGAGCGCCGCCGCTTCACCAATAATCAGAGCCGGAAGCTCAATAATACCATGCGGAAGTAGGCCGGCCAATAGATAGCCCACCGATTTCTCTGCAATCACTCCGGGAGCAACCCAGCCCAGTAGCCAGCCATTGAGAGTTAGCGCCATCACCGGCACCAGACACAATATCGGGCTCAGGATAAAACTGATCAATATGGCAGCCACATTCTTCGCCAGGATAAATAGAAAAAGAGATGCTGGCGGTAGTGGCCTGACGAAGTCAACCATCTTCTCAATAGCAGCCATATCTTCGGGAAGGAGATCGGCGGTACCGACCGGCGTCGTCAGTCCCAGTACCAGTCCGGCAGCGAACAAGAAAACAGAGATAAAAAGCCACCATTTAAAGCCTATTGGTTTGTTTAACAACCCTATCCCCTTAATCCCCTTCCCCTTGACAAGGGGAAGGGGATATTTTTATTAAGAGGGGCTAACGCCCCTCTTTAACTCCTTTTCTCTCTATCACTGTTTTCAGAGAGGCTTCGCCCCTCATGGCTCTTCCCTTTTGTTGCCCTGAGCTTGTTGATTAGCTGCGGTAGTACCTCTCGAAGGTCGCCGACGATGCCAATATCAGCCATCTCAAAGATGAGGGCATCAGGGTTTTTGTCCACCGCCAGGATAAATTTGGCACCGAGGACGCCGCTGGCGAACTGAGCCGCTCCCGAAACGCCCCAATCACCTTCTCCGCCGGAATCCAGCCGGCATCCAGGGCCGGGCGGGTGCCGGCGGAAGTCCCGCCGATAGCCTCCGCCAGGTCATTAGCCGCTTGAAAACCGCCCAGGGAACTCAAACCCCACCCCCCGACCACAATCACTTCCGCTTCCTCCAGAATAGCCGACTCTTGGCGCTCCTCAACCACCTCGACAATCTCAAGGCGAGAGGTTTTGCCCTCCATTTTAACGGGAATAACCTGACCCTTCCGCAAAAGCGGAAGGGCGGGAGGAAACAGGCCGGGTTTAACCGTCGCCATCTGCGGTCTTTTCTCAGGACAGATAATCTTGAGAGCTAGATTACCTCCCCAACCAGCGACGACACCTACCATCTGGAGACTACCCTCAACCTCCTCGATATTGAGGTCGATGCAGTGAGCCGTCAGCCCGGTACCTAGCCTGGCGGCGGTACGGGCCGCCGTCTCCCGCCCTGAACTGGTGGCACCCCAGAGGACAATATCCGGCTGGTAACTTGCAATGAGACCACTCATAAAGTGAGCACAAAGTTCGGTATCAAAAGGAGACAGAGCCGGGTCGCCGGCCAGGTAGACTTTATCGGCACCGTGCTCGATAAGCTCCGTCACCAGTTGTGGCGAGTCAGTGCCGGCCAGTACCGCAGCCACCTCACCTTCACCTCGCTGCTGACAGAGCTGGTGTGCCTTGCCCAGCAGTCCGAGAGAAACCCGGGCCAGCTCCCCACGGTAGTGCTCAGTCCAGACCCAGACCTCACCTTTGGTCACAATATCTCCTGCTTCATCAACCTATCAATAGCCTGGTCTACCACCTCTTCGGGTGAGCCTTTCAGAATTTCTCCATGACGTCTGGCGTGAAACTGGCTCATCTCTAAAACACGGGTGGGCGAGCCACTGACGCCAACACGACCGACATCAGCACCAATATCAGCCGCCGTCGACCGCTTTATCTCTTTCTGAGTAGCCGCAATGATACCGAGTACAGTGGGGAGGCGGGGCTGATTGATTTTGTCGTTTACGGCGATGACGGCGGGAAGCTTCGTCCGCATCTTAACCCAGCCTCGCTCCCATACCCGTTTCACCAGCAGGGTTCGCTCGTCCTCAAAGACCAGTTCGGCAACATCGGTGACGCCGGGAAGGTTAAGCAACCCGGCAAGCTGCACGGCTACCTGCCCACTACCGCTATCAATGGTGGAATTACCACAGAGGATAAGGTCGAAATGCTCAAGCTTAGCAATCACGTACGCCAGTGCCTGAGCCGTAGCCAGTGTATCAGCGCCGGCAAAGGCCGGGTCGCAGAGATGAACAGCGGCATCCGGCCCCATCGCTAATGCTTCCTCCAGGGCTTGCCTCGCCTGCGGAGGTCCCATTGTCAGAACCGTAATCTTTCCTGAATATTTCGCCTGGATTCTTAAGGCTTCCTCCAGGGCATGCCTGTCCCCGGGATTGATGACCGATGGCACACCCTCCCGGTTGATTCTCCCCGTACCCGGGTCAAGCGAAATCTTGCCGAGATAGTCCGGGTGGGGAACCTGCTTCACACAAACGATAATGTCACAGGGCATCCTAAGAGATGATGCTCCTCCCGATGGTAGTCTTCATCACTTCCTGAGTACCCGCCGCAGCCAGGAGCGGCAGGGAATCATTAAGCCGACGCACAATCTCATATTCAGGGATAGTGCCATAGCCACCCATTATCTGGATGGCGCTCAGGGCAATCCGACTGGCGATATTGCAGGTATATAGCTTAGAGCGGGCAATCTCATTGCTGGCATCACGAGGGCTTTTACCCTGGTCGAGCAGCCAGGCGGCATAGTAGGAAAGCCAGCGCCCCGCCTCAATCTCAACGTTGGCATCGACCAGCATGAACTGGAGAGCCTGAAGTTCGGCAATAGGCCGGCCATAGAGCTTTCTTTCCTTGGCATACTTTACTGCTGCCTCGTAGCACCCTTCGGCTGTCCCCAGGGCAACACCGGCAACACCGGGGCGTCCGGCAGCACCAATGCCGGCTAAAGCGGCCGCCATACCCCGCCCTTCCTGACCAATAAGATTAGCCTTGGAAACATGGCAGTTAGTCAAAACGATGTCACCCACCGGGATACCGCGCAGCCCCGGGTAATTTTCTCTTCTGGGTGTATCAAAACCGGGCATGCCCCTTTCCACCAGAAAAGCACTGAACCTATCGCCGGTCTTAGCCACAACGATGGCAAGGTCACACACCGAAGCTTCACTGATGAAAATTTTCCTGCCGTTAAGCACATACTCGTTACCGACCGCTTCCGCCGTAGTCGTCATTGTCGCCGGGTCAGACCCCCCACCCGATTCCGTCACGGCCGTCGCAATAATAAGGTCAGCCCGGCACAGCGCCGGCAGGTACTTCTGCTTCATCTCCTCGGTGCCCATATTTTCGAGGATGTACATGCCGATTGGTCCGGTTTGCAGGAAGAAACCCAGGGAGGGATAAACCTTAGAAACCTCCTCAATGCTTATCATCCTCGCCAGATGCCCCATACCACTGCCCCCATACTGCCGGGAGGTGATGATGCCCACCAGACCCAGTTCGGCCGCTCTCTTTACAATGTCATGGATAAACTCACCCTTCTCATCCCAGGCCAAGGCTTTAGGGGCAAGCTCCTTCCGGGCAAACTCCCGAACCATATCTCTCAGAATCTCCTGCTCACGAGTAAGACTAAAATCCATGACTACCTCCTGCTATCGCGTCACTCTCTCTCAGCTACGGCCACTTTTCGCCGGTGCCCCCTCATTTTACCTCTTCCTCATCCCAGGCACCCTTGCCAATAAGCGCCACAAAACGGCAACCACCCAGGTTTTCAATCTTGTTCTTCTTTTCCTGCCGGGTAATCCGGTATAACTCCTGGGTATAAACCGTACCTACCGGAATTACCATGCGCCCGCCCATGGCGAGCTGGGCGAGCAGGTCAGGCGGCACCCGGGGAGCCGCCGCGGCCACCATTATCGCATCATAAGGTGCTTCATCAGGCCAGCCTAAGGTCTCCCCTGCCGGATGCATGGTGATATTGGCATAGCCCAGGGTATCCAAAACGTTCCTGGCAGTCTCAGCTAGCGGTGACACACGCTCCACGGTAATTACCTGCCGGGCTAGCTCGGCCAGAATCGCTGCCTGGTAACCACTACCAGTGCCTATTTCCAGCACCTTTTCATGGCCACTAAGCTCTAATGCCTGGGTCATCAGGGCAACGATATATGGCTGCGAAATGGTCTGGCCGAAGCCGATAGGGAGCGGCCTATCTTCATAGGCCAAATGCCGTACTTCGGATGGCACAAAACGCTCACGGGGGACACGAGCCATCGCCGCCAGTACCCGCTCATCCTTAATGGCGGCTCTGAGGCTCTCAACTAAGCGGGCTCTTTCTGCCTCAAAGTCCATAGTCTAGGACATAATCCGAGCCAGCACAATGAGAATAACCAGCATTACTCCGGTCAGTATGCCGATGGTGCGCAACTCGGTAGCAATGTTACCATGATGGACAACCGGGGACTTACCTACAGAGCTGGGTTTGCTTACCAGAGGACGGGCTATCTTAGGGGAGGCAACGGCACCACTTTCAGCTACTGCTGATGGCTGAGCCGGTACGTCCGGCTGGCCAGACCTGCTTTTCCCTGTCCTATTTTGAGGTGAATACTTTCCTCGCTTGTTGCGTGATTTACCCGGCATATCAAACTCCTTAGATTCATATTACTTATTAACCTCACCCCCTTAGTCCCCCTCTCCTTTCAGGAGAGGGGGAAGAGGTTTTTAAGAGAGGCTTCGCCTCTCTTTGACTCTCCGTTAGGGGAGAGATTATAGAGAGGGGTAAAGCCCCTCTCTTACCAGCATCTCCATTCCCTTATCAATGGAAGGTGGCAGGGGGATAGGTTTCGCAACGACCTTTCCGATTTATCGTGTCATCGGCAACTCATGGGTTCAATAGATAATCACTACTTGGCTCTGGGGTGGGCTTTCTCATAGGTACGCCGGACATGTTCGCTGGTAAGATGGGTGTAAACCTGCGTGGTCGAGATATTAGCATGACCTAACAGCTCCTGCACCGACCTCAGGTCAGCCCCACCACTCAACATATGAGTGGCAAAACTGTGTCTCAAGGTATGGGGCGTCACATCCAGCCCCAGCTCGGCTGATTTAGCGTAACCCTTTAGTATCTGCCAGAAGCCTTGCCTGGTCAGCCGGTCACCACGCCGGTTAAGAAATAAAGCTTTCTCGTCACCACGGCGCACCAGTTGGGGACGGAATCCCTTTACATATTCGGCCACCACCAGAGATGCTCTACCGGCAATAGGCACCAGACGCTCCTTTTGTCCCTTGCCGAGGCAACGCACAAAACCACCCTTCGTATCGACGTCATCCAGATTCAACGATACCAGCTCGCTTACCCTCAGGCCGCTGGCGTATAACAGCGTCAGCATGGCGCTATCCCTCTTGGCTTCCGGGGTAGACAGTTTGGTTGGCTGCTCCAGTAACTTCATCGCATCACGATGTGAAATCGGTTTGGGTAATGGCCGGGCGATATTGGGACCACCCACACCTTCGGTGGGGTTAGTCTTCAACCCACCCTCATCAACCATAAACCTGAAGAAAGACTTGGCTGCGGCCACTTTACGAGCTTGCGTGGTGGAGGCAAGAGCCCTCTCCTTAAGACTTAACACGTAGCCGAGCATGTCCTGGCGATTGAAATTAACCCATGCCGGCATCGCCGTACGCTTACTAATCGCTTGCTCGGCAAAGGCAGCCAGGTCATGATAAAGGTCATTACGATAAGCAGCTACCGTATTTCCGGAGAAGCCCTTCTCTACCACCAAATATTTTAAGAAACGTTCGATATCCTTTTTCACCACACTCCCTCGGGCATCACCATTTTAACATAAGTAGCCGGAAAATTCAGCCTTCCCTACCAAGCCCGGCCTCCCCGTCACTCCGGCACAATAGTGTTTACCGCCAGAGTACGGTTGAGCTTCTCGGCGACCCGGCGAAAATGAAAGCCGTAGACGCAGAGACTGACAGATAGAGGAAAAAGGCGCGGACGCTTCAGCAGGGTAGAAATAAAAAGCCTCCAGTAATAGCGCCGCCCCTTCTCCCTGATACCCATGAACCAGACAGACTTTAGCAGTGCTCCGATATGATAGAAGTGGAGCCGGGATACCTTCGGTTTATTCTTAGGCCGATACTCTTTGAGAAATGTGGCCACCCGCTCATAGAAGTGCCGGGGGGAATAGATAGTAGTAACAACATCTTTATAACCATCAATAAGCAGTTCGTGGTTCATCTTCGGGACAAAGTTCATCGAACAGTCGGTATTATCGCCGGAAAAGCTATCCACCAGGCGGTTTTCCTTCTTCAGGCGCTGGTATAAGCTGGTGCCACGGGGAGCATTAAGCAAACCGACCATGGCGGTCACGATGCCGCTCTTCTGGATAAAATTAATTTGACTCCGGAAGATAGAGAGAGGGTCGCTATCAAAACCGACGATAAAGCCCCCCTGCACCTCCATACCGTGGCGCTGAATCTTCTTCACCGAAGCCACCAGGTCACGGCCTTGATTTTGCAGCTTATTGCACTCAGCCAGACTTTCTTCATTGGGTGTCTCAATGCCGACAAAAACCGTCTCAAAGCTGGCTTCGGCCATCAATCTCATCAGCTCTTCGTCATCAGCCAGATTGATTGACGCCTCGGTGAAAAAGGTAAAGGGATTCCTTCTCGCCTTTGACCATTCGATTATGGCCGGTAGCGTCTCTTGCTTTAGTTTCCTCTTATCGCCGATAAAGTTATCATCAACGATAAAGACGCTGCCCCGCCACCCCCGCTGGTATAAGGCTTCCAGTTCATTCACAATCTGGGCTTTATCCTTGGTGCGGGGTTTATGACCGTTGAGAATGACGATATCGCAAAACTCGCAGTTAAACGGGCAGCCTCGGGAGCATTGAATATCCATTGATGAGTAGTGCTTCATATTGATGAGCGACCATAGTGGAATCGGCGTCTGACTTATCTCCGGTCGCTCACCGGAGGCATAGACATGTTGCGCCTGCCCCCTGGCTAAATCTTCCAGAAACAGGGGAAGGGTAACTTCAGCCTCACCCAGAACAAAATGGTCTACCCCCGCAAACCCTTCGTGGCCGGTAGTAAAAAGAGGCCCACCGGCAATAATCCTGGTGCCGAGCTTATTACAACGGGCGATAACTTCCTTCACGGAATCGCTTTGCACCACCATCGCGCTGATGAGCACATAGTCAGCCCATTTAATATCTTCATCCCGCAGGGAAGTTACATTCATGTCGACCAGTTTTTTCTGCCAGTCTGCGGGAAGCATGGCGGCCACAGTGAGCAAACCCAGGGGAGGAAAGGAAGCCTTCTTGGCGATAAATTTCAGAGCGTATCTAAAACTCCAGAAGGTATCCGGGTAACATGGGTAAACCAGAAGCACTTTCAAACTACACCTCAATACTGACCGGATAACACACCCCTACCCTAAGGATATTACTCAGGGAGCTTGTTTGTCAAACTGGGTTCTCAGTGGTGCTTTTTGCATTTGGTTGATTCCGCTGTCATTGGAGCGTAGCGACGTGGCAATCTGGGCGGGCGAAGACCGCGACCCGGATTGCTTCGCCTTCGCCTGCGGCGTATGGTCTCGTAATGACAGAGCAACCAATTACAGACCCAAACAATCTCCAGCTTGACACTCTGCTGCGCCGGGGATATACTTGAATGGCAACGCGGGGTGGAGCAGTGGCAGCTCGTTGGGCTCATAACCCAAAGGTCGGTGGTTCGAGTCCACCCCCCGCTACCAGTTTTTGAAGCTAAAAGCCCCCCTAGGATTAGTCTTATCGCCACTTAAAACACCATTTATCAGACGACTTCTGGTTTGGTGTTTTCAGTTTCCAGGCGGCCAATATTGCATCTCAGCACTTCGGTCGGCAAATTTTCCCTGAGTAGGCGTAGCCACTTCCACATCCAATATCGGCCTTTGGTCCTGAGGCAAACCGATAGGCCTTTTTGGAATAGCATCGAAAGGTATTCTCACCACCTCCCGCTTGAAGCCAGACGAACTGTCCATTATGACCTCTTTGTGATATATTGATGGGGAGCCTGGAGACCAATACAGTTCCACTGTAACATTATTAGATACACCACTAGGAATAATTTCATCGCCCGTCAAACCATAGTAACTCACACTAACAGAGACCCCTTCCCACTCCGGGTCAGCGTCGTCACTATACGGAACACCCACCGCTCTGATGTATGCCAAATCTTTGAAGACTAACGTACGTGACGCGGTCACGGTGAACTGGACGATTATGCCGTTAACGTCAACATTGTATGTGCCAGCAACTGTCTTGCTTAACTTATAGCTCACATTCTGGATGTCGCCAGCATCCAGGGTCACTTCCTTCCTGGTTTCCTCTGTACCATTCACCTTGAAGATTACCGCGTATATGCCACTACCACCACTATTGGTCACTGTGGCGGAGATAGTAACTTCTTCATCAGGGCTGGCATTACCCGGAACAACCGAGATACGAGGGATGGAAAATATGGCTGGTTGCTTTACGACCAACCTGCCGGACAGACCATTAACGTCAACCGCGTATTCTTTGGCAACAAATTTGCGCGTAGTGAAGCTTACGTTTTCACTGGCGCCGCCAGCCACCGTGACATCTTTGGTCGCAACCCGCAAATTATCTATCTTGAGCGTCACACTGTAGCTACCAGGCAGTCCACCGGCATTGCTGACCACGACACTGATGGCTACCAGCTCATCGGTACTGGCCACAGATGGCGATACGGTCAGGGAACTAACGGCAAATTTGGCTGGCACCGGCAATACCGGTGCTGGAGCGGGAGTTGGAGCTGGGGTCGGGCTCGGTGTTGGCGCCGGTATCGGTGCCGGCGCTGGCTGAGCACAAGCCACCATCGAGCTAATCAATAGAAGACCAAATCCAACGAAGATGCCGAGTAATAAACCTTTCATTTAGCCTCCCCCTCTGCTCAATGGAGTATTCTTCACCACCACTTACGGACGACCTCATCCCCTTGCTCCCCTTCTCCTGAGTAGGAGAAGGGGAAGAGAGTCAGAGCATCCCCCTATTTTCATGAAGTAGCCATCGCCACACCTGACGCCACACCAGGCTGCTGTGTTCTTTATACTCTGCGGAAATATCTTTGTCAACCTAGGCTATTGTCGTAATACCAACCCCACCACCCATACCTTGTGACAGATAACGCAGACCTCCTCCATCAAATTGGAACCATTTTGTTGCCAAATCGTAACCTCCCCTTAACCACTAACAGGTCAATATTTACCGTTTCTTAACCTCCACCGTTTACACTAACAATAGTAAAAAGAACGGAGGTTCAAGAATGAAAAAACTAGTAGAAGTAGCACGAATGGTCTCTGAGCGGATTCTATACCTGATTAGCGAAGATGAGCAAACTACCCGAGGGCAACAGATGCTGAGACGCTCCACGAGATATTTGCTGGGTTTCTAGACATTACCCGTAACTGTCTTCTGGTTATTCTGCCTAAGTTGACGAGATTCCACAGTTCTTCTTAGCGTTTTCTCCAAGGATACCTGCCACCTCTGCCTCAGTGAACTTCATACCAGGCGGTACCTTCCCGCGGCCAGTCACGAAGAATCTGCCTGAATCCTTTCTTAAGAGGTATCTTTCCCATCGACCGCATATAGGTTCAGGCATGACACTACCATTTGCTTAAGAAGGAGGCAAACTGTCGGATATTTACGGAAACATTGCGCCCCCTATTCATTTCTACAGAGAGTATGATAACATGAGGTGCAAAGATGCATCGACTAGCTTAAGAAGAGGAGTTTCGAATGGCAAGACTACACGCTGATCTCTCAGGCAAAGAGTTTTGGTATGGGGACATGACTCTTATTCCTAACAGGCTGCCTGATTTTGAACGAGATGAAGTTGACCTGACGAACTTTCTTACCAAGAGAGTCACCCTAAAAACACCTCTGGTAAGCTCACCCATGGATACCGTTACCGGCTCTGATATGGCAATTCTGATGGCTCTAATGGGTGGAATTGGCATACTTCACTACAATTTTCCGAAACTGGACGAGCAGATAGGAGAAGTTGAAAAAGTCAAAAGATTTGAAGCTGCGTTCGTCAAGAACCCTCTTGTCCTGGGCCCGGATAATACCGTCGGTGACGTCTTCGACATCGCAAAAAAATATGGCTTCTACAGCGTGCCCATCACTGAAGATGGCACGCTGAAGACAAAGATGATAGGCTTTGTGGCCCACCGGGATGTGAGATACCAGGAGGACATGTCAATACCTTTAAAAGAAATTATGACCCCAAAAAGCGATGAGCATGGTCATCAGAAATTGATTACCGCTCATCGAAGGGACACACTAGACAAGAATGACGTCAGAGCAGCAAACAAGATAATAAGACAATTTTGCCTCGACACATTGCCGATAGTTGATGATGATTTCCGTGTTATTGCTCTGGTTACCGATAGTGATTTACAAAAAGATATGCGATACCCGTTAGCCACCAAGGATGATAATAAACAACTGAAAACCTTTATCGCGGTTGAATCGAGATTAGAAGCGGCGAGAGAAAGGATTGGTCGGGGCAACGACGCTGGTATCGATGGGATAGTCGTCGACGCAAGCATTGTTTTTAAAGAGCAGCTAGAAATCGCGAAATATTGCAAACGTAATTTCCCTGCTTTAGATGTGGTACTGGGTAACGTTGATTCCGCGGAAATGGTAAGGAGCATCGTATCTGAAGCTTCAGCGTATTGTGATGCTCTCAGAGTCGGTATTGGACCTGGCTCCGCATGTAAAACTCAGCAGGAACTGGGTACCGGAAGAGCGCAGGCTTCTGCCATTTGGGATTGTGCGCAGGAAGCAAAAAGACTGGAAGGCAAATATGGTCTCATGCCATTGATTGCGGACGGTGGTATCAAAATTCTCGATATGACCAATCGTGATGTCACCAAACCCGGAGACATCACCAAAGCATTAGCGCTGGGGGCACAGACGGTGATGATGGGTAGCCTGTTAGCCGGGTTGGATGAGTCACCCGGCGAAAAAGAGTTTGACTATGAAACCAACCGGATGGTTAAAAGGTATCGTGGCATGGGTTCTCTCGAAGCGATGGAACATAGAGCTGCCTTCCGGTATGGCTATGACCAAAATAAGGAGTCGATAAAGATTGCAGAAGGGATTGTGACCGAGGTGCCTTATCGAGGCTCCGGGTACGATTTCGTACCACAGCTGATAGCTGGTGTTCAGCAAAGCCTGCAAAAACAGGGTTTTAGAAATATCCTGGAATTGCAGGCATCGGCTGATATACGGCCAATAGCAAGATGAGCGAAGGGTTCTGTTTGCATCTGGTTGTTCTGTCATTGCCAGACCATCCGCCGCAGGCGGAGGCGAAGCAATCCGGGTGGAGGGCTGCGCCCGCCCGGATTGCCACGTCGCTACGCTCGCAATAACAACTGTTTCATTACAACCACCAAAACCAAATGGAACCGAGCGAAAAGTTCAATTGACATCCAGCGGGCATGAAAGTAAAATGCCTCTTTATATAGTACTTACAGGAGAAGAGTAATAACATGTGGGAAAATAACCGTCACAACAGCGGTCTAGGCTCAGGACATGTAGAAGATTTCAGTAAATACTGTCGGGATATCCCGGACTTTCCTAAGAAGGGTGTCATCTTCAGAGATATTACGAACCTGCTGAGGAATGGACCGGTCTTCAAGCTGGCCATTGATGAGCTTGCCCATCATTATGACCTGAAACAGGTTGATGCTGTGGTGAGTATAGAGGCAAGAGGATTCATCATCGGCTCAGCATTAGCTTACCGCCTGGGTAGTGGTTTGGTGCCAGTAAGAAAGAAGGGGAAACTGCCGTGGCGAGTCTACCGGAAGGCCTATGACCTGGAATACGGGCAGGACCAACTTGAGGTTCATCAGGATGGCATTGAGCCTGAACAAAATATACTGATTGTGGATGATGTTATTGCCACCGGTGGTACAGTTGAGGCTGTGGTCAAACTCGTCAAAGAAATGAAGGGTAACATCATCGGTGCGGCATTCCTTATCGAGCTATTAGAGCTTAAGGGAAGAGAAAAGCTTGAAGATATCCCCGTTTTGTCATTGATAAAATACTAATAGACTGCCTCACAAACCCAAACTCGCAATAACATGCCAGCTTAGTTCAGACGTGTGCTACCGTGTCTGGCAAAATCAATTTATCTGAACTCCCCAGGGAGACTATTGTTTAGTAACCTCACCCCCTTAGTCCCCCTCTCCTGGAAGGAGAGGGGGAAAGAACAAAGAGGGGCGAAAGCCCCTCTTTGACACCATTTCAGACTTCTCCCTTTACAAAAGGGAGAAAAAAAGAAAGAGGGGCTAACGCCTTCTCACACTTTCCTCACTATATTTGAGGCTTCGCCCCTCATGGACACCATCACCCAGTTTAGCTCTCCTGACAAGAAAGAGGGTTTAGAGAGGTGGCTTCGCCCCCTCTCTTCTATTTACTCCCCCTTCCCTTAATAAGGGAAGGGGGTAGAGGGATAGGTTACTAAACAAAATTTCCAGACTTCTTTGAGGTATAGGCTAGTTGTCATGGCTCAGCCAGTATGCTAATATGGGCGTGACGAAATAATGCTATAACCTTTGATGATGCCCTGATGAGACCCTTAATCTAGCCAAATAAATCAGCAAGGAGGTTATCATGCCTTATTTTCTTAGTCCAAAGGTGCTTTTTGGGAAGGGTATCTTGAGGAGGCTGGGCGCTGAGCTTCAAGGCAAAGGTAATAAGGCGGCAATTATTACCGACAAAGTCATGGTAAAGTATAGCGACAAGCTGGTCGAGGCGGTGAGGAATGCCGGCTATGAAGTGAAGATTTGGGATGGAGCGGAGCCGGAGCCGGCCATTGAAGTCGCCCGTGCCGGTAGCAAGTTTCTCCTCGATTTCGGGCCTCAGCTGGTCATTGCCTTTGGCGGAGGTTCGGCAATAGATACGGCCAAGGCAGCTTGGCTCCTTTATGAGAGGCCTGACCTGGCCACCACCGAGCTGGATAAATCGGTTACCCCAAGGACCGTTTTGAACCTACGCAAGAAAGCCAGGTTTGTTGCCGTCCCGACGACCAGCGGTACTGGTTCAGATGCCACCTGGGCAATCGTGCTCACCGATACCGCTCAACACCGGAAGATAGCCTTTGCCAATAATGAGATAGTCCCGGATATATCGGTCATTGACCCGGAGTTTACCGTGGGCATGCCGCCAGCATTGACGGCAAGCACCGGATTGGATGTTCTTGGCCACGCTCTGGATGGATATACCGCCAGGCAGCAAACTGATTTCAGCGATGGACTCTGCTTGCAGGCGGTAAAGATGGCTTTCGACTGGCTGCCTAAGGTATACAAAGACGGTAATGACCTTGTGGCCAGAGAGAAAATGCAGAATGCAGCCACGATTGCCGGATTGGGCTTTGGTAATAGCAACACCTCGCTTTGCCATGCCCTGGCGCACACCGCCGGCGCTACTTTTAAGATACCACATGGGCGGGCCGTGGGCATCGCCTTGCCTTATTCACTGGAGTATATCTCGTCCAATCCGCCGATTCCTAACACACCTGACCCGGTGACGAAGCTCGATACGGTAGCTAAGTTCATCGGCATTGAAGCCGGTTCAGACAAAGAGAGGGTGCAGCAACTTATCCGGAAGGTAAGAAACCTGGCGAGGGAAATCGGTGAGCCACTCAGTCTCAAGGAAGCCGGTGTCAGTGAGTCACAGATGAATGAAGCCATGAATACCTTGATGCAGCTCACCACCACGGATGTTAACATGTTCTCGTCTCCCTGCGAATGCAAAGAGGAAAAGCTGAAGCAACTTCTGCAGAGCATGTGGGCGGGAAAAGGGACATCTTAAAGATAGTCAATCGATAGAAATAAATGGTTGATTCTGCTGTCATTGCGAGGAACGTAGCGACGAAGCAATCTCAAAGATTTATACGGATTGCTTCGCCCCGATTTCATCGAGGCTCACAAAGACAACATCAACCAACACCGAATAGTACCGAAATAAAAACGTGGAGGTAGACTAGTGGGTAAAGTTAGCGGTGGCCGGTTAGCGGTTAGAGCACTCAAGAAAGAAGGGGTCGAATGTATCTTCGCCCTGTCCGGCGGTCACATCGACCCTATCTTCCAGGCTTGCATTGATGAAAAGGTAAGACTCATTGATGTTCGTCACGAACAGGCGGCGGCACTCGCCGCCGAGGGCTGGGCCAGGGTCACAGGACAACCCGGGGTGGCAGTGGTCACCGCCGGTCCCGGTGTCACCAATGTCATCACCAGTCTTTGGAATTCCTTTGAATGTCAGGCGCCGGTAATCGTTTTCGGGGGGAGAAGTGCGGTCGCACAATTCGAGATGGGCTCCCTTCAGGACGTAGACTCGCTATCACTGGTAACATCGGTAACCAAATGGCGGCGGGCCGGCTATGAGACCAGGAGAATCCCGGAGTATGTCAGCATGGCTTACCGGCAAGCCCTCGGGGGCAGACCGGGGCCGGTTTATCTTGAGTTTCCCAGCGATGTGCTAGGCGCCGAAGTGGAAGAGGGGGAAGTCATCTTACCAACCAATTACCGCACAGAAGGGAGGCCGCAGGGGGATGCCGCCCTGGTAAAGAAAGCAGTCGACCTGCTGCTGGGGGCGAAAAGACCAATTGTGATTGCGGGGAGTGGAGTTTGGTGGTCAAAAGCGGCGAAGGAGCTTCAGGAGCTTATCGAGCTTATCAAACTGCCGCTGATATTGATTCAGATGGGACGGGGGTCTGTCCCCGAGGACCATCCACTGTGCTTTGGGCCGACACGGGTTGGCACCAGACAGGCCGATGTCGTTTTGCTCATCGGAACTCGCCTCAACTACGGGCTTAACTTTGGTCGTCCCCCTCTGTTTAACGACGAGGCGAAGTGGATTCAGGTTGACATCGAACCGACCGAAATTGGGCGTAACCGCTCGATTGATATTGGTATCGCCGGAGACGCCAAAGCCGTAATTCAGCAGATGATTAAGGAGGCTCAAGATAGAGCTAATGGCCGGAAGGAGTCACCCTGGCTGGAGGAGTGCCGGCAGTATGTGAAAGGCCGGCAAGAGCAACTGAAGGCTGATACGGATTCGAACAGTATTCCCATCCACCCTGCCCGGTTGTGTAAGGAGATTCGTGATTTCCTGGATAGAGATGCGACCATTGTCACGGACGGGGGCGATATTACCGTTTGGGGAGGGGCTACCCTGAAGAGCTATGAACCAGGCCACTGGATGGATAATGGCCCAAGCGGCTGCCTGGGTGTCGGTATGCCTTTTGCCCTGGCCGCCAAAGTAGCCAGGCCGGACAAACAGGTACTGCTGCTTCAGGGTGATGGCTCTTTTGGGCTGAACGGCATGGAATTTGATACCATGGTCAGGCATCACATTCCTGTGGTTTGTGTCATTTGTAACGACGAGGCATGGGGAATGACCATGCACGAGCAGCAGGCCAAGGGGATGGACCGGGTCATCGGGACACATCTGGGCTTCAGGTCGTATGACAAAATAATGCAAGCGCTTGGAGGCTACGGAGAGACGGTTGAGAAACCGGAGAATATTCGACCCGCCTTAGCCAGGGCTTTTGCTTCTGGCTTACCCGCCTGTATTAATGTCAGGTGCATTTGTATTGGCAGGGAGGCACGCCGACGGCCTCGTTTGGAGCATTAGTGTTCTGTCTGGTTAATTAGCCAATGGCTGCTTCAGCACGCATTATCACTTAAGGACGACCTCACCCTCTTAATCCCCCTCTCCTAGCAGGAGAGGGGGAAATAAAGAAAGAGGGGCTTCGCCCCTCTTAGACGCCCCGCGGTTTACCTCTCATTACGGGAGAGGGATTTAAGAGAGGGGGCGTAGCCCCCTCTCTTAAATCCCTCTTATTACCATGGGGAAGGGTGTCAGGCCTGCCCGCTATATAAGGCTTTGGCAGGCAGGGAGATGGGCTTAGCCCCCATCAATAAAAGGGAGAAGCATGACGGTATCACCGTCCTGCAAAATGGCCTCCAGCCCGTTGAGTGACGACGAGAGCTGCTCGTTGATAATGATACCCACCGAGCTGTTGAGCCGATGAGTCTCTGGTTCAAAAAGTACCTCGTCAAAAGCCTGAGACCGGGCGGTCAGCTTGCTGAGCAGGTCGCCCAGCGTGGCGCCTTCGGCGATTTCCTCTTCCAGAACGGACAGCCCCCAGCCCCTGGCGCTGAGAACATCACTCAACCAGGGCCGAATCTCTAATCGAACCTTGCCCATTGCTGATGCCTCATCTACTCAAAACGGCTCCCTGTCCGGTAAAATGGCGGCATCACCTCCAAAGGTCACCGATGATAGGCTCAAGACCAAGCGCTTTCAAAGTTTCCGGGAACGGCTTCCCGGTTTTTCTATCCCAGCCCATCTCCTTATAGTAATTATCCAGCATACTTTCCCAGTGCGGGGCAATGCTGATACCCTTAGCCGGGCCATCAACGGGGGCAGATGCCCAGCGTGGCGAGGGCTGTTCGGTGGCAATACTAACGCCATGTCTCAAATTAAAGGCTCGCATGACATTAGCCGCCCGGAAACCGACATCTTGAGCTTCCTTCGGCGTGAAATCCCATCCGGTGACGGCGTTGAAGGCTTGCAGCAAAAGACGGAGCGCCACGCGAGTGGTGAAAATGCAGGTACCGGTAGTATCTTCAAACTGGCGTCTTCCCTTCGCCCGGGCAGTATGACTAGAAACCTCTTCCGGTGAAAAGCGATTACTCAATGAGTTGCTGTCGGGGTCAGGCGGACCCATGTAGCCTGACTCATAAGTGCCAATGTCAGAAGTAGCCGTGTCAAACATCTCGCGCCACATGGCCCGATGGTCATGACCTCTCGGCGAATACCCTTTCAGGGTATAGATACCACATTTCTGTGCCTCTGGCCCAAATTTATCGGCAGCATATTTGGTGCCTTCTGCCAGTATCTTGGCAAAGTCACCCTGCCGACGGGCGATTCGCTCAAAAAGGGAGCGTATCGCGGCGGTATTCCCCCACGTCAGGTCAAGCCCACCGGTATGCTCACCCGTCAGCACCCCTTTCTCGTAGAGTTCCATCACCATGGAAACCAGAAAGCCGGCTTCGTTGCCTTCCAGACCCAACCGGGTTAGCTGGTGAGCCAGGGCAATGGCTTCGGCCGGGTCAGTGTTACCCACCAGAGGTCCGCAGGCTGCCCACAGCTCGTATTCTGGCTCCTCCATCGTTTGTCCGCGATAAGGCCCATCGGTGAAAGTGACCATACTGCAATGATGCGTCCGGCAGGCCCAGCACGGATTTCCTTTCACGTCCCAATGCTCACGAGCATATTGGTTGGTCATCAAACGACTCTCAGGATAAAGACTGGTCAGGTAGTTTTTGATTGGGAGTGTACCCACAGTCACGCGCTGCTCGCCACCTTCATAGTTACCACCGGTACCCCAATCAAAGATGCGTTTCCCCATCGGGTCAGCCTGCATGGCCGTCCAGATAGCCTCGACGGCGGGGGCAAGCTGGCTCGGCGATGCCACTTTGAGAGAGGCCTTACCCCGGGCAGCACAGAAAGCCTTGAGTTTTTTGGTGCCCATCACGGCACCCACACCGTTGTGACCGGCACAATGGTCTCTATCTCCAAAAACACCAGCGAATTTCACCAGGTTCTCACCGGCCGGACCGATACAGAAAACACTCATCGCCTTTTCGGCATAGCCTAGCTCGGCCTTGATGGCATCCTCAGTCTCCCAGGTATCTTTCCCCACCAGGTACTGGGCATCTTTCAGTTCGGCAGTACCATCGTGGAGGTAGAGATAAACCCAGCGCTTGGCAATGCCTTCGAAGATGATGGCATCATAACCGGAGAACTTCATGTAGGCCCCCATAAAGCCATTGGCCTGGGTGGAGGTAGCGCCATTGGACAGACACCCCTTGGTGCTGATGGAGATGGTGCCCGAGCCACCGACCCGTGTTCCGCCAAGAGGGCCGCTGGCAACGATGAGACGATTTTCAGGGTCATCCCATTGCACTGACGGAGGCACCTCGTCATAGAGATACTTGGCCCCCAAACCAACCCCGCCAACCCACTTTCTCAAAGTAGGCTCATCCAGCACCTCTTCGCTCAAGTGCTCGTTAGTGAGGTCAACTCGAAGAATCTTACCGGCATAACCATAAACATTCTTGGCTGGCAT
>JAENIS010000084.1 GCA_016844285.1 Dehalococcoidales bacterium
GTGGTGGTGGGAGCAGCCACGTAGAAGGGGATGCCGTGCTCTTTCGCCAGCACCGCCACCGTATAGGTGCCAATCTTGTTGGCCGTATCACCGTTGGCAGCGATGCGGTCGGCACCAACAATGACACCGTCTATCCCGCCACGACTCATAAAGTAGCCCGCCATGGAGTCGGTGATGAGGGTAAAGGGGATGCCCGCCTTCTTCAGTTCCCAGGTGGTGAGCCGTGCTCCCTGGAGCAAGGGACGGGTCTCATCTACCAGAACCTTGATTTTCTTGCCCTGCTCCTGAGCCTGTATGATTACGCCCAGTGCCGTGCCATAGCCGGTAGTCGCCAGCGGGCCGGTATTGCAATGCGTCAGGATAGTCGCACCATCATTGATTAGCTTAGCACCAAGCTGGCTGAGCTTTCGGGTGGCTTCAGCTTCCTCACCGTGTATTCTTACGGCTTCTTCGACCAGTGCTTGTTTAATGTCCGCAACCTTTTTGCCGGCTTCAGCTACTTTACTCATCCGCTCGATAGCAAAGAACAGGTTGCGGGCGGTAGGCCGTGTGGCAGCGATAGCCTGGCTCACCTTCTTGAGTTTTGCCATAAAATCGCCCCTGGAGTCAGACTCAATACCAAGGGCGCCGAGAGCGACGGCGTAGGCTCCCGCCACACCAATGGCCGGTGCTCCCCTGACCTTCAACTCTTTAATGGCTGAGGCCACATCTTGATAACGGGTAAGCTCAAGATAAAGCTCTTCTTGAGGAAGCCGGGTCTGGTCGAGGAGCTTTACCCGGTCACCGAGCCACTCGATTGGTTGGTAGTTTATTGTTATCAACCTTACCCCCTTTGTCCCCCTCTCCTTCCTGGAGAGAGATTCTTAGAAGAGGAGCGTTAGCCCCTCTTAAACTACCTAATTATAGCGGTTCATGGCTACTGTCAGACCTTCGGTGAGGAGGCAGAGAATAGCTTCGCTCACCATTGGTATCGTCTGGCTAATCACCGGCTTTTCCTCAGCGTTAAAACCACTGAGCACATAGCTCACAATACTAGCTTCAGTGGCTTCCGGTGAGCCGGCCACTCCGGTTGGCCGTCCGATGCCGACGCGTAGACGGAGAAAATCCGGGCGACCCAGCTCGGCAATGATGGAGCCAATTCCTTTATGCCCGCCAGCGCTGCCACCTTGCCTGAGACGTATCTTCCCCACCGGGAGGTCAAGGTCATCATGGATAACAATGAGGTCAGGAAAGCTGACACTGAACTTCTTCACCAAACGGCCAACTGCTTCCCCACTCTGGTTCATATAGGTCTGTGGCCGGGCCACGACTATTCTCTGGCCAGCTACCTCACCAAGGCCAATCCGGGCGTTTCCCTGTTTCTTATCGAACACGATGACATGCTCTTTGGCAAAATAGCTCACGCACATAAACCCCAGGTTATGGCGATTATGCTCATAGCTCCGTCCCGGATTGCCCAATCCCACAATTAATTTCATCGGTTTTCTGTGACCCTTTCTTTCATAAATGGAAATCTAATATAGAGCATGAAATACCAAACAAGAAACCATCCATTCCGACGGAAGTCGGAATCCAGTCTTATAGAATCTCTTCATAAAGGTCTTTCCAATCAGGATTTGCTTTTTCAATAAGCTCCAGCTTCCAGCGCCTTTCCCATTCCTTAATCTGCTTTTCACGCTGAATAGCGTTATTGCGGTCACTGCACTCTTCAAAATACACGAGCGTATGTACACCATACTTCCTGGTGAACCCCTCGACGAAATCGTTCTTGTGTGCATAGATTCTCCGCACGAGGTCATTTGTGAAGCCCCCATAGATGGTCCCGTTGCGTCTGCTTGCCAGAATGTAGATATAGTAATCGCTCATTGCTTTTCTGGATTCCGTTTTTCAACGGAATGGGTATCCGGTATGTCCTCAACCTTTCTCCCCCAGGACTCTTAGAAGTTCCCCTTCACTGAGCTGTTTTATCCCCAGAGCCTGAGCACGGGCTAGCTTGGCACCGGGGTCAGCACCAACGACCAGATAGGTAGTTTTGCGGGTAACATTGTCTTTGGTCGTGCCACCGAGGGCGATTATTCTGGCCTCTGCCTCCTCGCGGCTGAAATCTTCCAGCCGGCCGGTGATAACAAACTCCATGTCAGCCAGGGGTAGTTCCTCTGGTTTAGCCACCTTGCTCGGCTCAGGAAAAACTTTAGCCTCCTTCAATTTCTCAACTATCCGCTTATTTTCTTCTTGCCGGAAGAAAATAAGCACACTCCCGGCAATCTCTGACCCGATGCCACGGATGTCCATCAAATCCTCCTCAGGGACACTCATCAAGTCATCGATATTACTAAAGTGCCCCGCCAGGAGTTGCGCCATCTGTTCGCCGATATGGCGTATGCCAAGGGCATGAATAATCCTCGCTAAAGGTCTGCCCTTGCTCCTTTGGATATTGTCCAGAAGATTAGTGGCACTCTTCTCTCCTATCCTCTCCAGCTTGAGCAGGTCTTCCCTTTTCAGATAGTAAAGGTCAGCCACATCCTTAACCAGGCCTTCCCTTAACAGCAAAGCCGCCATTGATTCGCCAACCCCTCTAATATTCATCGCGCCCCGGGAGGCAAAGAGTTCAAGTCGCGCCTGAACCTGGGCGGGACAGGCCGCATTTGAGCAGTAGTACATGACTTCATCTTTAGGCCGGAAGACCTCCGCCCCGCAGGACGGACAGGCCGGGCGGTTCTTCTCCTTATCAAATATCTTGGCTAAAAGACTGAATTCCTGCTCCTGTCCGCTACGCCGGCTCCTGATAGGTCCCACGATTTCCGGTATCACCTCACCCGCCCGCTGAATATAGACCCAGTCGCCTTCGCGGATATCCTTGCGCCGGATGTCATCTTCGTTGTGCAGGGTAGCCCGTTCGATAGTCACCCCACCCACTCTCACCGGTGCCAGGACTGCGTAGGGATTAAGCGTGCCGGTACGGCCAACACTAACCCTGATTTCTGTCAGTTGCGTTGTCGCCTGAATCGCCGGGAATTTATAGGCGACCGCCCACCGGGGTTCATGGCCGATACTACCAAGCTCTTCCTGAAGAGGTAACGAGTCCACTTTGACCACGATGCCATCGGCTTCATAGGGCAGGCTTTCTCTCTTGCCCACCCAGGTCTGGTAATATTCCTCAGCTTGCTCAATATCGGTAATCAGGACGTTATGCGGGTTTATCCTGAAACCGAGCGACTTGAGATAGGCCATTGTTGCCCAGTGGCCTTCGGGAGTGGCTTTGCCTTCCGCCCAGCCTAGGGCGTAAACATAGATATCCAGCGGACGCCGGGCGGTGATACGCGGGTCAAGCTGACGTACCGAGCCGGCGGCGGCATTACGTGGGTTGGCAAAGAGAGGCAATCCTTCGGCAGCCCGCTCTTGGTTCAGCTTATGGAAGCCGGCCTTGGGCAGGTAGACCTCACCACGCACCTCAAAACGAGGCGGGGCTTCTGCAGACACAGACAAAGGTATGCTCCTGACCGTTCTGAGGTTCCGGGTAATATCTTCACCACGAAAGCCATCACCACGAGTGGCACCAGTAATAAGCTGACCATCAACATAGGTGAGAGCCACCGCCAGCCCATCAATCTTATGCTCGCAGACGAGCTTAAATGGCTGACCGCCCGCCAGCCGCAGCGTCCGGGTATACCAGGCCAGCAAATCGTCTTTGGCAAAAGCATTCGCCAGGGACAGCAAGGGACGGGGGTGCTCCACCACACCGAAGGCTGCCATCGGGGCCGCTCCCACCCGCTGGGTGGGGGAATCGGGCGTCACCAACTGAGGATACTTCTCCTCCAGCCGCCGCAACTCCCTGACCAACTCATCATATTCAATATCGCTAATCTCGGGGCTATCCAGCACGTGATAGCGATTGTTGTGATAGTTTATCTGCCCCCGCAGTTGCTCTATTCTTACCTTTATCCCGGTCAGGTCTTCCATCACCATCTGTCCAACATGATTACACCATTTTCAGTTTAAGTATAGCGCAGTCAACCCCTCTTCAACAGACGAAGGCTTATGGGGTGTTTAGCAATCCCGGCTTAGCTGGTTGCGCCCCGCTAAAACATCGGGTAAACTAAATAACAAATATCGTCATTACTGGTTGAGCCAGAAAGGATTGAACAAGATTGGCCGAGGTTCGCCCCTTCCCGGGAATGCATTATAACGGGTCGAAAATTAACGACCTGGCCGCAGTTATCTGCCCTCCGTATGATATTATTCCACCCCGGCAACAGCAAGAGCTACACCTGAGAAGCGAATATAACTGTGTGCGACTGGAGTTCGGTCGGGAGTTACCTCAGGATACCACTACCGACAACAAGTATACCCGTGCCGCCGCTACCCAGGAGCAATGGCTCAAGCAGGGCATTCTTCAGATTGATGAAGCACCGGCCATTTACCTTCATGACCACTACTTTACTCACCAGGGAAGAGAGTATCAGCGCCGTGGCATCATCGCCGGTGTCAGACTGGAGGAATGGGATAGGATGGTTATCCGTCCTCATGAAGCCACGATGGCGGCGCCTAAGAGCGACCGATTAAGCCTGCTCTGGGCGCTCCAGGCTAATACCAGCCCGATATTGACTCTCTATGAAGATTCGCAGCAACGCATCGCCTCGCTACTGGCCACCCAGAAGCAAGGCCAGCCTTTGCTCAGCTCAAGGAAGCTTGATGGGGAAAGACACGATGTCTGGGCAATCACGGCACCGGACGTGGTCAGTCAAATCGGTAGTTGTTTCGCCGGGCAGCCTCTTTATATTGCTGACGGCCACCACCGCTATGAGAGTGCTCTCGCCTACCAGCGGGAAAGGCGTGCCTGCTCTCCGTCGGCATCGGAGAACGAGCCATTTAATTTCGTGATGATGACTCTGGTGGCTTTCACCGACCCCGGACTGCTGATTCTGCCTACCCACCGGCTGGTACGCGGTATTGCCAAAGCAACGCTTGATGGGCTGATGGCCCAGCTTAGGCTATTCTTCGATATCGACGAGCTACTGATAGATAGTCCAGACACATGGAGACGTGTTGACGATTGGCTAACCGGGACAAATAAAATCAGGCTGGCTCTTTTTGGTCTGACTGCCAGGCATCTTCTGGTGCTGAGCTTACGCGACCCGGCTCAGGTTAGCCCGATGATGCCCCACTTCCGTTCTGACCTTTACAAGAGCTTAGCCGTCAGCGTCACCGACCACGTGATACTGGAGAAGCTGCTTACCCTGAGCAGCGATAGCGAGAAAGCAACTCTGACCTACACCGATGACAGGGTAGACGCCATCAATAGAGTGGTCAGCCAGGAATACCAGCTTGCCCTGCTGCTGAGTCCGGCCAGGACAGAGACAATCAAGGCCATTGCGGATGCGGGTGACAAAATGCCACGCAAATCCACCTACTTCTACCCTAAACTCCCCTCCGGGCTAATCTTCCACCGGCTGGTATAGAGCAACTTTTAAGAGGTTTTAAAATCCCTCTCATTCTCCCTTTATCAAAGGGAGAAGCCCCTGATAAAAACCATTTCAGTAATTCACAAAAGGGAAGTAGCTTGTGTAGAAGGGCATCAGCCTCTCTTTCTTTATCTTCCCCCTCTCCTTGCAGGAGAGGGGGACTGAGAGGGTGAGGTAGATAAATACCCTTTTATGCTAAAATTAGAGATGGTCTGGCCGTTCCCAGGAGCTTTAAGTGATTCCCATCAAGCTGGCCTTGCGTAACTTCATGCCCTACCGGGACAACGTGCCCCCGCTCTCTTTTACTGGCATCCATATCGCCAGCATCTGCGGGGACAACGGCAACGGCAAGTCGGCCCTTATCGATGCCATGACCTGGGCACTCTGGGGAAAAACGAGGGCGAAAAGCGATAACGACCTTGTTCACTCCGGCGAGAATGAGACGGAGGTCGAGTTCGACTTCGCCGTCGGGCAACAAACGTATCGCGTCATCCGTAAGCACACCAAACCCAAACGTCGGCAAGCATCAGGGCACACCATCCTGGAATTCCAGATAGCTACCGGGAACGGTTTCAGGTCGATTACCGGTAACAGCATCCCGCAGACCCAGCAAGAAATTATCAAGGTACTCCTCATGAACTACGACACCTTTGTTAATAGCGCCTACCTGCGCCAGGGACATGCCGATGAGTTCACCATTTTCTCGCTACGACGAGCTTGAAGAGCAAGCCAGGGAACTGGCCAAACAACGGGAAGCCGAAAAGGCCCTGGCGGAAAGCAACCTTAAAGATATTGGCCAGGAGCTTGCCCTGAAGCCAGCCTACGAAGCTGAGCTTGAAGAAGCACAACATGAACTAGCCAACATTGAAAAGATGACCGGCGAGCAGGAAGCCAGGCTCAACGAACTGCGGCAGAAAAGGGCGCAACTAACCAACAAGCAGCAACAACTGGTCCAACTGGAGGAACATATCGGCGAAACCACCCGGGCACGACAACACTGGGATGAGCAGGCCAAACAGCACCACTGGCGCATCAAAGAGTACGAGGAGCTAAACACCCAGCGAGCTACTATTGAGGAAAATTACACTCAGCTTATTTTAGCCCAGAAAATAAGCGAGGAACTCAACCAAACATTGCGATTATTCACCACCTTAAATGAGCACAAGTACCAGCTAGAAATGGCCGTCGTCCAGGCCAGTCAATCCTGGCTCAAAGAGCATGCCCTCACGGAAAACAAAATCAGTGAGTCGGAAGCCACCTGGCAAAAACTACCCCGGTTGAAAAGTGAGCTACAGCAGGTACAGGCTGAGCTAAGCCGGCTGACCCAGGAAGAGGAAACCCTGTCCCAGCAAAGACAGGCAAGGCAGGAGCTAACCACCAGTATCAGCCATCTGGCAGCAGGTAAGACCCGGCGGGAAGAAGAGATAAAGGAGATAGATGAAAAGCTCAACCTCCTGCTAAGCGAGGAGGGTGTCAAATGCCCCCTCTGCGAGACCGAGCTGGGTGCAGGCGAGCTAAAGCTCATTGAGACCAAATACACCACCGAGAGACAGGGCAAATCTGATTCCCTGGCGTCAATTCAACAGCAACTGGGGGCGAAAAAGATAGAGCTAATCTCACTTGAAACAGAAATATCCCGTGGCGAAACCAGGCTCAACCAGGCTCGAACCGCGGCACAAAGCAAAGCTATCCTTCTCAACCATGGCATTGCCGAAGCTGAAAAGGCAAGCCGGCAACTGGAGGAGTCCAGGATAAGACTCGCTGAAATCGAAGAGCGCCTGGCCAAAAAAGATTTTGCCACTGGCGAGCAGGAAGCACTGCACCGGCTTAAAGAGGAGATGGCCAAACTCGACTACGACTCCCGGCAACACGAAGAGCTACGCCTTCGTTTGAGCCAGCTACAGCTATACGAGCTACCAAAACGGAGGCTAGAAGAGGCGGACAGGCTCATTGAACGGGAAAGGGAGGCTTTATCCCGGGCAGAGCAAGCGGCGGGAGAACTGCATCATCGCCTTGAGACAGATGAGCTCAAAAAGCGGGGGATAACTACCGAACTAAGCTTATTACCCCGGGTTGCCCAGGAGCTGGCCCAGGTTGAGGATGAATACCGCAGGCTGACTTCACAGCAAAAGCAAGCCCAGGAAAGAGTGGGCAATGCCAGGGGAAAACTGGAGCGGTGTGCTCAACTGGAGATAA
>JAENIS010000024.1 GCA_016844285.1 Dehalococcoidales bacterium
TTTCCCCCTCTCCTCTTAGGAGAGGGGGATTAAGGGGGTGAGGTTGATAGGCTAACTCTAACCTTGTCCGGCGGTTCTTTCCCGTTGACTAAGCTCTCGGCCACTGCTAATATTGAGGCGAAGGGGGAAACCAGTAATGACCGAACTAATATCGAGACTTTCTTTATTTCCGCTAACGACGGAGGTTAGCCAATCAGGCCACCTGCTCATTGGTGGCTGTGATACGGTTGAGCTAGCGGCGCAATGGGGGACGCCGCTTTACCTCTTTGATGAGCTTCACCTGCGCCGTAAGTGTATTGAAATCAAGACTGAGTTCGGCCAGCGTTATGCTGATACGGCGGTTATTTACGCCGGCAAAGCCTTTATAAATAAAGCCTGGGCAATCATTCTTAATGAAGAAGGGCTGGGGCTGGATGTTGTCTCGGCGGGTGAGCTTGGCATCGCTCGCCTGGCCGGTTTTCCTTTAGACAAGGTTTATTTTCACGGTAATAATAAGTCGGCAGAAGAAATCAGCCTGGCTTTGCAGTTGGGCGTTGGTCGCATCGTGGTAGATAATTTCCACGAGCTTAAGATGCTCGGTGAAATTGCCCGGGAGAAGGGTAAAAGAGCCGATATTCTACTACGTATCACCCCGGGGGTAGACCCGCACACTCACCGCTACATTGTTACCGGCAGTGTTGATAGCAAGTTTGGCTTCCCTCTGGCCACCGGCGAACAGGCGGTAGTGACAGCGATGTCCATGCCTGAAGTGAACCTGGTTGGTTTGCACTTCCATATCGGTTCCCAGATATTGGAGGTCGAGCCTTACCAGCAGGCTATCGAGTTTATCCTTAGCTTTGCTGCCGAAATGAAACGGAAGCATGGCTTCTCGCTTAAGGAGCTGAATGTCGGCGGTGGCTTTGGCAGTCAATATACGCTTGATGCTCCACCCCCACCCGTCTCGGTCTACGCTGAGGCGATAGCCTCAAGTATTACCGGTAACTGTCGGAAACTAAAACTCCCACTACCGAGGCTGATTATTGAACCGGGGAGGTCAATCGTCGGGCAGGCCGGAGTCGCCCTGTACAAGGTGGGCGTGGTGAAAGATATTCCCGGGGTCAGGTGCTATGTTTCCGTGGATGGCGGTATGGGTGATAATATCCGCCCGGCTCTCTATGGAGCCATTCAGGCCGCCGTGGTCGCTAATAAGATGACCGAGAAGGCAGCCGGTAAGTTCACCATTGCCGGCAAGTATTGCGAATCGGGTGACATTCTGGTCAGGGATGCCGAGCTACCCCCGGTCTCCAGTGGTGATATTTTAGCGGTCGCTGGTTGTGGTGCTTACTGTGTGCCGATGGCGAGCAACTATAATGCCTCATTTAAGCCGGCCATTGTTCTGGTCAGGGAAGGTAAAGCGCGCCTGATTCGGCGCCGGGAAACCCTGGAAGACCTGACCAGATGTGACCTGGTTTAGAGAGTATGGTTCGCCTGCAGCTACACCCCCTCTTCCGGTTCCATTCGGTTTTGGTTGCTATCGTGAAATAGTTGTCATTGCGAGGGGTCGTTAGACCCCGTGGCAATCTGGGAGGCGAAACCCCCCACCCGGATTGCTTCGCCTCCGCCTTCGGCGGATGGTCTCGCAATGACAGAACAACCAGATGCAAACAGAACCACCTCTTCCCGAGAGAATTGACAGGTAGTAAAGATTGTGAATATGATATGGCTAAACCAGTCGCCAAAGGAGGGTTAGAACATGGCTTTTCAAACGATCATTTACGAAAAGATTGAGGGAAATATTGCCAGGATTACAATGAACCGTCCTGAGTACCGGAATGCGCAAAACAATAAGATGACCGCAGAGTTGCTGGAGGCCTTTGATATGGCGGAGAAGGATGATGAGGTAAAGGTGATTATCCTTGCCGGCAAAGGCCCATCATTCTCTGCTGGTCACGACCTGGGTACCCCGGAAGGGCGAGAGGAAATCAAAAATACGGTTGTGCCCCAGGGTGCGGCTGGAGGTAGTGCCTTCAGGATGAAGCATGAGGAAGATGTCTATCTGAATCCTTGCCTGAAGTGGCGCGATTTACCGAAGCCGACCATCGCCCAGGTTCAGGGCTACTGTATTATCGGCGGCTTAATGCTGGCAACCGCCATGGACATTATCATCGCTGCCGAAGACGCCAAGTTTGCCGACCCTTCCGTCAGGATGGCCTGCCAGGCGGCCGAGTACTTTCCCCTGACCTGGGATATCGGCGGGAGAATGACGAAGGAGTTTCTCTTCACCGGTAATTTCATGGACGCAGAGACAGCGTTTAGACGCGGTCTGGTGAACAGGGTTGTCCCTAATGACCGGCTTGAGGAAGAGACGCTAGGGCTGGCCCGGAGCATCGCCAAGCAGAATCCTTTCCTGCTGAAGCTGGCCAAGAAGATGGTCAATGACCAGCTTGACATGATGGGACAGCGACAGGGCATGCAGATGGGCTTCTATCTCCACCAATTTGCCCATGGTCAATGGGCACAAGTAGGGCCACTGGTTGCCCGCGAAGAAGGTAAAAGTGTCCGGGATTTCCTCAAAGCCAGGGATGAGAAATTCGAGAAGAAAGAGTAGCAGCATCCCTCCAGGATTGGTGGGAAGGGGGAGTTAAGTAACAGAGAGGGGGCATAGCCCCCTCTCTTAAATCTCTTCCCCGTAACGAGAGGTAAACTGCGGGGCGTCTAAGAGGGGCTTCGCCCCCCTTTTTCCATTGTCCCTCTCCTCTTAGGAGAGGGACTAAACATGATGGGAAGCTAAATGTAATGATCGGCGCAGAGATATGTCAACATAAGTTGGTTCGCCATACGGTGATTGTAGCATGAGTTCGTATTGTTTGCCGTACCGACCGCTACAACGATACCAATGAAAGTTTGGACTCACTTAGCTCTTCGTGTTACTGATTGCACTTTCAGATGTTTAATGACTTTTGAGCACGTCTTCAATCTCCGTCTCAGCGAACTCGGGCTCGCAAATTGACCCAGCACACCTTCATTTGTAGTGCTGTGAATCTGAGACGCTCTTTAGAGGCACGGTGGAACACTGGATAATAGTCTTGATTTCATCACCAACCTGTCGATTTTCCTCCTTCCGTCGCGATAATGACCCATAGCATCACGCATACTTCCTTTCCCCGATTGACCCAATTGTGATTAGTCCCTCTCTGGATCACCACATCGCCGGTTTTTAAGTGTACTTCTTCTTTGTCCAGTTGCATCCACATTTCTCCGGAAACGACAATCGAATAATCAATTGAATCAGTCCGATGCCATCGTGCCACAACCCCAGGGTCATAACGGCCTAATCGGAAAACCGTCCCGCCTGCTATGTTTGTACCGATTTCCCATGAGCTTGGGTCTTCCTCCGTCATCTCAGGAGGTAGATGCTTGGTAGCCCACATATCAAAAGCGGAAAACCCCGGTCTTTTTGAACTGCCCTGCATCTCACTGTCCCATTTGACAAAACTCTTACCCTCACTATCATTGGCTGTAACCACTCTCCGCATGTTCATGGCTCAACTGCCTCCCATTTCGCTAAACTTTGGTATTCTCCAGACCAGCAATCCGCCACCAGTCTCCCTGGAGGCGCGACGACGATGAAAGATAACAAGGCACCGAGTTCAGCGATTGCATTCGCCCAACTACTGCCCACCAAAACAAGGGAACCGTGCCCCACCATCTTGCGGGTTCTACACCTCGCGTCGCTCGAATGGCTCGTAGAAGATGACTGGTGCGTAGGTCTCTTTGTCAACAGCAATATCTACAATCGCCGGCCGTCCGGAATCAAAGGCTCTTTTCAGGGCTGCCTCCACATCCTTGGCCTCCATTACTTTCTCACCATGAGCGCCAAATGCCCGGCTTACTGCTCCATAGTCTATATCTAAATAATCTGTTACCTGAGGCGCAGGCCGTTTATAGCCTAATTTGAACATATGGTGAGTAAAAGCCAGTGTGCTATTGTTTAAAATCAAGACCACCACCGGCAGGTTACACCTGACTGCCGTCTCTATGTCTGACACATGGTAGCCTATGCCGCCATCTCCTGACAGGCAGATTACCCGTCCCCGGTTCTTCACGGCACACTGTACTCCCAGAGATTCAGGGAAGCCACAGCCTAAAGAACCCGGGGTCCGAATGTATTTTCTTCCCGGAGATTTGACATCAATCAGAGCATTGCCAAAAGCCCCCATGTAACCCGTGTCGACCACTACTACATCGTCAGGGGATATCAACCTGTTCAAAGTAGCGATGACGAAGTACGGGTTGATTGACCCGGGCTTGCCACCATCCTTAGCCTTTTCCTGGAAGGCTGCTTTCCAGGATTTTACCATCGCTTGGACTTCTTTCACCCAATCTGCCCAAGGATGTACTTTCTTGAGAAGCCCCTCGGTCTCAGCAGCATCCATTATCGACTTAAGGGTCAGCTTGGCATCCCCTAGTACTGAAACCTCTTCCCGGTAGGTATTGCCGAGCACCCCGGGGTCTAAATCGATATGCACTATCTTCGCTGACGGAGCCAAAGCCTGTCGCGACTTCGTGGTATGGTCACCCAGGTTTGAGCCGACGACAATACAAACATCGCTCCTGGCGATGACATCATTAGCTACTTTCCGTGAGTAGTTACCAATCCCGCCCACCAGCAAAGGATGGTCAGTCGGCATGCAAGCTTTGCCCGCTGATGACGTAACTACGGGAATAGACAGTGCCTCAGCAAGCTGAATCAACTCATCCCATGCCTCCGATGCGATAACCCCTCCTCCCGCCAAAATGAGCGGTCTCTTCGCTTGCCTTATCACCGCTATGACCCTGTCGATAGCGCAAGCCTCCGGACCAACCCTTTGGGCAGGAAACTTTTTGAAGTCAGACTCAGCGTACAACTCAACGCCCTCAAGGGTTTGTGACGCTGACCGGCTTAGTTCCTGCGGAATATCGATATGGACAGGACCAGGTACACCGCCCACTGCCATCCGAATCGCTTGCCTCATCATGTCAGGTAGTCTCTGTATATTGGGTACAAGAGCATTCCACTTGGTCAAAGGTTCAAATAAAGCCCTCTGCTCATCTATAGACTGATAAGCATTCCTGTACAGGCTGGCCGAGCTGAGGGAGGTGGTTATACATACCACCGGGCTTTGTGCCCAGAAAGCGTCGGCCACTCCGGATACGGCCAAGGCCGCGCCAGGACCCCACTGTGCGTAGGCGAAAGATGGCTTTCCAGTTGCTCGTGCATACGCATCAGCCATGGCTACGGCTGACCGCTCGCTATGGGTCAGGACATACTTTATTCCTGCATCAAGTATACCGAGCAAGAAGGGATGGTCTCCACCACTGAAGCCAAATAAATATTCGGCGTCATATAATTTTAGTGTTTGCCCTACTATTTCACCTGCGTTCACTTATGCTCCCTCCCTTCTAGGATTGTCTTCTCTGCTTTACGCTACGAACTAATCTTCAATCATGGCCACCGCCCGAACCAATCCGGTGCTGGCAGTAGCTATTTTGACGGTAAAAACCGTTACTCTTCGGTCTATCCCTGGTGATATATACGGCTTGGATTATAGTTTTGCCATAAGCTGTTTGTCAATGCGTACAATAGACACGGTTCACGGCGTGATTCTGCTTCAAGAGCTTGAGAAGCACCAGGCTATCCTTCAAATTACAATTCCGACTATTGTGACGGAATCTATTTCCGACAAAAGGACGAATGACACGATGCTCTTTCCGGTTGCACTAACAGGTAAATGACTTCTCATTCCTCAAGCTGGGTAGTCTCACTGTCCTGCGCCTGTATCTGGATGTAGGTAAATATGGAGTCTTTAGTGGCACCGTGCCAGTGCTTTTCTTCCGCAGGTATTAGAATGATGTCATCAGCGCTAACGGCTATTTGCTCTCTGTCCGTAGCGACAATGCCTCTACCCCCAGTTACAATGAGTATCTGGTCACTGGAATGGATGTGGAACTTCGCCCTTGAGTTGGGCGTCCAGTGGCGAAGACACGACCAGAAGTTTTTACTCATGCCTTTATTTATTAGCGGTTGCATAGATGACTCACCGATGAACAATCTTTGATGCTGTACCTCAGCTTCTATCTCAGATGGTCTCAATAGCTTCAACTCTAACCTCCGTATCAGCGTCTTCTATAGAAAACAGCGAGTGATATTTCATGACATACGGGTTAGGTAGTAAACGGAATAACGGGTCAGCCTAGGCATGTCTCATTACCCAAGAGATTACAGAGCTCTTTTAGCATATTGGGTCAAGGACTGGGCGTGGCCAGGATTGTAAATTCCGTCTGCTTTTTCTATAGGGTGAAAACAACCAATGCACGAACACTGGTATCAGTATTCAACTGTAAGGATAGCTATCTGGCTTACATATCTAATTACCGCGGTTGGCCAGTGTCACTTATTTCTTTAGGAGGTTGATATTGAGCCTCAGATTACTGCATGGCTGAATAGGCGGTTGGCCGCATGATAGTGTTGGTAACTTTCAGGACTATCGGGCCATTTTTGCTTGTTTCTGCTGCCACCTTAAGCCATTCGGGATCACTTTGGAAAGCATCCCACTTCTTCTGGCGTTCTTCGAGGCTTTCCCATGCCAGTATGTAAGTCAGCGTGTTGCCTGGACCTATTACGTTTTCCCAGAAACCTATGGGGCGAATACCTAGCCTCTTCCAGATCTTGGTGGTATGATTGGCAAATCGGTCATTGATGTCCTTCATCCTCAGTGGAGGAATATCATAGACCCTCAGTTCATATAACATTTCCGAACCTCCTTGCTAATAACGATGTCTGACTATAACATGAGTATTGTGGTATTTCAAGTATATTATCGGGAATAAATTCATCTGCACGAACATCGGGATGTTTGTGCGTTGATAACAAATCATTGACCCTCCGGGTATTGTGTGAAAAGACATAACGCATGTACTATGCGGACTGAGTGTCTCTATGGTAAAGCAAGAGCGCCGGGTATGTACTCCGGAGGCCGCACTGCCCTGAGCTTTAATGAACCCGTTTCACAGGTAACGACACAGACACCACAGCCGAAGCATTTTTCACCATCGACTACTGCTTTGAGCTTCTTGCTACCAGCGGGACGCTGCATATCAATGGCATCAAACTGGCAGCGGTTGATACATGTCTGGCAGCCCTTACATTGTTCCGTGTCTACATATGCCTGATAACGCGATTTCGCCCATGCTTTCCCAATAGACATTTTGGCCTGGTCTAAGGACACATACGGGAAGCAGCAGTCGCGACAACACTGACAGCTAACGGATGCTCCGACCATGTCCGCCTTGTTGTCCCACCGGTGGATAAGTCCATCTTCCTCAATCTGGTCTACCAGTTTCAGTGCTTCTTCCAGGCTCAGTTTAATACCGGAGCCGCGCTTGAGAGCATACTCGGCTCCGCGGCCTAGTTGGAAACAGTTCCACCTCTCCTCTTCCTTGGTCACGTTACAGTGCCGCTCTACTACAGTGGTCCCGTAGCGGCAAGGGCAAGGAACTACGGCAATTAGCTCTTGCGCCTTCAGTAATTCACGGAAGTCCTCACAGGGAAGGACTCCCGGCAAACCTTCGATGGCTTTATACGCTGGCACCACGCGACTGTAAGGCTGGTCTGCTTCCAAACGCCGCCTGGCAAACGAGGGGAACATTTCATTCGAGGCAAAATCATCCCACAGTCTATAGAACTTGGGACTCTTACTCTTAATTCGAGCCGGGGCTGTCTTGGTGGCATCGTGTAGCTGCCCGATGTTTCTCGCAAAACGGTAGCTTTCCACCCGGTCAAGTTTCCGGGTGAAAACGGCTCCCATTTCGAAGAGAGAATCCAATTCTTGTTTGACGACCTCCAGCGATATCCCCAGCTTTTGAGCCACCTCCTGCGGCGAGCCTGGTAGTACCGCCGCTATCTGCGCCTGCTGCGGCGTCATCATTTCCTCAAGAACTGCACTCAGACGAGCCGAACCAGGAAAATCCAGGTGCGTGGCGAGAATATCATAGGCATCCCCTTTCCTCATTACCTACCTCCTCATTGTCTGGCGATACGATGACAAGCTTGAAGCAATTCTACTCAAGCATTTTGCTATCAGTAAGTTCTCAAAACCACCACTAGCTTGCTTGTTAGGAATGAACGCTTTCTCCTGCATGAGTCTCATTATACTCTGCCTGAGTACGGCAGTTCCAGTTTGTGTACTCAGCAACCATTAATCAGGAAGATGAAAAGGGGTACTGGGAGTGACTTAGCCATGATTACATTTGGGATAAGTCCTGAAGCATCTTGGCATGCAGTAGTATGATAACATTCTGACGAAAGGTTACGTTCCCAATCTCGACGGGTAGTATGGTGGCGACCTCAGCGCAGTTTGACAACCGACATCACCAGCGACGCAACAGATGTTGATAATGATTATTGGATGAACTATGCCAAGACGGCTAACCGCTATGACCTGGAGGAGGCAAAGCGCTTGCTGAAGGAGGCCGTCTATCCGAATGGTTTCAGCATCAAGTGTCATAGCGATGTTGCCCATGAAGTCTTCGAGCGGTACGTCCAATCCTCCGGGGAAGAGCTTCTTTGCCAATTTGCCCACCAGGTGTCCCTGGGCGAAGATATGCTGGGTGGCGGCATCTGGTTCGGGTATCCTTTTTGGCTCGTTAGAGGCAATCCACAGTAGCCTGGTGCACTGGATACCGTTAAGCCAGGGAAAATTGGATAACATTAGTGGTGACACTATGCCTTCCTTAATCGTTCAAGTTATGAGATTAGCAGCCCGTCATTTCAAACTCTGCTGTGACTGAATTCTAGGCGGCACGGCAGACGCGAATGGTCACATATTTGTTGTTGACCACTCGGACTACTCCGAAATTCTTGGACGCATCACTCTGCCACATCTGAACAGAGCCGTCACCCTCCTTAGTTTAGCGACAAGAGTGAAGTTTCCATCCTTACTGCTCAACCGTGTGGCCAGGAGGCAAGGATCACCGGAAAGTCATACTCCAACCCGACATCATCAGTTTTTGTTGGTTTTATTGGCGATACACAGGTCGAGGAATTCCTCCAGCCTTTGATACATCAAGGACTTTTCACCCTCGGTCATAAAGTGCTCCCTTCCCTCTAAACCAAGTACGGGAATGCCAATTTCCTTGGTAACCCTGTCAGCGGTGATCTTGTTGAAACCTCTGGTAACGATGCACCCTACCTGCTGAAAATCAACTAACGCATCTACTTTTAGCTCCCGGCATATTTTAATAAGGGGGTCAATCCACTCGCTAGCTCCGTGTCCCCAGGTATTATAGTTATGGTACGTTGCTACCTCCTCTAGTGGTGTCAGTTTCCGTCCATAGTCCCTTGTTGTTTCATAGGGATCCCGGTCACCGGCGCAATATCTCTGGGGGCCCGTACCATTGTTAAACCAGACCAGACTGACCCCTTTTTTAGTCAGGAGGTCCATGGTTCCCCTGCCGTAGTTGAAGGTACTGGTCCAGGCAATGCGCAACTTCTCCTCTTTGACGCCGCCTATCCCTTTCTCCGCCCGTTCGTGCGCTTCTTCGTGGTAAAGCTTCAAATACTCCATACCCTTAGGGTTACAATCTCCCCCTGGTCGCAACCCCAACCGGGCAGCATCCTGGGAAGATACCGGGCAGGGCACCCTCTTCCTTAACTCGTATAAGTCACGCAGATAAGGCGCCGCCTGCTGGTCCATTTCTAACGACTCGATGAGCTTGTCTTCATCGTACTTGATACCGGGTACGGTTGCTTCGGCAAATTCGATTAGCTGACCGAGCTGCTCAGCGACGAAGCGAACACTCTTATCGCCCTTATCCTTACCCTTTTCTAACCTTAGAATCTCAAAAAAGGGCACTCCCATATATTTAGCGATGCTCATCGGTGACCACATTCCCTCAGGACCGCAAGGGGAATGCATGCAGGAAATCAGTCTGGGTATCGGTACTTCGCCATTGAGATACAGGGCTACAGGAGGCATGGTACGGTCGCAGGTATGGTCGGGGAACCCGAATTTGCTGACCGCCAAATCTCGATACTTCTGCGGGTTTCGCACTCTATCACCCCAGCCACTAAGACTACATGCTTCAAACCCCAGAGGTCGAATTAATCTACCAGCACCGCTCAACATGGCAAAGGGCTTGCCGGCCTTCCAGTTCTCCTCAAGCTCCAGCCACTCTTCCAGTTCTATTTCGTAAAGCAATTTATTACATTTCATATATTCGGGGCGAGGATTTTCCTCAATATTCTTTATCCTTCTGCGTGCGTTGTCAATTTGATCCTGGATAAACACTTTTATTCCTCCTGATTCTTTATTTTGTTAGCCCTTCGTCTTTTCTAGTAACGACTTTATGGTTACAATCACACCACAACCCCCAACGTTTCCAGGAAGGCACCTACCCTGGTGCTTAGTTGCCCCACATTTCCCACGTCATAACCCCGGCCTATCCGCACCAGGGGCATATTCTGGCGGGCTAGTGCCCGAACCAGTAAAGGGGCACGACATTGGCGCGGTGGGGAAAACTCTTTTGGCCTCTAAAGCGTGTTTCCTCCTGTTTTCGGGGCTATTCCCTTTGACTAGCGAACTTAGCCGGCTTTCTAATCTTTCCTCGTTCATATGACCTTTCCTCCTTTTCGCTCTCAGTTTTGATTATCCTTTATTCATTTGACCTGCACCAAGTAGTTGTATCAGGCCTTATGTTAGCGCCACCATTATAATAGCTTCAGGTACGGGTGGACGGTAGTTCTTGTCCCGGTGCCGTTCAAAACCAAGCCTTTCCGGATATGGCGATAATAGCACCAGTGTGGAATCGTTGCAAGGGGCTACCTTCTTTTGAGCGGCTATGACAGAAGAGACACACTCCTGACATTTGTGCAGGCCTCGCTGGTACTTTGACCCCGGCACTTCCGATTGGATAGTCTTCGGCACAAGTCCCGACTAGATTCCCAGCTTGAGGGGCAAGATTAACTAAGCCGTATCCGCTCCACCTCGGTGTCACCGACGTGGTAATTGTAATCCTGTAAAAGTTTGCCTCTTTGCCTCGATAGGTAACACTTGTTAGCCGTGTTCAGCCTCTCGCCGTTGACTAGCCTTTACCCTATCCTCTTAAGCCTTTCAGGCAAGGCGTTGAAAGTAGCTCTGGTATCCAGTCGGTATCGGTATCAGAGATATGGAGACATAGTGCCACTGTTGCCTGTCGGCTACTATCTCCCCCTTACGTTTATATTCAGATTAGCTAAATGTTTGTCTGAAGAACTTCGTAGCGTTCTTAAGCAAGACCTTTTCCTGCACCTCACGGCTAACTGGTAAAGCTTTAAACTGTCTAATCCACTCTTCTGGTTCGAAGAGGGGATAACCACTCCCGAACATCACCTTGTCCTGTAGCCCGGCACTGGTAAACTTAACCAGATTGTCAGAAAAGTCCTTTGGGTAGCCGGCCGAGAGTTCAATATAGACATTCTTTTTGTAGGTCGCTATTGCCAGCGTCTCATCTTGCCAGGGGAAAGAGGGATGGCAGGCAATTATGGTGAGGCCGGGGAAGTCGGAAGCCACGTCGTCAATATAGGGAATCGGTTTATTGTATTCAAGGTGGTGAGTTCCCATACCCTGAATCGTTCCGGTATGTACCATGATGGGCACACCAAGTTCCTGTATCTTCTCCCAGAGGGGGTAGAATCTCTTATCGTTCAGGAAAAACTCCTGTCGGTAAGGCTCAAACTTGAGGCCTTTAAGCCCCAGTTCCTTAACCGCTCGTTCCGCCTCATATAGTGCCAGCTTCCCTAGCCACGGGTCTACACTACCGATTCCCGCAAACCTGTTAGGGTATTTCTTAACCACGGCGGCAACGTAGTCATTTGTCACGTCCACATCCCCTGTGACCGTTCTGGAGTCCCGACCCAGGATATTGCCAAAGATGTCCAGGCTGGCGTATTTTGCGGCAAGCTTTTCCACCTTTTTCCCTGGTCCCCCGGCATCAACCGGAACGTGAACATGGACATCGTAGCCTTTAGGCATGGTTCAATTCCTCCTCTGATACTTCATTTCACATGATAAATACTCACTTCTTTTAGAGGTCACAGATAACGGTCTCCAGTCCCTAACCATAACAGAAGCCCAAAACAGATATCGGTTAATCATTCTGGATGAGTCCGTCAGGGTTAATCGGTCTTGTTGATGCTCTGGATAAGGTAATTCTACACCCTCAGTAGCTTTACAACAAGACACCCTCTCTTTGCCCTCTTTGGATTATTTTATTAAAGTAAATCTGGCTGGTAAGGCTAGCCTTTTGCCTGATTCTATGTGGTCTCTTTTATCTTGAGGTAGGACATTTCGGCCAATATGTAAACCCTGTGAAGTATCTCATTGTATTTGGCCTCAATGGTCACTTCGTAGAGGACAGCAGAGCTTAAACTTTGGTAGAGTTATTTCTTCGGTAACATCCTCAAAAACGACCTCGACGGGCATGTCTATTCTAATTTCATAGGGGTCAGAGTTAACGATGTTGCTTATCATGAATACTCCTTCCTGTAATTGCACCAGCACCGTGGCGAAGGGTACCTTACCTACAAATCCGGGGTGCACAGGTTGAACAGTAATCACATAGCTATAGATTTTCCCTTTCCCAGCCGACTTAACCCATTCAACATCCATGGAGTTGCATACGTGGCACATGGGGCTGGGTGGATAGCGATATGTCTTGCAATGAGGGCACCTGGGCAGTACAAGTTCGTGTCTCTTGCAAGCTTGCCAAAATTCGGCGTTATCCGGGTCAATCACAGGCAACGGGAGATGGGCGTTAGTCACTTACTTACCTCCTCAATATTAGGGCACCTGAACCACCAGTACTATCCACGAGTACTAGCTCAGTCCCATCCACCTGAGCAGTCGAAGTACCTCTGAGCTGCCTAACCGCCTCAGCGATATGATTCATGACGTGAAGATAAGCTTCTGAAAGGTGGCCACCTGCCGTATTAACCGGGAGTTCTCCTCCTAGTTCAATCCGTCCTCCTTCGACGAAGGAACCACCCTCACCCTTCTTACAAAACCCATAATCTTCTAGAGCAATAATGACCATAGCAGTGAAGTGGTCGTAGATTTGAGCTACATCAATATCCTTCGGGGTTACCCCTGCCATTTGAAACAGCATGGGAGCAGTATACTTTGCTGTTGTCTCTGTAAGTGCAAGCCTACCCTCCCCAGCACCCATAGCAGCCTGTACTGCAGCCATTATGTAGGCAGGGCGCTGTCTCAGCACCCTGGCTCTCTCAGCCGAAGTAATAACGACAGCGCAAGCGCCATCGGTTTCAATACAGCAGTCCAGTAGATGAAAGGGTTCGTAGATTACCCTGGAGTTTTGATGCTCTTCGATAGTTATCGGGTTACGCAGTATTGCCCTAGGATTCATCGAGCCGTGTTTGCGACAAGCAACAGCTACAGCTCCAAACTGCCGGCTAGTGGTACCGTACTCGTGCATATGCCTTCGGGCCATGAGGGCATAGCCTTGGCCAGGAACAACCAAACCGAAAGGCTCGGTAAAAGCGGCGCTTCCACGTCCTGCTCGACCAGTAATCTCTCCCCGGCCGTATCGCAATCCTGATCTCCCGTTCATAGCTCGGAAAACCACTACATTTGTGGCCATTCTGGTGACAATAGCCTGTACAGCATGATTCACTAGACCACAGGCTGCCCCTCCAGCAGGACCTACCTCGCCGTAATATTTCAAGTAGGGGATACCGAGGCATGCCGCCACTGCTGACTCAGTGTCAAACTGGACAGCATACTTGACTATTCCATCAATATCCGCCGGACATAGCCCAGCGTCGTCCAAAGCGTTCTTAATCGCCTCACTAGCCAAGCTCAACTCGGTTCGGCCTGAGTCCCTTGAGTACGCTGTTTCCCCTATCCCTACTATGGCACACTTATCTTTTATACTATCCATACCATCCAAATTTCAGCTACTCCACTGTACGTACCAGGTAAGTGGGCGGTCGCTGATTACCCCTTCCTTTTCTGGCTTAACTATTTCTGCCCGTGAAAATATTACTGACAAAGATCTCGAAGTCTTTCTACAATCCAGATCATTCCTTCAGTATCATGAAATTGCCTTGCGGAATATCGATACCACCGGGAAATAACTGCTTAGCATATTCACCAAAGAGATGCCCCTGTTAAACATATATTGAGTAACCGTATCCAGTTCAAGGGTACTCTCGGGCTCATTTATCTGGGTCCAGAGTAATTTGAGGCATTGTAGGCCTGAAATGTATTTGGATTTTGTTAGCAACCGTGATGGCATATGACCTGATTGTATTACTTTATGTTACCAATGTCACCATGGGCGTAGTGGTGTGTTGGACTACCAGGCGGGTTAGCGCCTCTAGAAGATAAACACCAGGGAGATACCCAGTACGCTCATGATGACACCCAGCACTAGTTTGGGGGTTACCTTTTCCTTCAGAAATAACACCGCCAGCGCTACCAGGAATAGCGGTGAAGTTGAAGATAGTACCGATGTCATTGCCGCACCGGTCTCTTTTAAAGCCAGTAAAAAGAAGACGCCGCCTATACCGAAACTGATGAAGCCGCTTAAACCTGCCATTCCGAGGTTGCGCCAGCCGCTGTTATTCTGGCGGAAACGCAGCCACGGAACAACTGTGAGTGGGATAAGCAGAACTACTGTCCCTCCGAAACGGATGAAGTTGGCGAGTGGCATCTCCAGTCCTTCTGTCCCCAGCTTTATTAAGACGACACTCACACCCCAAGCAATGATGGTAAGCAACAGGAGAAACAAGCCTCGCCTCTCCTTGGGTGAGTGCATGGAGATGCGTGCTAGCAATGGCCCGCTGGGAAAGGCAACAAAGTAAATACCAGCAAGCACCAGAAATACACCGATTAGAGCTATACCGGATAATTGCTCATTGAGAGCGAAAAAGGCAATGATAGCAGTAATCAGGGGGTAGGCGCAGGATGATATTGGGTAGGCACGAGAGATATCAATGTAACGTAGGGACAGTATAAAGAGGCTCTCGCCAATACCGATACCGATGAACGTTCCTGCAATAGCTAAAATTGCCGAGCGCAATGGAACCAGGCTTAAGAGCATGAAGCCTCCATTAGCTATAAGTAAGATAGCAAAGAGCGAGGTTGCGGCAAGACAGCGTATCTGGTTCAACACCAAGGGGTGAAACCTGCCACTCAGTGGTTTCAGCATGGTGCCGGCAATTGCCCAGAGCATGGCAGTGACGAGCGCCGCTAGTTCACCGGACAAAATAATCTCCTGTCAATGATAACTATTGAAAACCTTGGTAGCCCAAGTAAGAAGCCACTTTCAATCTGATGATAATCTGGAAGCAAGATACGTGTACCCGTGCTGGACTTTGGCGTTTTTACCACTATAGCGATGGAATGTTTGGTGCTCCCCATCACGACCAATCGCTTAACTAGTGCAGTGTCTCAGTAATAACTTACCATATAACCCGTTCGTGCTGAGCTTGTCGAAGCATCTTGCCCTTCGACTGGCTCAGGGCGAATGGGGTTTGTAAACCTGTTTATGAGACACTACACTAGCATGATCAGAGATAATGCATCTGAGAACATCAGTAGGCGTGTGTAACAAATGATTTCCGTCTGACCCGTAAATTTGACTACTTTATGGCCGGTTGTATCTTGGTGAAGAGTTCTCTCAATTCCTTGACGGTCTCCTGACGCCATTTGTCAGCCATTACCTGACTTCGCTTGCGCCTCTCCTGGCGCAGTTCTTCTTCGCCTAGTTTTACCTTAGCTAGCTCGGCTGCTATCTCCTCCATAAACCGAGTAGCCGCTTTAGGACGCTCAATCCATTGGAAGAGCGGATTGAGATTCTGACCAAAGAAGGCAAACACCGGGATAGACATAAATTTACCCTGATTTAGATAGAGATTCATAATGTCGAGGTTCTGGTCCCTTGGAAATACTCTCATATCCATGCCACTCGCTTGAACAATCGTGGCCATGATCGGTAGGCCACGATGGACATCCGGGCACCAGTCCTCAACGATTGCCACCACCTTAATATGGCCGAGACGCATTACCATATCTTTGAAAAACTGGGCATCATTCGGCGCCAGTCGGAAGACCGCCTCATGTTCGACAAACCGCTGCCGTGTATCGCCTAGTTGGTTAAGGTAAGCTTCGTAGGTAAAACCCTGAGAGTAACGCTGTGCCGTAATAACAGTTGTCGTTGCCATGACCCACCTCCTTCATGACTTTTTGGCTAAGATGAGGTTACAAAAACAAGATCCCATCACTTCCACCAAGCCGTTGCGTACTGGCTTGCAGACACAGACAGTATCCGGGTGTTGCCGTTTGCGGCAGGGGCAATAGTAATCGCCGGCTGTCTCCTTAATGTGCACAATGTCGCGCAGGATTTTTTCCGCCTCCGGTGCCAGAGCATAGCCCCGCTCATCACAGAAGGTAACAACCCGATTACGGAGATTTTCCAGGTCATTATCCATGTTTACCTTGAATTATAGCATTGGTTAGCGAGAGAGCGTCAACAATCTGACACTTTGTGGTCAGAACAACGAACGTCGTGAGACTGCTGTATTAGATCAAACCCTCCTCCCAAGTTCGAGAGGTCTCCGTTTGGTGACGCATTTGTTTTAGCCCCAATCGGTCCACTTTTCGGGACTCGAATCAGTAATGTGGATGTGGGGAATGGGTAGACTATACAAAGACGATTTCTCGAATGGTGCCAAACCACTCCATCGTTGTTTCAGGTAGAGTTCGACTCTAGAGCCTGTCTCAAAATGTAGAACACGGCCTAATATGTGAAACTCCAAGCAAATGGATTACTGGATTTTGGCCGGAATGTCGGATTATTTGGACGTTAGTTACCAGGCTATCCTCGATTTCTATCCTGACTCTGGTGCTTCATCTCCCTAACTTAGCCCAAACGCGCCAAAGGGTTCGCAAATTGAATGCGGTTGCAAGTAAACTAAACTCCGTTTTGACGTTGGTCAGACCACGCACAGAAACCTCCTGGCACTCATCTGGTCTTTGATGATTCCGAAAGTAGGTTCACTCAATTCCCGGCGGCGGGCGTACAGACTGCGTGCTTCGTCCGAGCGCATCCACTGTCGATGTTTGAGCAATAAAACATCGGAGGAACTAATCCACAGTGTTCGTCCAGAATGTTTATCCTTAGTACAGATTCCGAAAGCTGGACAAGAGAGACACGACGTTCTCGAGGCTCGATATATGCGGATTGAATGCGAACCAGTGAGTTTAGACCTTCGCCCCACGGCGTGGTTTATCCATCAACCCATCCATGTGTTGCCGGGCAAACCGGACGCGCCATTTGCTGACCATACCTCGACGTACCTTCAGA
>JAENIS010000025.1 GCA_016844285.1 Dehalococcoidales bacterium
TCCGGTCAAGGTCGAGGGTAGTGGCATCGACGATGGTGTCTACCCCACCCTCTTTCGCCTGCTTGAGACTGTCTACCACGCGCCCCATCAGGTTAGTGCCGAGAAGCTCAGGGTAGTCCCGGTAAACCCCGGGTGAGGCGACCATGATATGTTCATGCATCAGGGTAAAGCCGAGGTTAGCCGTATCCAAAGGTCCGAGCACACTATTGATAATTGTCATGGCATGACAACTCCTTCCGCATCCGGTCTATTAGCCACGAAAGCTTCTAATCCAGTAAAACTTTATCCTGATAACCTGGCACGACTACTTTCCAGCCGGTTTGTTCGGTGACTGCAGTGGCGAAGCGCTGAGACACACCGGCTTCTCCGTGGGTAACGAAGAGACGTCTGGGTGGCGTGGTGAAATTGGATAACCACCTGAGGAGTCCCACTTTGTCAGCATGTGACGAAAGACTGTGAAGTTGTACTACTCTTGCCCTGACCAGGTAGTATTGCCCCAGTATTCTAACCTCTTTGGCCCCGTCAATAATCTGTCTCCCCAGCGTTCCTGGTGCCTGGTAACCAACGAAGAGGATAGTGCTATCCGGTCGGGAGATATTGGTGACAAGATGATGCTTGATACGTCCACCGGTACACATCCCGGAACCGGCGATAACGATAACGCTGCCCACGATGTGGTTTATCGCCTTTGACTCACCGACGGTCCTGACTAATTTAAGACTGGGGAAGTCAAAAGGAGATTTCCCCTGATGCATGAGGTCAGCCACATCGGCGTCAAACAGTTCCGGATAGTGTTCAAACATCTCGGTAATGCTGACCGCCAGAGGACTATCCACAAAAACCATCAGGTGGGGGATACGGTCATCGAGCAGCAATTTGTTCAGGTAGTAGAGTAGCTCCTGAGACCTCTCCAAAGCGAAGCTGGGGATGACGATGTTACCTCCCTTTCGGGCGGTAGTATTGATGACTTCAACAAGTTCGCCGGCGGCCTCATCTGACCTTTCGAGTAACCTATCACCATAAGTGGACTCTACCAGGACATAGTCCGCTTCCGCAAAGCGCGTTGGATTGTGCAGGATAGGTTTGTCCCAACCGCCAATGTCCCCGGAAAAGATAATTGTCCGCTTGTCTCCGTTCTGACGTACTACCACCTTAATCATGGATGAGCCCAGGACGTGCCCGGCATCGTAAAAGGTAGCTTCGACACCATCGCCGATTTCAATAGTCTTGCCATAGCCGACCGGCTTGAATAGCGGCAAGCAAGCCTGTGCGTCATCTGCGGTGTATAACGGCTTCTCCGGGTAGGTCACTCGCCTACCCTCTCGCTCATGTCTTCTCTTCTTGAACTCGGCATCCTCCTGCTGGATATGGGCCGAATCGGCCAGAATGGCTTCGGCAATCTCGGCAGTGGCTGCCGTGCCGTAGATTGGACGCCTAAATCCCTCGCGAACGAGCTTGGGCAGCAGGCCACAGTGGTCAAGGTGAGAATGGGTTAATAGCACAGCATCCAGTGTCCTGGGTGGAGCGTAAAAAGGCTGCCAGTTGCGTAGGGTCAGCTCTCTTTCCTGGTAAAGCCCGCAGTCTACCAAAAAGCTGACATTATTAGCTTTGACGAGGTATTGTGAACCGGTCACATTCCCGGCAGCACCAAGGAAAGTTAGCTCAATCTGCATAACTTATTCTTACCATGCGCCGTCTTATTTAATGTCTAGTAAGGTTAGTTACTGAACTAATTACTGCTTAACACACATTATCGTGTTCTAATGACCTCATCCCCTTTATCCCTTTCTCCTGAGAGGAGAAGGGGAAGAGATTAGAGAGGGGGCAGCGCCACCTCTCTCTTACTAACTCCTTCTTCCCTCTGGGAAGGGGGTCGGGGGGATGGGTGTGACACGACCTAATACCACCGGTGTATCAAGGACATCTCTCGTATTTTGGCCAAGGCAAGATAGTCACCAATTTACCCAACATGACACTAGCGCGTCGCGCGAACGAGTGTTCTTTCTGGTGCAGGCACTTTATAATCAAAGTCCTGCAGGGTACGGCGCTGCAATGGCGCATTAAGTAGATGCTCAAGGGAGCGTACCATAGCCATATCTTCACTGGTCACGAAAGTGAAAGCATCGCCAGTTTTGCCAACCCGTCCGGTACGGCCAATACGATGAATATAGGCATCCGTACAATCGGGCATATCGTAGTTGATGACGTGTGAAATATCCGAAACATCGATGCCTCGGGAGGCAATATCGGTTGCCACCAACACCTGATATGAGCCGTCACGGAAGCCATCGAGGGCGGCCTGACGCTTGTACTGAGACAGGTCACCTTGAATTGAGGCTGCCCGGTAGCCCTCTCTTTTCAGTTGCTGGGCAACCCGCTCGGCGCGGTGCTTGGTGCGTGTAAACACAAGCACCGAACCCGTGCCGATTTTACGCAAAAGCTCTGTGAGCAGCGCCGTCTTGAGGTCTTGTCTCACCGGATACAGAGCGTGTGAAACTGTTTCTGCCGGTAGTGTCCGGCCAATCTGCACGGTGACCGGGTCATGCAGGATTTCCCGTACCAGATGCCGGATATCTTCAGGCATGGTAGCCGAGAAAAGCAGCGTCTGCCGCGGCTTTAAGATACATCTTAAAATGTTGCGGATATCGGGTAGAAAGCCCATGTCAAACATCCGGTCTGCCTCGTCGATGACCAGAACTTCCAGGTCGGATAAACTGATGGTGCCTTTCCAGAGGTGGTCTAGCAACCGGCCGGGACAGGCGACGATGATTTCGACGCCACTGCGTAGCTTCCGGTTCTGCTGTTCCATGCCCACCCCACCATAAATAGCGATGCCTCGCAGCCCCGTTTTCTGTCCCAACTCGGTGATAGCGTCGTAAGTTTGCTCGGCTAGTTCACGCGTCGGTGACACGATGAGAGCGCCAACGCGCCCCCTCGGGCTCCGCAGCAGCCGCTGCAAAATCGGCAGCACAAAAGCAGCCGTCTTACCGGTACCGGTCTGGGCCAGGCCAATGAGGTCACGGCCCTGCATAATCGGTGGGATAGCTTGAATCTGAATTGGTGTGGGGGTAACGTAACCGAGCGCCCGTACACCGGCCATGATGCTCGGATGAAAGTTAAAGGTTTCGAAACTCATTAAAACTCCTTCGGTAAAATATCGAGCGATGTGTCTCCACTGTAGGAGAGGCTACTCGATTAATTTGCGACGATTTATTATTATTTAGTATCTTCTTTGTCTTACTTTGCGATTGAACTGGTTCATGATTCTTCCCTGGAGGGATTCTACCCCGCTCTTATCGGAAAGAGGCAGTGCCCCGACAACATCAATCGCCTGATTCCTTATTTTTTTGCCTTTGAGGCTGCTAATAGCGGCTTCGCCCTCAGATTTTGAGGCCATTTGCACAAATCCATATCCCCTGGCCTGGCCACTGCCAATATACTGGTTGTTCATGATGACCACCGATGTCACGACTCCGAAAGCAATGAATTCCTGCCGCAGTTCTTCCTCAGTAACGTCAAGAGATAAGTTGCCCACATAGATGTTCATCTTAGCCCCCCCTCCTCAGAAGTAGGCCACGCCCGGCCAACGCTTCTCATTAACGCTTGGACTAATGTCTATGAAGTCATCGATTTATCTTCTGCGTACCAGATAGACTCCAATAAGGACGGGTTACCAACAGAGATTCTCATTGTCCGCCCTCTTTCCCTGATTTGTCTCTGCAACCGCGCTCAAAACCTTTCCCGGCGCCTTCTTCTAGCCGCGTTTCTGGTTTTTATCCGGGCAGCATCTCCCTTGGAGACAAAATGGTTGTGGGCCTTAGCCTCACGTAAAATACCACTCATCTGCACCGACCTTTGGAAACGCTTTAGTAAAGAGTCCTGTGATTCGCCTTCACGTAGTTTAACTTCCATCGATATCACACCTCAAAGATTCTAGAGGCATACCTATGCTGAGTACTCCCAGCCGATATATACTCTCAAGCTTAAACCAGCACTATCGATTGACTCTGACTTTACGGTAGCAATCGCTACAGTACACCGGCTTCTCCCCGCTCGGTTCAAAAGGTACCTGGGTCTCTTTGCCGCATTCGGCACACACTGCCGGAAACGTCTGGCGACTGGGCCCGTAGCTAGAGCCATTACTGCCGCTTCCGCCACTACCGCGCTCTGCTTTCCTTACCTGACGGCACGTGGGACAGCGCTTGGGCTCATTGGTATAGCCTTTAGACTGGAAGAACTCTTGCTCTCCACCACTGAAGGTGAAGGTAGTCCCACAATCGGAACACTGGATTGCCTTGTCCTGAAAACTCACTGGATGACCTCCTCTCTTAAATAATATAGTTGGTTAGAGTTCGGGTCACCCAACACTTGAACAGACTTGAGGAATTCAAAGCAGTATATGATAACCTAAACTTAAACCGTCCTTGTCACCTAGTATACTACTATGTAGACTTCTTTGCAACTCTGCGGTGGATATGATGTATTGTTATCAAACCGCTGCTTAGATACGTGGAAATCTATTGACTAGCTGACCCTGTTGCCACAGCCAGGGCAGAATTTGTCGGTGCCCTGTATCGGCCTGCCACATTTCGGGCAAAATCTGCCGCCGCTTCGGCGCTTCCCTCCGGATGCCGTTACCGTTCTCTTGTCAGCAGCATTCCTTACCGGACGCTTTGAGCTTTTCATGGACTTGAGTATCCAGAAGGCGCCGCCAAGGACAATAACACTCGCCAGCATCACCAGCAGTATTGTTTTTATTTCTGTCGAGCCAGTGGAGCCGGAGGAATTAAGCTGTGGGTCATTGATAGAGACATCCGAATCTGCCTTCGTATACAGAATGTCGTAGTGAAGGGGAGGGTCATTTATACCAAGATTCTGATATCGGTAACTTTGAATGGCAAGACCATCCCCGTCTGTTCCTGCTAAGCCCTTGGGAGCAACATCAAAATTGGCCGCCGTTCTGGGTTGCTGAATCACCACGTACAAGTCGGCAATAGGATAAAGCCACCGGAAATCATAGGATATCTTCTTATCAGGCTGTCCGACGATGGCACTGGCGTCGTAGTACTCCACCCGGAAGGTATCAGTTGTCACTGTGTAGCTAATCTCATCCCACCCCGGTATTGACGATGGTGTCCGAGCGGGAGGTCCGCCGGTGTATTTCCCCTGGGCATCCTTGGAACCAGCGGAAAACATGACAGCAGAAGAAGGGACGAGAAATCTAATCTGGGCCGGAGGGTTTGCACCAGCTATTTTCCCCTCAAGCATGACCAGTAGACGGGGGTCATCATATTCGGGATTGACCCACAGGGTAACATTTCTCAATCCGGCCGGTTCCGGTGGAGCCGCATGAACCGACTGCGAACGAGCACCGAGTGTCAAGCTAATGACGGCCGCAAAAAGCAGTAGCAAATAGCGAATCTTCACAGAATACCTTCTTAACCCTCCATCAACAATAAAGGCACACCCAAACACACCCATCCGGGACACTGTTCTTGACAGAGTCCCTGCTCGATGGTTACTTTATTTTAGCTAATGACCAGGCTTCGCCGCAAGTCAGACATATCATGACATTTGGTGGCGAGACCAATCAGAGTTTTTTAGTTAGATGTGGTATAATATATCAGATGGTTACTAACGTTGCCCGGCGTAAGCTGGAGGATTTGATGTATCTAACCCGTGCCGGGATTGCGCGGTTAAAACTGGTCAGGGCTATCTGCCTCCTTGTTTTCATCGCAATCGTATTGCTAATCGGGGCAACTCCAGTTTCTGCTGTAGCAATGGACGGGGCTGGTGGTTGCCCGCCCACTCACGGTCAAGCTAAGGCATCGGTCCCGCTCTGTTGTGTCACCCCGGATTGTCCACTCGCTCACTCCATCACAGCTAATGTGCTTCCATCTCATAATCACCTTACCCTGAGCAAGGTTGTCCACATCAGACTTACCGCAAACCAGCTCACTGAGTCTTCATTTGACCGAAAACGACTCTCCCAACGAGATACACCTCAAGCAATCCTCCGTCCCCCCGGGGACGGTTACCGCTGTCGTAACTCTCTGAATTCCGAAGAACCTCCTCCAATCTAATCCCCGGAAAGCCTTCGTCTGGCTATCGATTACAGCAACTGTTTCCCTTTTACGCTACCTTTTTGTCCTGAATCATAGGAGACGGATGGTTCATTATTCCACATCGCTTATCCCAGAGCATAGGCTTTGCTTTGGCTCTCGATTTAAATAGAAGGAGGGACATGAAACTATACCAGGTAGTTCTAAAAGATATCCTACGAACAAAGCGGGTGCTTCATACTAAAGGAGAACTATGAGAAAATCGTACTTCAGGATAATCAATATATTAGCGCTATCATTAATTCTAGTTCTGTCAATTGCGCATCCAGTACTGGCGGATGCCGACGAGGCTCGTCATGAGGTAAAAGAGGTTGATGGGTACAAGTTAAAACTGACTTTTGTCGAAGGCGATGTGCAGTTGGGTCACAACAAGCTGAATATTGAAATCAAAGATACTCAAGCCCAAGTTGTGGGCAATACAACGGTAACAGTAATCGCTGAACTGTATCGTGAAACCAGCGAGAACAGCGCTAAAGACATGGATAAACATTCTAGTGGGAAAACCAGTGCCCAGCAAGATACATCTATTGAGACCCCTATCCGTACTGTCAAGGCAGAAATGGAGGCCGGACAGAAAATCGGCGAATATGAAGGCGAAGTGGAATTAGAAGAAGCTGGTCACTGGATGATAAAAGTGGTTTTCCTAATTCAATCGCAAGAAAGGGTTGCCGAATTCCAGGTGGATGTCCATGGTGCACCGAATGGCTGGGTCATTCTCTGGTCATTCTTGGGCATTAACGCCGGAATTATATCCGCGGCAGCCATCACCAGAAGAAAGTCCGTTAATACCCCGGTATTGGAGGAGATAAATTGACCACCGTCGAACCAGAACCAAAATCCTCTGAAACAGAGCGAAAGTCATATGCATCCGGGCATAATCTGCTGAAGAACAGGGCAATTAGCGGTTTCATCAAGAGCAGGTGGTATCCGGGTATCTTTCAATGGCCTACAGCTTTAGTTTTCCTGTTCATCATTTACTTATTCTTCTTTGGACCCAATCTGGCACATAGCAATTTTGGCACGGCCTTGACCTGGGTATTGTGGTGGCCTCTCATTCCCATCATCTTCATCCTGCTGGGACGCTTTTGGTGCACTATCTGCCCGTTTGGCTCACTTAATGATGTCGTACAGAAGTTCGTCGGGCATAACCGGCCAGTACCCAGATTTTTGAAGAATTACGGCATTTGGATAATTGATGCCGTCTTCATTCTGGTAACCTGGGGTGACCATATCTTCGGTATGGTGGAATTCCCCTGGGTCTCCGGGGTAATCATGCTGGGAATAGGCACGGCTGTAGTGGCCTCCGGCGCTCTGTGGGAGCGCCGGACATGGTGTCGCTATCTTTGCTTTCTGGGCGGCCTGTCCAGCAACTACTCGCAGACAAGTGTCCTTGCCTTGCGCGGCACGCCCACAACCTGTGCCGGGTGCAAAGTCTCAGCCTGCTACAAAGGTAACGAGAAAGTGCCCGGGTGCCCTGTGTTCGAGTTTCCCAGAGTAATGGATAGTAATGCTCAATGTAATCTTTGCGGGTATTGTGTCAAGACATGCCCCAATGACTCTCTTACACTCAAGGCGCGCATTCCAACCAGAGAATTATGGTCGGTTCGTAAGCCTCAGTTCGCTGCCGCTTTTCTTGCTGCCGTAATTATGGGCATCGTGTTTATCCAGAACATTACGATGCTGGAAATATGGCAACCTATCCTGAACGAAATAGGAAATATCCTGCACACCAGTAACTTCAACGTTACCTTTACGGTAGCTTTTCTGATTTTTATCTCGGTACCACTACTCTTGCTGGGCATAACCAGTTCCATAGCTAAAAAGGCTAACAGGGCTTCGGTAGTGCAGAACTTCGCCAAGTTCGGCTATGCCATTATTGCACTAGATGTGGCGGGACACATTGCTCACAACCTTTTCCATCTCCTGGCGGAGGGCGGCTCTGTCCTAATAACAGGAGCGGCATTTTTCGGCATGGATTTGCACGACGCCTCTCCCGCCCTGCTTGGTAGCACTACTATTCAAATGCTGCAATATGGACTGATTGTACTTGGTACCGTCGGGTCACTGTATACAGCTTATCGAATATCCCGAAGCAATTTCGCAGATAATATGTGGTCGACCACGGTGCCTTACTGGGTATTAATTCTATTCTTTGGGGCCATCAATATTGTTTTGTTTAGTTTGCCAATGGCGATGCGGATGTAGGCTTTTGGGAAGATACTCGTACAATACAAGGAATCTCACATAATAGAATAGGAGGAGGGACATGAAACTATACCAGGTAGTTCTAAAAGACATCCTGCGCCGGAAGCGGCGAGTTCTCTACGCTATCCTCGGCGTTGTCATCGGTACGATGACGGTAGTAAGCATATTGACCGTTTCCGCTGCCGGCCAGGCCAGAATCACGAGCCAGCTGGAGAAATATGGCGCCAATCTCACCGTGATGCCCGCCGTCAAGACCATTGACACCGGTTTGGGTGACCTTAGCCTCGGCACAGTTAATCTGGGAGATAACTACATTAGCGAAGATAAGCTTCCCCTCATCAGGCAAATAACCGACGCCAAAATCAGGGAATACCTGAAGGATGTCCCTGAGACGGGCAATATTGCCACCGTTGCCCCAAAGTTATTCATCAATGCCGAAATAAAGGGGGCCTCAGTCGTTGCCGTAGGCATTGACCCCCAGGAACAATTCAAAGTAAACACCTGGTGGCAGGTTGCTACCGGCGAGTACCTTGGGAATGATGACCAGGTCTTACTCGGGTCGGTCGCCGCAGCGTCGCTCAAACTCAATGCCGGAGATACGATTCAACTCAACAACCGGACGCTGACTGTTATCGGCATTCTTGCCGAAACCGGTGCCGGCGATGACTATCAGGTCTTCGTTCCCCTGGCCACTTTGCAGGAAGCCTTCAACAAACAGGGCCTGGTCTCTTCAGTCGATATCCGGGCATTGTGCAATGGGTGCCCGGTCGAAATCATTGCGGGTGCCCTTAATCAGAGTATTCCCGGAGTGCGAGCCGTCGCCGTGAAGCAGATTGCGAACTCGGAAATGGGCATGCTGGAGCGGATTAACAAATTCATGCTGGCTCTGGCCGGGGTCAGCCTGGTAGTGGGTGGGTTCGGCGTCTTCAATACCCTGTTGACCTCAATCAATGAGCGACTCAAAGATATCGGCATCATGAGGGCGGTTGGGGCATCCCGCGGCCAGATAATCAAGGCTCTCATTTATGAGGCGATTGTGCTTGGTATCGCCGGTGGCCTATCGGGCTACGGGGCTGGCACGCTACTGGCCTATGCCATCGGACCGCTAATATTCGAAGGTGCGACGATTTCATTCGTGGCAATGTATCTGCCATTATCTCTAGGCGTAGCCATGTCGATTGCCCTCTTAGCGACACTCTATCCGGCAATGCAGGCTACCAGAGTAAAAGTGGCTGACTCTTTCAGGGCACTATAGGAGGTAAGATGTTAGAGGTAGTGGGTGTCACCAAGATTTATGGTAGCGGGGAGACCAGAGTCATCGCCCTTAACGAAGTGTCATTCCAGGTCAATGATGGAGACTATATCGCCATTATGGGCCCTTCGGGTAGCGGGAAATCCACGCTGCTCAATGTCATCGGCGGTCTGGACTGCCTCTCGTCCGGGAAAGTTATCCTAGACGGCCAGCGCATTGACAATCTGGACGAAAACAAGCTGGTCAATATCCGCAGAGGTAAGATTGCCTACGTTTTCCAGCAATATCACCTGTTGCGCTCCCTCACCGCCCTGGAGAATGTCCTGCTGCCGCTGACGTTCTCCGGCAACAATGGCAAGCAGGCACGGGCAATGGAATTGCTGGAGCGGATGGGGCTGGGGAAGAGGGCCAATCATAAACCAAACCAGTTGAGCGGGGGCGAGCAGCAAAGAGTCGCTATTGCTCGGGCGTTGATTAACGACCCCGTCCTGACACTGGCCGATGAGCCAACGGGCAACATGGACCAGAAGAATGGGAAGGAGCTTCTGGACATCTTCGAGCAGTTTAACAAGGAAGGGCGGAGCATCGTCATGGTTACTCATAACCACGAGGCGGCCGCACGTGCTAAAGAAATTATCATACTCCGTGACGGGCAAATCGCGGAGCGAATTAAGCAGTAAATCATTAAGGAGAGAAAAGGAAATGAAAAAGTCAGTAGCCAAGTTATCAGGGATAGTTGTTGGAGTGATCGGTATCATGGCAATTCTGGCCGGTTGCAGCCAAGGCTTTAGCAGCGGCAATAGCGGTACGCCATCAAATCCGCCCTCAAGCACCCGGCCGGGCAGTACAAGCTCCACACCGGCCAGTACCGGCCCGTCTTCGAAAAGTAACGTGGCTTACCGCCCCAAGACTTTCAACCCCAAAGTTGCCGGCAGCACCGTGTCTTTGTCTTTGTCCGAAGTAGCACAGGCCGGTAACGGAAATTTTTTCATCAATAACATGTCCTTCATGGCATATCAGCTCGATGGTACATTCTACGTCCGTGCGGACGTCTGCGTCCCCTGCGGGTCGAGAACCTTCACTCTGCAGAACGGAACGTTAATCTGCGGCAGTTGCGGGACGGTGTTCAATGCCACTACCGGCGCTGGCATGAGAGGGGTTTCGGCATGTATGAGCTACGCGAAAAAAGCAGCGCCTTACACAACCGATAGCGGCAACATGGTGATAACTATGAACGACCTGACGACGGCCTACCAGAACACAATGAACCGAAGGGGATAATGTCCTGTCCCGGTAATTACTGAGCCAGTGACTGCTCCAGCATGGATTACCACTTAAGGACGACCTCACCCCCTTAATCCCCCTCTCCTCTTAGGAGAGGGGGAAATTAGAGAAAGAGGGGCTTCGCCCCTCTTAGACGCCCCGCAGTTTACTCTCACACGGGGAAGAGATTTAAGAGAGGGGGCTATGCCCCCTCTCTTTTACTTAACTCCCCTTTCCCGATGGGAAGAGGGTCAGGGGGATGGGCATTCTGATGAAGCTTGCATACAAGTGGTTGGTGAGCCGTGTGGGACTCGAACCCACGACCAACAGATTAAAAGTCTGATGCTCTACCAACTGAGCTAACGGCCCACATACCGGGGTAAGTTTAGCAAATCCAGTCCTTTCCCGCAACCTGCTTTCAGGCAGGTTCTGTTTGCATTTGGCTGATAATAACCTATCCCCCTCCGAGAGCGGATTCTTCGTCGTTTCACTCCTGAGGGGGACGTAGTCACAATACAAAGAGGTTGTTCAGGCTCAATTATGCCTAGCTGGTTAGTATCTTAACGCTGCTTTTCAAGCTCAGTAAGAATAAGCTTAGGCTTGCTAAGGTATTCCGTCAATTTGTGCCATACCAGAGCCTCTAGCCTGTCGGCACGCCATAGTTTATTATGGCAGCGTTCTACCGGTGCGTGCGTCTTAAGCCTACCTAGACAACGATAATGACGGACGCCACCCTGCTTAATTAAAGTGGCACTATCCACGTAAGCCCGCCCACATTGACGACAACGTATACGCCCACGTAACAGGTATTCATGCGAGTGCCTTCCCTCGCTCAGCGCAAAGGCGGCGGAAGGCTTTGACAAGATGGTATTCCAAACATGAAAAAGGGGCGGTTGCAAACCATTATAAGCAAGTTATTACAGTGCTCATCCCGTTCATAACCGGCGTTTTCCTTGTGACTTATGAACCACCTCGTTATCCACTAAGTATCATCACGACCTTGGTATAAATAATACCCGTGAAGATAATAAGCAGTATCCAGGTCACCGTAGAAAACCTTATCCTCAATCTCCCTAATCTGGCAACTGTCCCGCCTTCGATTTCAGGCTTGCTCAACTCCGCAAAGATAAGCAGGATGATAAGAACCATGGAAACGATAATGCCTACATTCAGCCCCAGCTCAATACCAAAGGCACTCTGATAGTAGGTCATGGTGCTCATGGAACTCATCACCGATGTGGAGAAGGTGGCAAAGCTAACGAAGCTGCTCCATACTTGAGGCGGATACGGTGGCGACGAGAGAACCTTCTCATAATTCCCCAGATTTGAACTGGTCCTGACCACGAAGTTGAGCTGTTCACCCAGCTGCAGAGGGTTCCGATAGGCATACTTGTAGGTTTTGCCGGACTCAGGTGCTATGGTAGTGTCCCCTTCGTTGACAAGTTTACCATTAGCATAGAACTGGTATTTGGTGGCCATAGTCTCAGGGGAGGGGTTGTTTACCTTGAAGGTGACTATTACGGGCTCGCCACCTCTGGGTACCAGGGGCATGAGCGACATGCTCAGCGGGTCTGATGTCCCCCTCAGCGTTAGCCAGAAGCTACCCAGAAGAATTATCGCCAGCCAGATTATCGCCAGATTAAGCATCGTGCCTCTATTCTTACTTTGTTTCATAATCTTACCTGCCCGTCTCCGTAATATATTTTAGTTCTTGCATTCTCCTTACCTTAGGTGACTGTCCTCCTTGCCGAAAGTACATGTAGGCAAAGAACAAATACCACAAGGGGAACAGGGTGTAGACTATCCACAAGTGCGCTGTCCACAAGGCATTCTTGCCCAGGTAGTAGCCTGCTAGTATCAGTAACACCAGCCTGACCAGGTTTTGAAACCAGGTGCCCACAACCCCAAAGAGGAAGAGCCAGCCTGCCTTCTTGAGCGGCAGGGGCTTATCCAGCATCATCAGGGTAAATAATGCCATGAAGACCCCCATGGTCGTCGTGCCAGCACAGCCAATAGTCACCGACACTGAGATGGCCTCACCGCTGGTGCTGATGAAATGCAGCCGCTGCCCTGCTTGTGCAACCGGGTAGTCCAGGACATTCATTAGTCCCATCAGTGGCACCATCGCAGTTTGCGTATAAGCATTTTCGGCAAAGCTCTGCATGGCTAAGGGAAAAGAAATGACAAAGCCGTATGTGACAAGGAGGACGGAGGGTATCTTCGCCGCGTAGCCGAAGAGGGTGACAAATACCCCCAGTGATGCCAGCAGCAGCTGAAAGACCAGATAATCCTGAGACGATGGCATGAGCAGAGCGCCAGCGATTAACGCTAATCCTATCGGAATAACGATAAGGCTTCCCTCTCGACTCATCCCTTGCCACATCTCCTTCCTCTTGAGCCAGAGGACTACCAGGCACACGGCAAGGACTCCCCATCCGGAGGCATGGTACTGCCCTAGAACCCAGTCCGGGGATAGCATGGCGGGCAGGCCGGTCAATGACTTCCGGAAGAAGATGAGGGATAGCATTATGGATAGAAGGAGCCACAGTGCCAATTTCCTGGCTGCCCAACTCTTGCGCCAACTTTGGACACCTTTCACTGTGACCGTGTTCATTGCCACCTCATGAATATATAGGGTAATACACCTACCAACATCACATTGTTCATTCCGTGGGCGACAATCGGCGCCACCAGGCTCTTTGTCTTCAAGTAGAGAGCCCCCAGGATAAGCGCGGCGACGAAGACAAAACCGATTTCGGGAATCGACCTCCAGCCGAGATGCATCACGGCAAACAGGACGGAGGCACCAAATAGCCCCCATTTCCAGCCGAAAGTCTCTGTAAGGTCGCGTTGAATGAAGCCACGAAATAAGAGTTCCTCTCCAATACCTACAAAAATGAACATATATACCATGTCACGCAACAGGTATTTTATTTCAAAGGTGGGGAAGGCTGGAGATATACGAAGGACCAGGTATTCCACGATGCCGGTGGGGATGCCAATGGCTATGCCTAGGAGCGTGTACTTCAAGAGCTGGCTCTTTTGGAAGCGGAAGATTTTCTTCAGGCTGAGATTTTTCTGGTAGACATGCCACAGGCATAGTGCCAGGATACACGAGTATACCGCCGGCAGCAGATATTGCTGGTTGATGAAGAACCAGGGCAGAGACGATGTGAACAGGATATAAAGGGGAATGAGGGCTAGTCCCTCACCACAATCGGTTATCCTTTGGTCAAAAGGCAGGATGGATAGTATAAAGTATATCCCTATAGCCAGGGCAAGAGCGAGCACTATGCCCAAGGCTACATTCTGATAGGCGAAGACATACTCACTGGCAGTGATGAATATGATGATAGCGACGATAAATAATGCCTGCCAGCGGCTGACACCCCGTCTCTCGACGGGGTTGCCCTCGAGTACCTCTCCCGTTGTCTGTGCCAAGCTGCTCTCCATATTCCTACTTTAAATAGTAAGTCGCCTGCTCAAAGGGGGTGTCCGAACCCTCCTTGTAGATGGTGACTATTGCCTGGTCCGCGCCCACCATGTCGCGGCGGATACGGTGGATATAACGATATATCCCCCCGGTCCGGACGAGAAACTGCTCACGATAATCCTGGCCACCAACCGAGATTTTGACATTGTACTCGGTGTCCCGGTCTTTCTGGTTGGTGATGTCAAACTGGATAATCCATTCGTCTTCTGTCTCGAGCAGACTTTCCCTGGCCACTTCGCCGTATTTACCACTCGCTGCCATGGGCCGAAATACGGTGAACACAGTCAGTACCACCAGTATCACCAGAGAGACGATGTAGAAGACTCTAAGCTTTGACATACGCCAGGCTTCTCCTCCTCAGCCACCAGTAAATCCCAACGCACAGTCCAACGACGCCAATAGCGGCCAGCACGGTGGGGAACTCGGGAATGGCGTCTGCTTCCACAGTGAAGGAATCGTTAGCCGCCAGACCGTAGGTATTGGGTGACGCTGTTATCGTGGCGTAGCTATTTGTGCCAAACACAGTGTAGCCAGAGTTGGGCTGGACAAGGGCATGCCAGGTGCCCGTGGCAGCACTCGGATCGCTATTCGTCACGTAGATACTGGTTAGATTACCAGTGGTGACATCGGCGGTCTCGGAACCCCTCTTATCACCACTGCCGTCATAGTAGGCCACAAGATAGGTGCCGTTGGCAAAACTGGTGCCCAGCATATAGACGTTGGTGTTGCTACCGGTGAAGCTATCATTAACCGTAGTGTAACCGGCATCCAGGTATGACTCCCAGGGGAGATGCCCCACGACATAATCACCGAATGCGGTGAAGCCTACCCCGGTAGTGCTGAGGGCAGCGGTGGTCACACCGCCAGGAGGAGCCGACCATGTCCCGGAGGTATACTTCCGCACGGCGAAGACTGATGTATTGACGCCGGCGTCTTTGTCACCGCTAACGAAAGTGAAGGTAGCATTGTACGATGTAAACGTCCACGTGCCACCGTAGGTAAGCGTCCAGTAGCGGTTCACGTTCTTGGCACTGTCAATACCTGACGTGCTGATGCTGGCATGTTCGCTGCCAGTGGAGCTACCAGCGAGAGTTTGGCCGCCCCCACTCCCGGCAACGCCAGCAATGACGACGGCAATGGGCGTATAGTCTGACCCGGTACCAAACTCAAAAGTGCGGGAAACACTACCGTTGGAGTCGATTGCCTTCTGCAGGTTACCGACGACATGGCCACTGGTGCGAGAGACCGTGCCACCCGAAGCGATGATTACATTGCTACCGCTGGTGGCGATGTTACCACTGGTAAAGGTGAGGGTGTTGCTGATAGTCTCATTATTGCTGATTGAGACACCGCTGCTGTTGTTGATGGTGAGATTGTAAAAGGTGGTGGCGCCGCTTATCGTTTGAGCGGCAGTGCCGTTGAAGGTAACGGTGCCTCCGGATGTAGCGGTAAATGTGCCGCTATTGGAGAAGTCCCCACCAATAGCATGACTATTAGCTCCGGTCGTGAATGAAGTGCCCGACCCAACCGTAAAGTTGCCCGTGGTATTGATGGCAGCGCCTGCGGTGGCAGAGGGGGTCCCGGACATGGAGAAATTATCGTTGATGGTTAATGCCGTGCCCGGCATGGTCTTGGTGCCACTGCCGCTGAGGATAAGGCTACGGTAGCCTGCCGTCTCTCCGTTTGGATTTAATACTGTCTGACTGCCCCCATTGTACTCGACGGTAGTAGTCGGTAGCAGGTTTACATGCCACATGCCATTATTGGTAATCGTCCCGCCAATGCGCATCACCGTATAGCTTCCCAGCGTCAGCTCGGCACTGGAATTAACCGTCACATTGTAGAAATCTGTCGTCCCGGCTACGGTCGCATTTACGGAAGTGAAAGTCACCGTGCCGGTGCTGGCATTAAAGGTACCGCTGTTCATCCAGGCGCCGCTACCACCGGAGAGGGTAAAGTTGGAGCTTGCCGGTGCGTTCAGTATTCCGCCACTATTGATTGTCAATCTGCCGGCGGTAGTAGTTGCGCTTAATGTCGGGTCATTGGGGGTTGTCGCCGCATCAGGAATGACGGCATCGCTCGTGTCTGATGGAACACCGTTGGGGGTCCAGTTAGCCGGGTTAATCCATTCTGAACTGGTTGCTCCAGTCCAGTTAGAGCTGGTGAGATTAGAATTAGCTAAGGTTAGGCTTCTCAACCCAAAACTTGTGTGCCAAATCGCTGCATCAACACTTGATGTCCCAACCCAATTGTCCGTATGGTCATGATTAGAATGGCCGTACTCTAACTCCGTCCCCGGTGTAAAAGGAGATTCGATACCCCATTTGACCAGGGCATTTTCGGTATTCCCATTAAGTTCGGCATCAAGGTAGTGCAAGTTTAGCGTCGCATGGCCGCCGCTACCTCCTGTCCGCATGATGTCATAATACCTCAGGATAGCACCCGTTTTCCATGATGGTGCCGAGCCGATGGTGATGTTAACGCTGATAGCAGTCGGTAATGTTCCCGCATTGTCGAAGGTAATGGTGGTGAACTGATTCCCAAAGGTATATGAAGTGGCGGGCACCAGGGTGGTCCGTGTCACAATCCCGGTCACGTCTTTTGCCCCGGTGGTAGTGGCTGAGGCACCCATGGTCAACCCTTTAAGGTTGGCCACTGCCAGGTTACCACTGGTAAGGGTGAGGGTACCATTAACGGTGGCATTATCGCTAAGGGTGGCACTGCCACTGGACTGGTTAATCGTCAGGTTGTTGTAGGTGACGACGGCAATCGCCTGGGCAGAACCGTTGTAGTTAACCGTGCCGGTACTGGCCGTAAATGTCCCGCCGGTGCCACTGACGCTACCGCCGAGACTCAGCGTGCTGGAACCGCCATTCAGTGTGCCTGCGGTCCTGGTCCAGGTGCCGGTAACGGTATGCGTCAAGCTGGTCCTGAGCCGTTGATGGTCAACGCACCTGCGGACATGGCACCAGTCAGGTTTGCCGTGCCTGCGGTCTTGGTCATGGTGACGGTGCCCGTATTCGTGAAGCTGCCGATGCTCTGAGTGGCGGTGCCGGCGATGGTGACTCCACCTGAGCCACTCGTTGTGCCGCCGTTATTGACCAGGTTACCATTCAGTGTCAATAAGAAG
>JAENIS010000085.1 GCA_016844285.1 Dehalococcoidales bacterium
TCGGCCTTGTGCTCAAGGAGCTATGAACACATGGACTCTTGTCCTCGGTTTCATCCTGGGTGCTTGCGTCGGCAGTTTTCTTAATGTCTGCATCGACCGTCTGCCAAGAGGCAAATCTCTGGCATTCCCACCCTCACACTGTGACGCCTGTGGCCAGAGACTCAGGCCATTTGAGCTTATCCCGGTAGTCAGCTACCTCTGGCTCAAGGGGAAGTGCCGTTACTGCGGGGCTAATGTCCCCCGGCGCGTTTTGATGGTAGAACTGACAACCGGACTGCTTTTCGCCTGGCTCTCTTTCAGCTACGGCTTTAGCTTTGCCTCCCTGGTACTGGCATTTTACACCTGCCTCTTTCTTATTCTGGCAATTATAGACCTGGAGCATGGTCTTATCCTCAATAAGATTGTTTACCCGACGATTGGGCTAAGCCTGGCACTTGCTCCTTTCTGGTCAAGCCTGGGCTTATCCAGAACGCTCCTGGTAACAGACACGATGCTACATACATTCTTGAGTTCGCTCACTGGCGGTGCTATTTTCGCTGGTTTCCTATTCCTGGTCGTCTTATTTTCCCGGGGTGGTATGGGCTGGGCGGATGTGAAAATGGCAGCCCTGGTGGGGCTGGTCACCGGCTTCCCCTCGGTACTGGTCGCCATGATGATTACCTTCATCAGCGGGGGGCTGACGGCAGGTTTCTTACTCCTGCTGCGGCGGAAAGGACGTAAGGACACCATATCCTACGGACCCTTCCTCTCACTGGGTGCTTTCGTTGCCCTCATCTGGGGAAAAGACCTGATTCTGTGGTATATGGGAATTATGATATAATAGTTTTGTTTAGCCTGCTATTACGATAATGAAAGAACATATACTGTTACCGCCTCGTCAGTCATCTTATGAGAGAGGCATTTACATATTCCTCTCTTCCTTCCGTTTTTTCAGTTTTGCCCTGGCAGTAGCCCTTATCTTCAGCATTCCCAATCATCCTCCCATCGAATGGCAGATGCTGCTTATCATCACTTTCTTCGGCATTTACACTATCCTGAAGATTCTCTTCCGCTTTCGTCTCTGGCAGTGGGACATGGTGACCTATACCATACTGTTCGGGGATCTGGCAGTTTGCCTGGCTCTTGTCCTGCTCACCGGTGGTGCTGACAGCCCCTTCCTGCTATATTCGTTGTTGCCCATTATCACCGCGGCTCTCTTCTTTACACCCAGATTAGTCATTATTATAGCTTCCTTAACCGCCTTAAACCTTGTTCTGACACACATCCTCCTGCCAAAGTACAATCCCAGCTTTGCGCCCATTCTGCAGGGTAACTACCTCACCATTGTCGTGCTCTATAGCGTCTTCTGTTTTTTTATCGCCACCATAACCTATCGCACTAACCTCAATGTTCACCGCCACCTGCAAAGTGAGGCTATAGTCGAGGAACGGCGGCGGCTGAGACGCGAAATACATGATGGTATCGCCCAGGTGTTGGGCTACCTGAGAACCAAAACAACCCAGATGAAGGAGTCGCTGCCACCCTCGTCGGATGAGAAATTACTGGCTGCAGTGGACGAAATCCAGCAGGTGATGACAGAATCATACCAGGATATCCGGGAGACGATTGATTCGCTGAACATAGAGGAGGAGGATGTCTCTCTGCTGGCTAAGCTGTCCAGCTACACCGAGCAACTGGGTAAGAGAACAGGCTACGAGGTCAGCTTTGTGGCGCCGCCGGCACTCCCGCCGCTCCATCCCGTAGCCCAACTTCAGCTTCTGAGCATTGCCCAGGAGGCACTCAACAATGTCCGAAAGCATGCCGCAGCCACCCAGGTATGGGTCAAGCTGGAAGACACACCACCGGGCATAGAATTAATGGTTAAGGATAACGGACGGGGGTTTTCTCCCGCTGAGTCAAAGGGCAACGGACTGAGGATAATGGAGGAAAGGGCAAGCAGCATTAACGCTATTATTACCGTAACCTCTGCCCCCGGACAGGGCACCGAGGTCAGGGTCAAAGTGCCCAGGAGATAAAGACGTGGAAGCCATCACTGTTCTGGTGGTCGATGACCATTCCCTGTTTAGACGGGGTGTCGTCGCTGTGGTCAGTGCCCAGCCCAGTATGAAGGTAGTGGCTGAGGCCACCAATGGCCGGCAGGCGGTTGAAGCCGTTAAGGAATTCCACCCAAGCATTGTGCTTATGGACCTTAACATGCCGGAAATGGGTGGCGTTGAAGCTACCCGTCTCCTGCTCAGGGAAGCGCCGGAGACCAATGTTCTGATACTGACCGTCTCTGACAAGGACGCAGACCTTTTCCAGGCTATCAAAGCCGGGGCGAAAGGCTATTTATTGAAAGACACCGACCCGGCAGAACTGGTGAATGCCATAACCAGCGTCGTACAGGGTGAGGTCATCATCTCGTCGGTTATGGCTCCCAAACTCCTCTCCGAGATAGGCACCGCCCCGGAGCCGATAGAAAAGGAACCGGCACTTTTAAGCCCCCGGGAAACGGAAATCTTGCAGCTTATCGCCGAGGGGTTAACCGATAGGGAGATTGCCGAGAGACTTTTTATCTCGCTGAATACAGCCAAGTCACACCTGAAAAACATCCTGGCCAAGCTCCACCTTAAGAGCCGCACCCAGGCGGCCATCTATGAAGCCCAGGGGCGAAACACACCGGGAAGCGATGCTCCTTAGTACCAGAATGACGTTGTTTATCAACCTCACCCCCTTAATCCCCCTCTCCTTTGAAGGAGAGGGGGACGATAGAGAAGAGGGGTTTCACCCCTCTTAGACGCCCTGCTAGTTTAACTTTCTGAAGAAGAGGAATAGTAAGGGTGATGCCCCTTGCGGCTACCAGAAAAGGGGCAAGGGAATGGGTTACAAACAATCTTGAATTTGAAATTTGGAAATTAGTATTTAGAGTTTAGCTCTTAGAATTCACCAATTCTGCTCCTCAAATCACTCTTTAGAGTGATTGACCACACCAGAATAGTGACTTAATATGAGATAGCACCTAAAATCACGGGGTGTGCAATAGGACGTGCGAAAGGGAGTAAGGGAAAATGAAACTGGGCTTTAAGAGGGGACAGAAAGGTTTCACCCTGATTGAGCTAATGATAGTGATGGCTATTATGGCGGTAATGGCAGCGATTGTCGTCCCCAGTGTAACAGGCACGACCACCGTCGGCCGGAAGACAGCCCAACCAACGGATATCAGAGAAGTCCAGACTGCCGTTTCCCGGTTCAACGCTGATGACAGGGATGGTTCGCCCTGGCCTACTAACGCTTCGCTCACCGGTGTAACCACGGACTGGAACGCGGGCACGCTCCCCACCGGCAGCGGACCCACCGGCTCAGGCAATTCCACATCACCCTACGTTTTCACACAAAACGATATCGCAGGAATTAACTTTACCTCGCCGGCTACTACAGATGCAGGGAGTAAAGTTTTCTACACCGATTACGTAAGGAACCTGCCAAAATATGCCTCTACAAGTATTAGCGTAAGCGCCAACTCGACCTCGAATAACTTCACCATCAGGCAGGGGGGTAATGATGTCTATATCAATCTCTCCAATACTACCAGCGGCAATCTTACTTTCTCCGCATGGGGCGTGGATAAGAGTGGTGGTGTCTGGGTATTCAAGAATGCCGCCGACTACTAAGTCCTGTATTTAGGCATTGTAATAATGCCTGGATGATACTGAAATAATATCAAAATACAAAAGGAGGAAAATAGAAATGAAACCATGGTTTAAGAGAGGACAAAAAGGCTTCACCCTAGTCGAGTTGATGGTAGTGATGGCCATCATGGCGGTACTAACGAGTATCGTTTTCACGGCTGTTTCTGGTACCGCAGAAACCAGCGTCGATACCCAGACCAGGCAGGATGGTAGCACGGTGAATGCTGCCGTCAATGATTACTATGGTGACCAGGTTGGCGCTGAGGTTTTCACCACCAATACCACCACGATACTGAGCTCAACACCAACCACAAAAGATGTTTCTCAAACGATCACCACCCGCTGGCCGGAGAAATACCTGACCGTAACCTATCTGGCTGAGTTCCCCCTCGTATCCGGTAACACGACAACGACAACAACGAGTAATAACGTGACCACGACTACAGTCTTGACTGAGGTGACGGCATCGCTGAACATTACCAATGCGGACAACACCACCATTACTGCTCAAGAATTAGCGGCGGGTTGGAATGCGATTAACTTGAGTGCCCTCTTCAGCAGTAACTATATCCCGGCCGTGCCCAGGAGCAGTGAAGACCTGTCAGGCAACTTCCACAACTACCTCTGGTTAATGAAGAAGACCCAGGCTACGGCTGGGGGCATAATTACTGAATCCCGCAAGGTTGAGGTATTCAAACTGACCAAGGTAGTGAAGAACGAGACGACCAAGAACTATACACTGACCTATAAGCAGATTTACTAATCACCGGCACTAGTGTATAATGCAGCTTAAAGGAGGAACGAAAATGAAACTGAGCTTGAAAAGAGGCGAAAAGGGCTTTACCCTGATTGAGATTATCATCGTGCTGGCGGTGATGGGGATACTGGCAGCGGTAGTCATACCTAATGTCACCGGCTTCCTGAGCCAGGGCAAGAGCAGAGGCTGGGAGGCTGACAGGGGCTTGCTCCAGGCCGCCATAGATTCCTACCGCACCGACATAGGCAGGCGTTCCGGCAATCCCTGGCCCACCCTGGGCGGTCTTAAAGGAACACCAGCCGATATGGCTAATGGAACTAGTGACAACGTCGACCGCGACTACAGCGATATCGGTGACCGGGATGTCAACCGGGAGACAGGTGAGGACCTCAACTCCTTCATTGACATCGGGGTACTGGTCACAGATGGCTACCTGAAGAGCAACAAGGATGTCAAGTCAGCCGACCGCAGATTCAACACTTCGGCCAACAATACCATCAACGGAAGTTACGGCTGGTATATTAACACCACCGGCATTGTCGATGCCATCTACTGGGACGATACGGACCAGGGTCACACCGGCGGGGCGAGCGCTAATGCCACGGACGTGGACACCGCCGAAATCCTGAGCACCACTGGCATGGTAACCGATATCTATCCGTAAAGAGTAATGTCATTGCGAGCGAAGCAATCTCGGTGGTGGGGTGTTTCGGGGATTGCTTCGTCGCTTATGCTCCTCGCAATGACAGGTTTAGCAAGAGTCCTTAGCTAGAAAGAGTCCTTCCACTGATGGAAGGACTCTTTCTCTTTAATGTAGGGTCGTGGCAAGGCACCAATTTTAGTAGTGTCATTGCGAGACCATTCCGCCCGCAGCTATCCTTCTCTCTCCCCTTGGGGGAGAGATGAAAGTGAGGGGTTAGAATCGTATCACCCTCATCCTTCGACAAGCTCAGGACAGGCTCTAACCTCTCCCGTCAAGGGAGAGGGACAGACACACCTGTTGCTCGCAATGACAGGGAATATGCTACAATGAGAATGAGGAACAGGTCACGATGCAGCGCCGCAATAAGACAATAACCATGATGCGCCAACAAGGGTTCACCTTGCTTGAGATAGTTATCGCCCTGGCTTTAATCGGCATCATTATACCTCTGGTACTGGGCGGGCTTTCCCTGACAACTCAAGCTACCGACCGTGTTTATGACCGCTCGGTGCTTTTTGAGCTTGCCCAGAGCCAACTGGAGTCTATCGAGAGCCAGCCATACTCCGTAAATGCCAGTGGTTACACTCTGCTCTCCCCTCCGGCGGGCTATAGCCTCCTGGTAACGACATCACCGGCAGTTACTTACACCTACGCCGCCCCCAAATCAACCTCGACTAATGAGACAATACAACTGGTGACGGTGACAGTGACCGGCGTGCGCGGTAATATGATAGTCAGCCGCTACCGGGTGAGAAAGTGATTAGGCAATGAAATCTGAAAAAGGCTTTACCCTTATTGAGATGGTCATTGTACTGGCGATTACCGGCATACTGGTAACTGTTGTCGCTGCGGCGATACCAATGGCGCTGGCATGGGCGCCACGGCAGGCAAACGAGCTTAGCGTTGAAGAAGACCTCAGCTTTGCCCATTACTGGCTGACCC
>JAENIS010000086.1 GCA_016844285.1 Dehalococcoidales bacterium
TGAGTGGCGGTAAAAGAGAACCGGCTGGAGGATTTCTTGTCCTGGCCCTCTAACTTGTAAAGTAATGAACTACCGGCGATTTGAAAATCTAAATTACTCCCCTTTTCCAGATAGAAGTAACCATCGACCTTATCCCCATCGGCTAATCTAAGAAGTATCGGCAAGGCACTACCCGCCGGTGCCTCGATTCGCAACTGATACATTTGCCACTTCTCATCAATCTCCGCTTTCCGGAGTGTCTGAGGAGCCGGCGGGACTGACGACTCTTTTTGGCCTCCTGTTACGGAGCAGCCCAGGATGGATACCAGCGACAATACCGCGATGATGACCAAAACCTTTTTTGCCATGTCAAACCCTCACTCGATGCCATTTTAACCGAGAAAAGGTCAATAAGCAAGCGAAGACTGTTTAACAACCCCTCACCCTTTGTCCACCTTCCGTTAGCAAGAGCCTTGTATCAAATGTCATTGCGAGAGCGTAGCGACGTGGCAATCTGGGTGTGGGGCTAGTTGGTAATCCAAAAGAAAGGGGAACTCTGTGGCATACGCGCCTGGTGGGATTCGAACCCACGACACCCGGTTCCGAAGACCGATGCTCTATCCACTGAGCTACAGGCGCACGCTTTGTTCAGACTTATTATATCTATTGTTGAAAACCTCGTCAAAGGGGTACTATTCGGTTTTGGTTGGTGCTGTCTTTGCGAGCGAAGCGAAGCAATCTCAAAGGAATCAACCAAATGCAAACCGAACCATCAGGAGCCTCTCTTGACGGACAGGACGTATTGACGCATACTTTGAGCTGGTATTTTAGTAAAGGAGGTACACCTAGATGCGTTATGGCAGTGGCAAATACACTTACGAACTGGTTGACAACTGGGCTAAGCTACCCAAAGGTTGGTCTTTTCTGGATGTCGGTGGTCTAACAGTTGATGCACAGGATAGAATCTATGTTTTTAACCGGAGTCCCCATCCCGTAACCATCCATGACCGTGAGGGTAACTTCCTTGGCTCCTGGGGTGAAGGCTATTTTAACCGCCCTCACGGGAGCCGCTTTGATAGTCATGGTACCCTTTACTGTACCGATGACGGCAACCACATGGTCTCCAAGTTTACTCCGGATGGCAAACTACTCGGAGTAATCGGAGAAAAGGGTAAGCCCTCGGATACCGGCTATACCCCAAAGAGTAATCTTATTGACAGCCTGAGAAGCATCAAGCATGGAGGCCCCCCCTTTAACCGACCGACTGGTGTCGATTTCGATTCATCCGGCAACTATTATATTTCCGACGGCTATGGCAATGCCAGGGTACACAAGTATTCCCCCGACGGGAAACTGCTCTTCTCATGGGGTGAACCGGGCACCGGTCCTAGTGAGTTCATGCTACCCCATAACGTCTGGGTGGATAAGTTCGACCGTGTTTGGATTCCCGACCGGGAGAACAACCGGATACAAATCTTTGATACCAATGGTAAACTCCTGCAAATATGGTATGACCTTGTCCGGCCTACCGATATATTCATTGATAAAGACGATATCGTCTATGTCTCCGAAATCCGACCCGGTGTCAGCATCTTCACCCTTGAGGGTAGACTCCTTGCCCGCTGGTTTAACGAGGAGAAAGACCCGGCGACAGACCTATTTATCTCATGCCACGCTATCACCGTTGACTCCAAGGGTGATATCTATGTCGGTGAAGTTGCCTGGACTCACTCCAAATACGATAAAGGAGCAAAAACAGTGCAGAAATTCGCCCGGGTAAAATAGCCCTAGTTGATGAGCTACCTGCTTTTGAGATTTGTTGACAACCTCACCCCCTTAATCCCCCTCTCCTAATAGGAGAGGGGGAAGAAAAAGAAAGAGGGGCTAACGCCCCTCTTAAATACCCTACCGAATCATAGTGTAAGTAAGAGAGGGACTTCGTCCCTCTCTTACTTACACTACTCTTTCCCTTACTAAGAATCCTGTATCAGGAGGAAGTAACCGGCTACTTCCCGCTCACCTTGAAATTACTGTCTCTCCCGGAACAGTTCTTTTTTCCCACCTTCATCCCTTGCCCTGGTTCTCTCCGCCGACACTCTCTTGCTTTCTTCACTGGCGTGAGATAGCTGGTGAATTAACATGTGATACTCCCAGGCATTTCTCTGCCCCATCTGGTCTAGGGCATAGTTTAGAGACCTCTTGATAAGACTGGCGACGACGGGTGCCGCGGCGGCAATCTTGCGCGCCAGAGCCAGCGTCTCCGCTTCCAGTTTCTCTCTGGGGACTACCCGGCTGACCAGGCCGAGCCGCTGCGCCTCCTGGGCAGAGATGGGCTCACCAGTCCACATCATCTCTTTGGCTTTCCTGAAGCCCACGTCATAGGGATGAAAGAGAATCTCAATGGCGGCAAAAGCCAGTCTGGTCGGGAGGACTTCCCTGAACTGGGCATCCTCGGAGGCAACGATGAGGTCACACATGGAGGCAGCCTGCCAGCCAGCGCTAATCGCATTGCCCTGTACCATGGCAATGGTCGGCTTGCTCACGTTGTGCATCGCCTGCCCCTGCTTATAATCAACGTAGTCCTCTTTCTTCATGTGCCCTTCCATACCGGTAAGTTTGGTCGCCATGGCCCTCCCGATTATCGGCCCGCGGGCATCCTGTCCCTTACCGCTGACGTCATGGCTGGCACAGAAATCTTTACCGGCCCCGGCCAGAATGATTACCCGTATCTCCTCGTCGAGGTCGGCTTCCACAAATGCATCCTGCAGTTCTTCCAGCATGAGCCAGTCCTGAGCGTTGCGTGCTTCAGGACGGTTCATCGTCACCTTCACAATACCGGGCTCGATTTTCTGGTAAAGTATCCTTTCGTAAGCCATGTCCCCTCCTTTTTCTAGCATCACCGCTGTTTATTTTCCATTGCCCCAATAATATACCACCAACCCAGGCAGGTCAAGCACCGTATACTAGAAAGTGCTTAAGAACCTATCCCCCTGCCCCCTTCCCTTGGTGAGGGAAGGGGGAGTGTAGGTGAGAGGTTAGCCAACAATCTCGCTTATTAAGGGAAAGGTCACCGGGACTGAGTGCCCAGCGCATCTGGCAGAACAAATCGCTTCCAATGTTAAACGCAGAAGAGACATGGCTAATCGCCTTTTAATGAGTTAGCACCTCTTCCCTCTCAATCATCGTGACTACCTTCCACAGAGACAAGAGACTCGCTGGTAAATTGGGTATCCCTTTTGTGCCTTTACACCTTATTAACCAGGGCACTTTTTCTCTGATACCACAGGAACACGAGACAGGCGACAACTATCACCAGCAAGGCAATGCCCGTTATGGCAAAAGTAGGGGAGAAACCAAGATGCTTAATCAAGTAGCCGACCCCCAGGATGAGAAAGCCGGAACCACCGCGGCTGCACGCATAGTAAACCCCCATCGCCGTAGAGCGGTTGGTTTCTGGTGTCTGGTTGATGAGGTAAATCTCTGAGACCGGCATCAGGACAAACATCAGGGCACCCAGAGACAGAAATATGGGTATGCTGGTCCAGACAGAAGTAACCTGGGTCAGGAGATAGATGACCGGGCCGGTAACCACACCAGCCACGATGAGCATCCGACGTGGTCCCACACGGTCGGCAAAATACCCGGCGAGGGGACCGGCGGGAAGACCACCAAGGTAAACAACAGCTTGCAGAGCCGCTCCGATGGCCGCACTTTCACCCAGTCTATCGACGATAAAGAGCGGCAGAAAAGAGATGACAGAACCGATGAAGACCTGACCAAAGGTGCCAATGGTTAAATAGGTAATAAGGTTAGACCTGCTGTGCTGAGGCTCTGGTGGCTCAACTTTACCATGGCCACCGGCACTGACCGGTGCTTTCACCGTTTGCCTGTCGGCACCGGTGAGAAGGTAAAGGACAATGCCCAGGACAAAAACCACCGCACCCGGTATCATGAAAGCACTTTTCCAGCCCAGGTAGCTGCTTGCTAGGGCGGCAGCAATCAGCGGGGCAGAGAGGTTACTGGCGGTGCCGCCTATCTGGTGAATACCGAGTGCCCAACCCCGTCTTTTCGGCTCGACCAAGCTGGTAACGAGCGGAGCGGATGCCGGGTGATACCCCCCCCCGAACAGGCCCATCAGCACCATGAGGGTAACCATCATCCCGTAAGTTGGGGCGATACCTAGCAAAAACCCGCACAACGCCGCACCCGAGACACCCAGGGCAATAAGTGCCCGCCGGCCAATCCGGTCAGCCAGCCAACCCGCCGGCAGCTGGCTGACTCCGTAGGCGATGGTAAACGCCGAAACCAGTCCGCCTGCCTGGGCGACATCAATGTTAAGGGAGCTACGGATGAATGGCAGTAGCGGGGGGACGCTTGACGAGAGCAAGTGATGTCCCCAGTGCGCCAGTACAAAAAGGGTGAGCATTCCGGCTAGTCGTGTACGAACCTTGGGAGTCTCGATTCTGTTTTCCTCCTTGCTTGGCAATACCGCTCTGTTCCATTACCAAATGGCTAGCAAGAATTATAGTAGCCAGTAGCCTGAAGCGCAAGCAACGGATGCCCGGTGGCTAAGACGTAGCCTCACTGGCAAGCTTCAGCCGAATGGGCATTCAAATTACACTTTTCCCGATGGGAAGGGTTCAGCCTGAAAGGAAGTTACTAATAGTCTCATTATAGAATGAACTCAGGATATGGGTGATGCTAATCAAATAGAAGCGTGTCATTCTGGCCTTCGCCAGAATCCAGATACCACCCTGCCCCTGGATTCCAGCCTACGCTGGAATGACAGTTATTGACGTATACAGACTATTATGAGACACCTAGTAAGTAAAAGAGAGGAAGCTATACCCCCCTTACGCTCTCCTTATTGTTCAGGGGGTATTTAAGAGGGGCTAACGCCCCTCTTTCTCTATTTCCCCCTCTCCTAAGAGGAGAGGGGGATTAAGGGGGTGAGGTCATCCTAAGTGGTAATGTGTGCTGAAGCAGGCATTGCCTCAGTAATTAACCAGACAGGACACTAGGAATACCGCTCCTCGCTCCAGGGGTCACCATGATTATGATAACCAGCAGACTCCCAGAAGCCGGGTTTATCCTTTCCCACAAACTCAACACCAACCACCCATTTGGCACTTTTCCAGAAATAGAGGCTCGGTATGACCAGCCTTACTGGATAGCCATGCTCCGGTGTTAATCGCCTATCATCATGCTTGAGAGCAAATAAAGCGTCAGGCTGAAAGAAATCGTCCGTCGAAAGATTGGTCGTGAAACCGCCGGTAGCATGTATAATCACGAATTTAGCTTCAGGAAGCAGGCTAACCAGTTCAAGAATGATACTGGTGCTGACTCCCTGCCACAGATTGTCAAGCCTTGACCACCCGGTAACACAATGTATGTCAGAGAGCACCTTGACCTGTGGCAACGCTTGGAACTCTTCATCGCCGAGCTTCACTTCCTTGCTGACTAAACCAGTGATGGTAAAACTCCAAGCGGTAATATCAATATCAGGTATCCCCCCATAGTGCAGCACCGGCCATTTCGCCGTAACCCTCTGAGCTGGTGGAATCCTGTCTTTCCTGCTGGTATCCGGGCTTTTGATGATTTCTTCGTCCTTCATCAGGCAGCCTCCGACTCTTTTTGTGTCATACCTCATAATCTTACGACTAAATACGAGCGAGGTCAAAATTCATTGTTAGAGATTGTTTAGCAACCTATCCCCTTGTCCCCTTCCCTTATCAAGAGAGTAGAAGTAAGAGATGGGGCTTTGCCCCCTCTCTACAAGCTCTTCCCCCTCTCCATTCTTGGAGAGGGGGATAAAGGGGGTAAGGTTAATAAACAACCGAATTGTCACTATAAAACTAGATTGTTGAACCTAAGGTCAATTCCCATTTACACCACTGCTGAGGGTGAGGTGCATCAGGAGGACAGAAAAGGCATCTGATGGTAGCTCTCGGTTCGACCACCCTGACAATGCTACTCAGCAAGGTGAGTTTCATCTCCTTACAAGGGAATACTGGCTTGCTCCGTCTTGCTCTGCCTTCTT
>JAENIS010000026.1 GCA_016844285.1 Dehalococcoidales bacterium
GGAGTAAAGATAAAAGAGGAGCGAAGCTCCTCTCTTGGACTCCTACTGACATAAAACAATTACCGATATAAAATTAAGGAGAAGAAATAACTCAAAAGGGGGTGAATAAAATGGCTCGAAAGAAAGAACCACCCATAGTGGAAGTAAGTAGGAGATTAGCGCCACGGATTGATGACCGTGTTAGCGACCGTCAGGAGGCTGTCAAAAAACAACAAGAGCGTGACATTAAGAAAACGCTCAAAACTCCTAGAGCTTAAACAGACGCTTATAAGCTATAACGGAGTGTCGTAGAGGGGCGAAAGCCCTTCTCGGACTCTCCGCCAGGAAGGAGAGATTTCGCTCCTTCTGAACCTGGTAAATACGAAAGTTCGGCTTTTTCCCCTTATACCGGCTCGTAAACAGGGTAGAATTCCTAACCGCCAAGAGTTAGTGCTATAATAGCATGTGGAGTGAAGGGTATGGAGAAAAAGGTAATGGTGGAAAGCTTCGAGGTAGTTCTCGAGCCAGAGGAAAATAACGGTTATCATGTTTATGCTCCTTCTCTAAAGGGATGTCATTCCTGCGGTCTCACCAAAGAAGAGGCATTAAGAAACATCGCTGAAGCTATCGCACTATGGCTGGAAAGTGCCAGAGAGTTGGGTATCACGATACCTGAAAGGGATACAGTTACGGTAAAAGTTGAATGAGCCAGCGCCTGCCAGCTCTGAAACCGAGAGAGGTGGTTAGTGCTTTTGAGAAAGCAGGCTGGTATGTTCATCGCCAAAAAGGCAGCCACCTGATAATGTATAAAACTGGCACTCCCAATATGATTGTTATTCCTCTGCACACTCACGATTTGCCAAGGGGCACTCTCCGGGGTATTTTAAGCGACGCTGAACTGAGTGTAAGGGAGTTTCTTGAGCTGTTGAAACAGTAGTAAGTTCCCTCTGCATTGCCCAATGATAAGATAGACTACACGTCTTAAGTTCAGAGTGTCCCCCGGCTCGGGGAGCCAAGTTATTTATCAGAGGAGTATCTAAGAGGGGCGAAGCCCCTCTTTTTTTATGTCCCCCTTCCTTTACCAAAGGAAGGGGGTTAAGGGAATGGATTTCCAGAGGGATTAAGGGGGTGAGGTTTCTTAAAAGGAACGCATCCTACCAGATAGGCTTCCGTTCTATAGTTTGCTCTCGCGCTGAGCCAACGGAGATAAGGGCTACCGGGCAGGCAATAAGCTCTTCCAGCCTGGCGATATAGCGGCGGGCATTGGCAGGTAACTGAGCATACTGACGAATGTGACTGGTAGGGGCTTGCCAGCCGGGCACTTCCTCGTAGATTGGCTGGCACTTCTCCAGGGTGGTGATACTGGCCGGGAAATTATCAATCGTCTTGCCATCCACTCTGTAACCGACACATATCTTCAGGTGAGGGAAATTGTCCAGGATATCCAGGCGGGTAATGGCAGCGGCGGTAAAGCCGTTGATGCGGGTGCTGAAGCGAGCGGCGACACCATCAAACCAGCCACAGCGGCGGGGTCGGCCGGTAGTCGTGCCATACTCGTGAGCCTGTTCCCGGATGAGATTACCCATTTCGTCCTTCAGCTCGGTCGGCAGCGGCCCGCCACCAACCCGGGTGCAGTAGGCTTTAAAGATGCCGAGGATGCTATTGAGGTGGGTCGGGCCTACCCCGGCACCGGTACAACTGCCTCCGGCCAGTGGTGAAGAGGAGGTGGTATAGGGATAAGTGCCAAAGTCAGGGTCGAGTAAGGCGCCCTGCGCTCCCTCCAGAAGAATCACCTCACCTCGGTTCATGGCGGCCTCAATCATGAGGGTGGTATCACAAATGCAAGCAGAGAGGCGCTCTCCGTAGCCGCAATACTCGCTATAAACGGCATCCAGGGATAACGGGTTAGCCCCGTAAACCCTGGTCAGAATCGTGTTCTTGGACTCAAGGATAAGGCCGAGCCGCTCGCGAAACGCCTCCTTATCCAGAAGGTCACCGGCGCGAATACCCAGCCGGGCCACCTTATCGGCAAAAGCGGGGCCGATACCCTTGCCGGTCGTGCCCAGTGCCTTGCCCCCACGCGCCCTCTCCTCCAGACCGTCAAGCATAACATGATAAGGCATAATCAGGTTAGTCCGGTCACTGATAAAGAGATGGCTGGTATCAACACCACGCTGGTTGAGCTGTTTTATCTCATTGAGTAGCACCGCCGGATTGAGGACGACCCCGTTACCGATAATGCAGACCGTCTGAGGCGAAAAAATGCCGGAAGGGACAAGGTGCAGGCCAAACTCGCCCGAGGAATTGACGACGGTATGACCGGCATTATCGCCGCCGGAGAAACGCACCACCATCTTCGCCTTCTCCGCCAGCATGTCAACAATCTTACCCTTCCCCTCGTCTCCCCACTGGGCTCCAATAACAGCAATGATTGGCATTATTATTCCTCCTCAAGGAGATTGTTTAACACCCTCTTCCCTTTATCCCCTTCCCCTTGGCAAGGGGAAGGGGAAGGTCTTTTTAAAGAGGGGCGTAAGTCCCTCTTCAACTCCCGGGAAGGGTTAAAAAACGGCCTCTCAAGACTACTTGTTCTTGGTTTGCTGCCAGGCATGAACCAGCCGCTGGCCAGCCGTAATAAAGCTAAGCAAGGCGATAATGGCCAAAACCAGAAGAAGCTGGTTCAACAAAAGGCCCAATGCCAGCACGACCACCCTCTCGGCACGAGTGAATAAGCCTTCCTGACATTCCAGGTTGGCAGCTTCGGCTCTGGCTCTAATATAGCTTACCAGTAATGAGCCGACCAGGGCAAGACCAACAAGCAAGACTCCGGTGACCGATGGCTCGGCGGCATATTTAGCTAAAATGCCCAGCAGGAGTACGGCTTCGGCCAGGCGGTCGAGTGTAGAGTCAAGGATGCCACCAAAGGTGGTGATTCGCTCGGTGCTGCGAGCCAACGCCCCATCGAGGATATCGAAAAAACCAGCCAGAAGTACGACGAAACCGGCGGCAAAAATGTGCCCGGAGACAATAAGAATGGCAGCCCCGATGGTTACCACAAAGCCGAACCAGCTTAAAGCATTAGGTGTGATTGGCGTCATCGCCAATAGTCTCACCACCGGCTGGCTCAGATGATAAGCCAGATTCTTACGCAGCTCAGGCAACCTGGTCACTGGTTATCCTTCTTCGGTGACGAATTACCAATCACCCTGGTATAGTAATCAACGACTCTGCCGGCAACCTTCTCCCAGCTATACTCCCTGGCGTTAAGTTTTCCTTTAGTCCCCATTTGTTGCCGGCGGGCACTGTCCCCCAGCAAAGAAAGCAAAGCCCGGGCCAGCTCTTGACTATTTTTGGGTGGTACCAGCAATCCTTCCTGGTCATGAGTTAGCACGCTGGCATAGCCCTTGATATTGCTGGCAATAATGGGTTTACCCATTGCCATCGCTTCGATGAGGACAATGCCAAAGCTCTCCCGGCTTAGCGCCGGAGCACAAAAAATATCGGCCGTCTGGTAATAGCGGGGTAACTGGTCGTAGGGTACGTAGCCAACAAAAACAACATCTTGCAGCTTATTAATCCTAATCCACCTCTCATATACCCGGCGTAGTGCCGTGCCGGGGCCAACGACAATGAGCCTTGAGTTAGGTATTGTCTCCTTGACCTGTTTGAAAGCTCTGAGTAGATATATCAGTCCCTTACGACGCTCCAGGCGTCCCAGGAAGAGAATGTTCTGCTTGCCATCGCCAAATTCCTCGATGGGAGTTACCTCCGGAGAGAAATGCTGCAGGTCAACACCATTGGGGATAATCTCATAAGCTCCCGGAATGTATTTACTGGCGAACTCCATCGCTGGTTTGGAGACGGCAATTCTGCCATCGAGGTTACGGGCACGGCGTCTGGCAATGATAAGGCTAACCGGCCAGCCGAGATTATAGCCAGGGCTACCATCACAGGCATGAAAAGTGCCGATGTTTACCGTGTCTGAAAAGCGAAGTACCGCCGAGCAGAGCATGGGCATAAAAGGCTCATGAAGGTGAACAATATCAAACTTCTCCCGGCTCAGGACGGCTTTTATGGTTGATGCTAATCTCAGCGATAGTGTAATACGACAAACGGAACCACTGGTTGGAATCGAGCGAGGTTTGCCGATAGGGATGAATCGGTCACCAAAGGTGGAGACGGTTCTGGATGCAGGGGCAATGATTCTAACATCATGCCCCATTCTGGTCAGGTTTCGGTCAAGGTTAGTGATATGATTGGCAACTCCACCCGGATAGACAAAATCATAGGGAGAGACCAGAGCTATCTTCATCGGTAGTTGCCTGAGACCTCATCCATCACCTAGGATTTTTTGGCTGGTCGCGCCTTCGTTATCTTCTTTGGCTCTGTGAGATTTACCTTTCCTGTTTGCTGAGCAACAATGAACTCTTCCAGCAGGCGGCGGGCTTCATCATCCGTATATTGCACCGGTGGTGATTTCATAAAGTAGGAGGAGGGGCCGACCAGTGCTCCCTTAAGCCCGTGGTCCAGGGCAAGCTTGCAACAGCGGATGGCATCAATCACCACCCCGGCTGAGTTAGGGCTATCCCAAACCTCGAGTTTTAGCTCCAGATTTAAGGGGACATCGCCAAAGGTTCTCCCCTCCATCTTGATATGGCAAAACTTCCGGTCGAGCAGCCAGGGGACATAATCACTGGGGCCGACGTGGATATCCTTGGGGTCAAGCTGATAATCCAGTTGCGAGGTAACCGAGTTGGTCTTGGATATTTTCTTGGATTCAAGCCTTTCCCGCTCCAGCATGTTGAGAAAGTCGGTGTTACCACCAAAGTTCAACTGGTAGGTGCGTTCCAGCTTAACACCGCGGTCGCGAAACAAGCGGGTCAGCACGCGATGGACAATGGTGGCACCCACCTGAGATTTGACATCGTCCCCGATGACCGGGAGACCTCTTTCCGCAAAACGGTTCTGCCAGTATTGCTCACGGGCGATAAAAACAGGGATACAATTGACCAGGCCGCAGCCGGCAGCGAGCACCTGCTCGATATACCATTTCGTGGCTTCTTCACTGCCTACCGGCAGGTAATTAAGCACGACATCGGTGTGTGTTTCCTTGAGAATTTTAACGATATTGGCCGTTGGGCCCGGTGCCTTCTCGATTATCTGAGAGAGATACTTACCCAGCCCGTCGTGGGTCATGCCACGATGAACCTTAACTCCGGTCAGCGGCACCTCCCCAAACTTGATGGTGTTATTGGGCAGAGTAAAAATCGCCTCCGCCAGGTCTTTACCCACCTTATTTTTATCAATGTCAAAGGCAGCGACGAAGTTGATATCACTTATCTTGTATCCGCCAAGATTAACATGCATAATGCCGGGCACGAACTCATTTTCTTTGGCGTTGCGATAGTAATATACCCCCTGAACCAGCGACGAAGCACAGTTACCGACACCGACAATAGCCACATTTATATTACCCAAGGTTTGACTCCTCTCCTTTCTGACAGCAGGCTGGCCGCGACCAGCCCTCGGTTGAATTGTGTGGGAAGACCTTTTTAGGTTGCCACTCACCTACTACCGGGTTGAAGCGTAGCACACCAATGAAGCTCCCGTCAAGGTCGTAGGCTCGACAACGATTCTCGACAGGGAAACCAGCTATCGCCGGGTGACCGCTCTCGCTCCGGGCGCCCTTCTCCGCAGCCAGGGGACGGCCATTCCTCAAGCTCTGCCCGGCATCTTTACCAACAACTATAGCCGCCCAGTGTAAGACTACGCTGTCTATGGGATAAACCAGGTGCTGCCAGTAGCCATAGCGAAAAGCATCTTCCAGTTCTGATAGCGAAACGGCATCTTTGATGTCAAAAGGGCCACAGCGCCGGCGGACCAGATTCTTTAAACAAGCCCCACAACCCAGCAACTGTCCCAAATCATGAGCCAGGGAACGGATATAAGTACCCTTACCGCAGACTACCTCAATAGCGGCTATCGGTGGCTGCCAATCGAGAAGCTCCAAATGATGAATCATGGCCGGCCGGCTCTTCCGCGCAATGGTGATGCCTTCTCTGGCCAGCTTATAAAGTGGTTGACCCTGGTACTTGACGGCGCTGTACATTGGCGGGGTCTGCTCGACCAGACCGCAGAAAGAGGCGAGTGCCGTTTCCAGTTGTTCCCGGCTGACTCCGGAAGGGTCTCCTCTCTGCACAACCTGACCGACGGCATCATAGGTATCGGTAGTGATGCCTAGTTCAATCTCAGCCCGGTAGGTCTTGGTGGCATCTACCAGAAACTCAACCACACGTGTCCCCTGACCAAGGCAAACGGGCAAAACACCCGTCGCCGCCGGGTCAAGGGTTCCGGCATGACCAACGCGACGTTCCCCGCTCAACCGTTTCACCATGGCCACAACGCTGAAAGAGGTATTTCCCCAGGGCTTGTTAATGTTCAGTATCCCATCCATGACCGCGTCTAGGTTGGAGATGTTTTCTCGGCATTAATACCATCAATCAACTGCAAGATGCGCTCTCCCCGCTCAATAGAATCATCCCAGTGAAAGCTTATTTCCGGGATATAGCGTAGCTTGAGGCGTTGGGACAACTCCCGGCGGAAAAAGCCTGCAGCCGCTCCCAGAGCCTTGAGCGTCTCCTTTTTTTCCTCTTCGCTGCCGATGTGGCTGACGAATACCTGGGTAAATTTCATATCGGGCGAGGTACAAACCTCAGTCACCGCAATAAAATTACCAAGTCGTGGGTCTTTGACCTGGCGCTGGAGCAACTCGCTGATTTCCTGGCGAATGAGGCTATTCACCCGTTCAATACGATGCGCCATGACTCTTCCTCCTAGGCCGCCTCTTCAATCCTGAAGAACTCCAATGTATCACCAACCTGAGCTTCATTGAAGTCCTTGATGACCAGGCCGCACTCATAACCAGCCGCTACCTCTCTGACGTCGTCCTTGAAGCGTCTCAGGCTGGCGACGGTGGACTCATTGACTACCTTATCCTTACGCCGCACGATGATTGAAGCGCCACGGCTAACCTTACCCTCAGTAATGAAGATACCGGATGCCTTTTGCGTTTTGATTGCCGGAAAGACGGCTCGTACCTCGGCCCGCCCCTCAATGACCTTAACCTTGGCCGGCTGAAGCATACCTTTTAATGCCTTGCTGATATCATCCACCAGATTGTAGATGATATCATAGTGGCGCAGGCTTACGCCCCCCGTCTCAGCCAGTCGCCGTGCTCCCTGCTCAGCACCGGTGTTGAAACTAATGATTACCCCCTTGGAAGCAATCGCCAGCATCACATCGCTCTCGGTAATATCACCGACACCAATGCGGATAATTCTTACCTTAACCTCGTCCGTGCCCAGATGTTCCAGGGAAGCCTTGATTGGCTCGATGCTCCCCTGAACATCTGCCTTGAGGACAACATTCAGCTCCTTGACTTTGCCGGCAGTTACTTGCTCAAAGAGATTGCTCAGGTTTACTGATTTGGTTGATGAGGTTATTTCCGTTGCGGCCTGTTGTTTCCGCCTCTCGATTAATGCCTTGGCCGCTTGTTCGTCCTCGACTGCAATCAGGGTATCCCCCACCTGGGGTACACTATCCAGACCAAGAATCTCCACCGGCATGGATGGCCCGGCTCTCCGCACCTGTTTACCGGTATCGTTGTACATGGCTTTAACCCTGCTCCAGAGGCTGCCGACGACTATCGTGTCACCAACCCGCAGGGTACCATCATGAACCAGCACGGTAGCCAGTGACCCTTTGGTCTTATCCATTTTAGCTTCGATAACCACGCCCAGGGCAAAGAGAGAAGGGTCAGCCTTAAGCTCCTCCATCTCCGCCACCAGCAGGACGTTCTCCAGTAGCTGAGGGATGCCCTTCTTTTCCCGGGCTGAAACGGGGATACAGATGGTATCTCCACCCCACTCCTCGCACACCAGACCGGCATCAGCCAGTTGTTGTTTGACCAGGTCAGGGTTGGCCTCAGGTTTATCAATCTTATTGAGGGCGACGATGATGGGCACGCCAGCCGCCCGGGCGTGGTCGATGGCTTCCAGGGTTTGCGGCATCACCCCGTCATCGGCTGCCACCACCAAAATGGCAATGTCCGTCACCTGTGCTCCACGCGCCCGCATCGCGGTAAAGGCTTCGTGACCGGGGGTATCCAGAAAGGTAATCCGGTGCCCGCTAATCTCCGTCTGGTAAGCCCCGATATGCTGCGTAATGCCACCGGCTTCGGTCGCCATGACGTCGGTCTGGCGGATAGCATCCAGTAGTCTGGTCTTGCCATGGTCAACATGGCCCATCACCGTCACGACTGGTGGTCGTGGTTTAAGGCCAACCCCTGCTTCACCTTGCTGGGTGGTGTGTTGTTGCTTAAGCTCTTTAACCAGGCTGAGCGCTTTGCGTTCCGTCTCTGGTTTGGGATGGGCTTCGTAACCACAACCGGAAGCGACGGCTGCCGCTGACTCATAACCTACGGTCTGGTTGATGTTAGCCATGATGCCTTTCTTCATCAGTTGCTTGATAACATCAATACCACTTACCCTGAGCAGGTCAGCCAGCTGTTTCACATTGATGGTGCTAGGAATTTCAACCAGGCGTGTCTTCGTCACCGAAGAGGTAGTACTACCGGCATTACCCGGAGACTCCCTGGTGTTACTCGGTTTACCCGCTATGACCATGCAACCACTCCTTCGAAAAAACCACCATCCAGGGTACCCTTATTGCTTCTTCGCCAAACCGAGCTTTTCCGAGGTCTCGATAAGATACTCCCTGTTTTCTCTGGTAAGAGTCGTCCGTAGCGTGTGCTCCAGACGGCCGGTACTGAGGCCGGTCTGCCAGCACTCTGGTACCGGACATAAATAGGCACCACGCCCTGCCCTCTTGCCATCGATATCGACCTCGACACTTCCATCTGAGGTACGTACCAGACGTATTAATCCTCGTTTGGCCTTTGTCTGGCGGCAAGCGGCACAGGTGCGTTGTGGTATGTGCTTGATAGAATCGGAGCTAGTACTCCTCCTCGTCCTCATCAATAGAAATCAGCTCCGGGCGCCGTCTCCTTGCCAGGTCCTCACCCTCTCTTTCACGAGAAGTTTTCTTTTTCTTCTTCTTGGTTTTATCCTCACTGGTCGCTTGTCGGCGTCCCAGAATATCCTCAGCAAACCGAAGCTGAGGCTTCACCACGGGCGGGACCGGAGGGGCCGGTTTAGCGACGAAAATGGTTTCTAGAACCGGCTCTGGTTCGGCCACTGCCACCGGAGTCAAGACTGGTTCGAGCGGAGCGGAAACGGCGGTGGGGACTTCTTCAGCCACGGCTGCTGCCAGCGCGGCTGCGGCAACAGCAACTGCTTTAGCTTCAGCCGCAAGCGCGGCGGCGGCCACCTTTTCCGCCTCAGCGACGGAGGCACTCTTGATATCGATGCGCCACCCGGTGAGTTTAGCCGCCAGCCTGACATTTTGCCCTTCTTTGCCGATTGCCAGGGAGAGCTGTTTATCAGGGACAACCACCGTCGCCACCCCTTCCTTCTGGTCAAGCCTGGCACTTAAGGCATGGGCTGGGCTAAGCGCACCGGCGATAAAGGCGCCGGTATCCGCACTCCACAAAACGACGTCTATTTTTTCCCCGTTCAACTCATTGACAATATTCTGTATCCTGATACCGCGCAGTCCCACACAGCAACCGACCGGGTCAACGCCTTCCTGGCGTGCCGTCACGGCTACCTTGCTTCGCGAGCCGGCCTCGCGGGCAACTGCTTTCAACTCGACAACCCCGCTGAAAATCTCGGGCACCTCTAGCTCAAAAAGCCGGCGCAGTAAGTCCGGGTGTGAACGTGACACGACTACCCGCGGCCCTTTCGGCGTGCGTGCTACTTCCAGCATATAAACCTTGAGCCTTTGCCCGACTCGATACTTCTCCATGGGCACTTGCTCAACCGATGGTAATATCGCCTCAGCCCGGCCGATATCGACCAGGATCTGGCGTGGTTCAATGCGCTGTATTAAACCGGTAACAATATCGCCTTCCTTACCGGCATACTCTTCGAAGATGGCACTATGCTCGGCTTCATGGAGGCGCTGTAAAATAACCTGCTTGGCGGTTTGTGCTGCAATGCGCCCGGCATTGGCGGGTGTGGCTTCGACCATGATAGTCTCGCCGAGCTGTGCCTCGGGTTTAATGAGGCGTGCTTCTGCTAGCGATACCTGGTTGCGACTATCGGAGGGTTGTTCCACGATAGCCTTCTCCGCCCATACCTGCACCCGGCCGGTGGAGGGACTAATCTTGACCGAAATATTCTGGTTGGAGGCGAAATTATCCTTTCGATAGGCTGATGCTAGCGCTGTTTCGACAGCGGTCATCACCACCTCTCTGGGCAGGTTCTTTTCCGCCGAGATCTGCGTGATAGCCAGCAGAAAATCGCTTTTCATCTCGGACTAAGCCCTCCAATTCTTACTTCCGATACAACAAAAAAGTGGGAATAAAACCCACTTACTCATCACAGCACAGTATAGCACAGCCGACTCTGGTATGCAAATTGTACGCAAGAGAGTCCTGTCTGCATTTGGTTGATTCTGCTGTCATTGCGAGCGTAGCGACGAAGCAATCTCAAAGATTTATACGGATTGCTTCGCCCCGATTTCATCGGGGCTCGCAAAGACAACACCAACCAAAACCGAATAGTACCATCACCTTAGTGCATGACAATCCGCACCAGGTTAAGCTATACTATAATAAATAGAAGCAACGTGTTGTTAGTCCAACCTGATACAGGATGTAGTATTGTCTGGAAATGAGGCGGAGTTTGGACGCAGAAAAACTGAAGGCTTCAGTTATCGCTGAAATCGACTCCCGGCGGCACCAGCTCAGTGAGCTGTCACTGAGAATCCATGCCAACCCGGAGCTTGGTTTTCATGAAGTCAAAGCGGCTGCCTGGCTAACGGAATATCTGGCCGAAAACGGTTTCGCCGTCGAACGGGCTATCTGCGGACTGCCAACGGCTTTCCGTGCGAGCTACGGCAAGGGGAAACCGGCCCTGGCTCTGCTGGCGGAGTATGATGCTTTGCCTGGTGTTGGTCATGCCTGCGGTCATAACCTGATTGCGACCAGTGCTGTCGGTGCCGCCGTCGCTGCCCGGGCAGCCATTGACCAATTTGGTGGGACGATTTTGGTTATCGGTACACCGGCTGAGGAGCTATATGGTGGTAAGGTCATCATGGCCCGCCGGGGTATCTTTAATGACCTGGATACGGTAATGATGGTGCACCCGGGGACGCGTGATATGGCGACCACCTCGGCGCTGGCCTGCCAGAATCTAGAGGTTGAGTTCTTCGGTAAAGCGGCCCACGCTGCGGCTCAGCCGGAGGCGGGGATTAATGCCCTCGAAGCCATGCTCCTCTCCTTTGCTGGCATCAATGCCTTACGCCAGCATATCAGGAGCAGCGCCCGCATTCATGGTATCATTACTGACGGCGGGCAGGCGGCCAATGTTGTTCCTGAGCATAGTGCCGGCACCTTTATTGTGCGGGCGAAAGATGATGATTACCTTGACGAGCTGGAGCCGAAGGTGCTGAATTGCTTCGTTGGTGCGGCATTGGCCACCGGCGCCCGCTTGGAGTACCGGTGGGATGACATCCGCTATTCTACCATGCTCAATAATCTAGTGCTCGCCCAGCTATTTACCCGTAATCTGCAGCCACTGGGGCGCCCGATTACACATGATGTTCCGGATAGAGCTTTTGGCAGTACTGACATGGGGAACGTGAGCCACCTGGTACCCAGTATCCATCCCCACATCGCTATTGCCGGCAAGGAAGTCTTTATCCACTCGCCACAGTTTGCCCTGGCAGCCGCCTCGGAGACGGGTATCAAGAGTATGCTCGATGCGGCCAAGGCGTTAGCCATGACCGTCATTGACCTGCTCGCCAACCCGGAAATAGTTGCCCGGGTCAAAGATGAATTCAATCACCCAGCGGCAGACGTTCTTTCTCAGTCGAGTTTGACGGCGGAGACAGAAGGGTGATTTCGCTGAAAAAGCTCGCTTTTTCAGCGAGGTGAGAAAAATGGTGAGAGTAGGTATTCCCCGGGCTTTGCTCTACTATCGGTATTTGCCAATGTGGCAGACTTTCTTTACCGAGCTTGGTGCCGAGGTGGTGGTTTCATCACCAACGACCCAGGCGATGCTTACCGCGGGTTCGGCTAGAGTCGTCGCTGATACCTGCTTGCCGGTGAAGATGTTTCTGGGGCATGTTATCTCCCTGGTTGACGAGTGCGACTTGATTTTCATTCCGGCCATCCGCAGCCTGAGACGTAAGGTCTACAACTGTGCCAAGTTTCTCGGCTTACCGGATATGACGCGAGCCGTTCTCCCGGAAGCCCCACCCATCCTGGATATCGATATTGATATTAACCAGGGGCAGCGTAAACTGTATCAAGCAATCTACAAACTGGGGCGGTACTTTACCGGCAATCCATTAAAAGTGAGGCAGGCCAGCCGGGCAGCCTGGCAAACCCATTTGAATTACCGGGAGCTAATGTGCCGCCAGAAACTGACACCGGTTGAGGCCATCGCCAGAATGTCCGGGCACAAAACCGACTCCAGCCAGTCGGCATCGAGGCCAGCCACCATTGCTCTCCTTGGTCACCCTTACCTGCTATATGATGACTACATGAACTACCGCCTTATCCACCGGCTGGAGCAGGCCGGTAATAAAGTACTGACGGCGGAGATGCTTACTGACGGCGAGCTTGAATCAGCCATCGTTCGGCTGGGCGGCCGAGCCTACTGGACCTATGAAGAAGAGATTGTTGGTGCCGGTGAGCACTACTTGCAGAGCGGGGTCGATGGTATAATTGGTATAATGGCTTTTGGTTGTGGTCCCGATTCCTTGATGATGGAGATGGTACGCCGGCAGGCCGCCAGGCTGAAAACGGTCCCTTTTATGAGCCTCACTCTTGAGGAACACACCGCTGAAGCGGGCGTGATTACCCGGCTGGAAGCCTTTGTCGAGATGATAAAACGCAAGAAAAGACGGCAGGTAGAGAAATGCTCCTGAGCATGCCGCACATGGGTAATCTCTATATACCCTTTAAAGCCCTCTTTGAACGGCTTGACATTGATTATGTTATGCCGCCGGTCACTAATCAGCGCACTCTCTCGCTTGGCGTCAGGTACTCTCCCGAAGGGCTGTGTATCCCTTTCAAACTGACGCTGGGCAATCTGATTGAAGCTGCTGAGCTGGGGGCGGATACCCTGCTCATGCCTGCTGGTGACGGTATCTGCCGGCTGGGCTACTATGCCAGGGTGCAGGAGCAAATTCTGCGTGACCTGGGGTATAATATTCAAATCATCGGGATGGGGGTTTCGGAACGGAAGCTCATCGGCTTGCTGGAGATGATACGGCGGCTGGCCAACAACGCTCCCTGGCTTAAAATCATCTCCGCCTTCCGTTTTGGTCTGGCCAAATTATCTGCCCTGGATAGGACGGAGCAGGTGGTACAGAAAGTGCGAGCGGTCGAGTTGGTCAAAGGTACGGCCAACCAGATATTTATCCGGGCCGTTGTTGCGATTGATAAGGCAGACGATTATGATAGTCTGAAAGAGGTGCAGAGAGACTATGCTGACCAGCTTGACCGGGTAACCAGGGATGTAAACGCCCGGCCATTGGTCGTCGGCATTAGCGGCGAGTTCTACGTGGTGCTGGAGCCATTCTCCAATCTTGATGTGGAGAGCGAGCTTGGTAAACTTGGCGTGGAGGTGAGACGGACAACCTTTGTCTCCAAGTGGACTAACTTCAGCCTGTTTCTCAACCCCCTGGGGATAAATGAAAAAGACCGGCTTCACCGGGCAGCCTGGCCTTACCTCAAGCGAGATATTGGTGGCGAAGGCTGGGAAACGGTCGGGGAAAAGGTGCTTCATGCCAGAGAGTATGATGGTATAATCCACCTTGCCCCCTTTACCTGTATGCCCGAAATAATCGCCCGGAATATCATGCCCAAGACGAAAGAGAATATTCCGGTGCTGACCATCCTTTGTGACGAGCAGGCCACCAAGACCGGCATGTTGACCAGAGTGGAAGCCTTCGTCGACCTGCTCCAACGGCGGCGACTGGCCAGGCAAAAGGATGGGCGACTGGTTAAGGTTTGAAGAGGAAATGTTTAGCAACCTATTCCCATGCTCCCTTCATTTGGTAAGGGTCTTGTATCAAATGTCATTCTGAGGAGCGAAGCGACGAAGAATCTGGGCGTGGGGCCAGCAGTGAGCCAATAGTCCCCACTACCCCGAGACCCTTCGCTACGCTCAGGGTGACAGGAAGGAACTCACTTTTGATAAAGAGCCTTGGGAAGGGGAGAGGGACACAGAGTGAGGGGTTAGTAAACAATTTTGAGGAGAGCTGATGGAAGCCTATCTAGGTATTGACGTTGGTTCGGTGACGACCAAGCTGGCGGTAATTGATAACAACGATACGCTCATTACCGACATCTACCTGTTGACACAGGGTAAGCCCATCGAGACGGTGCAGCAAGGGCTGCTGCAAATCAAGCAGCAGCTTGCCGCAGACGTTGCCATCCGTGGCGTGGCGACCACGGGCAGTGCTCGCTACCTGGCCGGGGTCATCGTCGGCGCTGATTTAGTCAAGAACGAGATTACCAGCCATGCCGTGGCTACCCTGCACTATTTGCCCCAGGTGCAAACCGTCCTTGAAATCGGTGGGCAGGATAGTAAGATTATCATTATCAGGGATGAGGTCATTACCGATTTTGCCATGAATACCGTCTGTGCTGCCGGCACCGGTAGCTTCCTTGACCATCAGGCACTGCGCCTGAATATGACCATTGCCGAGTTCAGCCGGCGAGCGCTGGAGAGTAAGAAGCCGGTACGTATCGCTGGCCGATGCACCGTCTTCGCTGAATCAGACATGGTGCATAAGCAACAGATGGGACATCGCATCGAGGATATTCTCTACGGATTGTGCCAGGCACTGGTGCGCAACTATCTTAATAATGTTGGCCTGGGCAAAGAAATCAAGTCGCCGGTAGTATTTCAGGGTGGGGTTGCCTTTAACCGGGCTATCCTCAAGGCCTTTCAGGAAGAGCTTGGTACCGAGGTTATCGTGCTGCCCCACCACGAGATAATGGGCGCCATCGGTGCCGCCCTGCTGGTACACGAAGAAATGACTGCCAATGACCAGAGGAGCCAGTTCAAGGGATTTGGCGTCAGCGAGGCGGAGTATCATACCTCGGCTTTTGAATGTAAGTCCTGCCCCAACCTCTGTGAGATAGCACAGCTTGCTAACGATGGGCAGGTTCTTGCCCGCTGGGGAGGTCGCTGTGACCTGTGGTCAGCAAGCCGGAGTAGTTAAAACCGGTTGATGAGGAGAGGGATGATTATTGCGGTTGATGCTGCTGGTGGGGACCATGCCCCCCATGAAATCGTCAAGGGAGCAATCAAGGCTGCCCAGGAATATAATGTCAAAATTGCTCTGGTGGGCAGGAAGGAAATACTTTATGTACTGGCGGGGCGCTCTTTGGCGAAACTAGGGATGTCTATCATTGATGCCTGTGAGACCATCGGGTTTGAGGAGTCACCGGTGGAGGCGGTGCGGAGTAAGCCAAACTCATCAATAGTGGTCGGGACCAATCTGGTGAGAGACGGATTAGCCGCAGCCTTCGTCTCGGCGGGTAACACTGGAGCGGTATTTTATGCAGCCCTGTCCATCCTGGGCAAGATAAAGGGCATCCAGCGCCCGGCGATTGCCACCATCGTCAACATCAATACTACCGGCCCGTCGCTGCTTATTGACTCCGGAGCTAATGCTGATTGCCGCCCCAACCACCTGGTTCAGTTTGCCCAGCTAGGCACCATCTACACCAAACAGGTTTTTGGCATTAGCTCACCACGTGTTGGTCTGCTCAGTAACGGTGAGGAAGAGGGTAAGGGCAACCGTCTGGCCAAAGAAAGCTACGGTCTCCTTAAAGAGTCCGGGTTGAACTTCTTCGGCAACATCGAAGGGCATGATATATCGCACGGGACAGTCGATGTCATTGTTACTGATGGCTTCACCGGCAATATTGTTCTCAAGACTATCGAGGGCTTGGGGGATACCTTTCTCAAGCTACGACACGTTGGGCAACTACTCTCCAACGCCTACCATCACCCCGGGCGCGGTCTGCTGATTGACTCTGGGCTTGGTTCACTGGCGAAAAGGATTGATTACCGTGAGTACGGTGGGTCGTGTCTTCTCGGCGTCAATGGCAATATCATCATCGCCCACGGGCGCAGTCGAGCTAAGGCGATTCAGAATGCCATTGCGTCAGCGAAACAAACTGTCGAACGAGGCATTTGCCAAAAAATTAAGGAGCAAAGCTATGACTAAACCAGTTACCGTCAATGACACTGATTTTGAGCCGGTGGTGCTCAAGAGTAAGCAGCCCGTGCTGGTCGATTTCTGGGCCACCTGGTGTAAACCTTGCCTCATGGTGGCGCCGATAGTGGAGGAGCTGGCCACGGAGTACAGCGGCAAGGTAAGTTTCGTTAAGGTGGATGTCGACCAGAACCCCAAGACGGCGGCTAAATACAACGTCATGAGTATCCCTACCCTGCTGGTCTTTAAGAATGGACAACCCGTCTCGCATATCGTCGGCTTCCGCCCTAAGGCAGAGCTAAAACGAACGTTGGAGGCAGCCCTTGGCTAAGGACACTGTTGAGGTTACCGTTATTGATGATAGTACCATCGCAAAGTGTGAGGCTGCTTGCGGGGTAAACTGGTCTCTACCGGAAAGCATCGCCTTAGCCCGCCAGGGTATTAAAGAGAGGTTTGGTGGCAAAGTAGCGCTGAACTATCTCGACCTCACCAAAACCACGGCGAGTCAGGGTGTGGCGCCATGGCAGGAGCTAATCAAGAAGGAGAAGCTGGCATTACCCCTGCTGCTCATTAATGGTAAGACCAGAATCTCCGGTGAATTTGATATTCGTCAACTCCTCGATGTTATCGAGGCAGAGATGGAAATGGAAGCCCGATGACAAATAGCCAGCGC
>JAENIS010000126.1 GCA_016844285.1 Dehalococcoidales bacterium
TCACTCTCTCTCGTATTTGGCGGTAGCCCTGGTCCTGATGCCACCTCGGTCGCTAAATTCGGCCTCAACTACCATCATGACTGGCTTGACAAGCTGTACCAGGTCGCCCAGAATACGGTTTACGGCGTGCTCTTGCAGTATGCCCACATTACGGTAGGAGGTCAGATAGTACTTTAATGATTTAAGCTCCACCAAAGACTCTGCGGGGACATAGCTTATCACCAACCGGGCGAAATCAGGCAAGCCTGTCCACGGGCAGACCGAGGTGAACTCATCAGTTTCATAAACGACCTCGGTGGCTGAGCCGGGATAGTCGAAGGGGATGGTTTCAAGCACAGCCACATCAATGGCCTCCACCGACTGAACATCAAATCGCCGTGAATCATACTTATCCACTGCCACCATGTCTTCTCTCCTTTTTAATGAATGGGTCTGAGTTTCCATCCTTAGATGGTTGTGAGGGATGAGCCACTAATTCATTTTAGCATTATTTGAAACTAGAGGCGAATATGTGAGGTCATTTAGTAACCTGTCCCCCTGACCCCCTTTTGAAGGTAATGGCCTTTGTATCAAAAGTAGGTTCACCTATGTCACCCTGAGCGTAGCGAAGGGTCTCGGGGTGATGGGAAATATTGGCTTACCAACAGCCCCACACTCAGATTCTTCGTCGCTTCGCTCCTCAGAATGACATTTGATACAAAGGGGATTAAGGGGGCAAGGTTGATAAACACTCTCAATATGTGTAAACTCAATTCATTAAGCCGGATGGCTAATCGACCTAAAAATGAAGCAAGACGAAAGACAGAAAGCAGGCACCATCATCGCCGCTGGTGGCTCCAGCCAGCGGATGGGAAGTATCGATAAATTATTCGCTCCGCTGGGAGGGAAGCCCATGCTCATCCGGGTGATTGATGCCTTTCAAAGGTGCGACTCTATTGACCAGATTGTGGTTGTCCTCAGCGAGCCGAATTTGGAGCGGGGCCAGCAATTGGTCGCTGAGCCCTTGCGACTGGGTGGTAATCCATGATGGCGCCCGTCCGTTAGTGACTGTCGCTTTGATTGAGCGCGGGCTGGAAGCGGCCAGGGAAACCGGTGCCGCCATCGCTGCGGTTCCGGTTACGGACACTATCAAACTGGCTGGGGATGACCAGATGGTTCAGGGAACACCACCCCGGCATAACCTGTGGGCCGTGCAGACACCCCAGGTCTTCCGCTTTGATATAATCAATGAGGCTTATCGCCAGGCGAAGTATGAAGTAACTGACGATGCTACGCTGGTGGAGCGGCTCGGTAAGAAGGTTAAACTCTATATGGGCTCTTATGATAATATCAAGATAACCAACCCGGCAGACCTCATCATCTCTGAGGTTTTATGGCAAAAATATGCCCGGTAGGATGCGTGTCGGTATTGGCTATGATGTCCATCCCTTGACGCAAGGGCGGCGGCTGGTACTGGGTGGCATTGATATCCCCTTTGCCAGGGGTCTTGATGGCTGGAGTGACGGCGATGTCCTGACCCATGCGATTATTGATGCCCTGCTCGGAGCGGCCGCTCTGGGCGATATCGGCCAACATTTCCCACCCGGCGATTCGGCATATAAAGATATTTCCAGCCTGGTTTTGCTGAAGAGGGTAGGTGACGAGCTACAAGAAAAAGGCTGGCTTATCGCTAATATCGACTCAACCATTGCTGCTGAGCAACCGAAACTGGCCGGTTTTATGGAGCGGATGCGAGGTCAGCTCAGCCAGACACTCGGTATCACCCTTAACCAGGTTAGTATCAAGGCGACCACCTCGGAGCGGTTGGGTTTTATCGGTCGGGGAGAAGGAATCGCGGTCTGGGCAGTCGCCTTGCTTGAAGAGAGGAAGGAAGTAAAAAATGAAGGTATATAATACGCTTTCGGGGCAAAAAGAGGAGTTCTTACCCCGGGGTAGCCAGGTCAAGATGTATGTCTGCGGGGTGACCCCTTATAGTGATGCTCATATTGGCCACGCACTGAGCTACATTGTCTTTGATGTGGTGCGACGCTATCTTCGCTTCCGTGGTTATACAGTGAAGTACGTGCAAAATGTCACTGATATTGATGACAAGATTATCAACCGGGCCAATAATATGGGTATTTCGACCGGTGAGCTGGCTGAAAAGTATACCAGTAGCTTCCGGGAAGATATGAAAGCCCTCAATGTTGAGCCACCGGACGAGACTCCCAGAGCCACTGCGGAAATACCCCAGATTCTGGAAATAATACAGGGTCTGGTGGCGAAGGGATATGCCTACCCGGCAAATGGTAGCGTCTATTTCCGGGTAAGGAATGTTGCCGACTACGGGAAATTGTCTCACCGAACTCTGGACTCGATGATGGCCGGGGTACGCCTTGAGCCAGGGGAGGAGAAGGAACACCCCATGGATTTTGTCCTGTGGAAGGCGGCTAAACCCGGCGAACCATCCTGGGAAAGCCCGTGGGGTCAGGGACGACCGGGCTGGCACATTGAGTGCAGCGCCATGTCTCTCAAGTACCTGGGCAATACCATTGACATCCATGGTGGGGGACAGGACCTCATCTTTCCTCACCACGAGAATGAGATGGCCCAATCTGAGAGCTTTACCGGCATAAAGCCCTTTGTCCGCTACTGGCTCCATAATGGCTTGCTACAGCTAGGTGAAGAGAAGATGAGCAAGTCTCTGGGGAATCTGGTAACGATAAGGGAAGCGTTAAGTAAGTATAGTGCTGATGCCATCCGTCTCTTTATCCTCAGCTCTTATTACCGTAGCCCGCTCACCTATTCCGAAGAGGCGCTGGCGGCGGCGGAGAGAGGTGCCGAAAGATTGCGCCAGGCGGCGATAATTGAACCACGCGAGATTGAGGCAGAGAAAACGGCGACCAGTCGCCTGGAGCCGGAGCGCATCGAAGAGTACCG
>JAENIS010000027.1 GCA_016844285.1 Dehalococcoidales bacterium
GCCTATCTCCGGTTGCCCAAGTCCATCACCCTGACACTGCGAGATTCGGCCAGCTTGAAAGTGAAGCTTGGTGAGCTAGCTGACCCCGACCTTAGACCAAGTGCGGTCTACCGGCTTCTTCACGGTTATACTGCGACGGCTATCACTGCTACTTCTTTAGCCACTGACTCGACAATGGCTCGACAGCATATCGAGCTCTTTCTCAATAAGCTCCGCTACATCAAGCCAGTCCTGACGGGCAATGACCTGCTAAAACTGGGTATATCCTCTGGCCCCCGGATGAAAGAAATCCTCCAGCGTCTTCACGAAGCGAGGCTTGATGGAGAGGTAACAACTAAACAGGGGGAGATGGAGTTGGTGAGGGGGTGGAGAACAATTTTCCCACCTGAGTAATACGATTTTGGCTATTACTATAACTTAATAGTCAATCCTCTCACCCTTTATCCTTCTCCCCTTGCCAAGGGGAGAAGGAATATGTTTTTAAGAGAGGTGAAGCCTCTCTTTGACTCTCCTTTTGAAGAGGGCGACGGATTTTGGAAAGGGATGGCTCCGCCCCTTTTGAACCCTCTTCAAATGCGCATCAGGGGACACAAGGGCAAGAACACCCCTTTTCATCTCGTTCTAAACATCCTCATACGGGCGTTTAAGAGGGGCATCAGCCCCTCTTTTAAATTATCTCCCCCTCTCCTTGAGCAAGGAGAGGGGGATAAAGGGGGTGAGGCTAAGACACCCTTATTCTATCCGCTTGAACTGGCTGCGGGGGCTGTTGCAAATGGAGCATCGTGCTGGAGCTTCGCCACTGACCGTATTGCCGCAGACCTGGCAAACAAAATAAGGCTCGTCTTTGAGCGGCTTAGCTGCCTCAAGGTTTTTTATCGCCTGCTGATACAGCTCGTGGTGAATCTTTTCCACGGCGTTGGCATGAGTGAAGCTATGCTCTGCCTTGTTATTCTTCTCGGTTTTAGCCTGCTCGATGAAGCCGGGATACATGCTGGTGAACTCGTAATGTTCGCCTGCCGCCGCTGCTTTTAGATTGTCCCCGGTTGAGCCAATCCCACCCATCGCTTCAAGATGATTCCGGGCATGCACCGTCTCCGCTTCCGCCGCCGCCCGGAATAGCCGGGCTATCGGCGGATGACCTTCCTTCTCCGCCTTATCGGCAAAGAAAAGGTAGCGGCGGTTAGCCTGACTTTCCCCGGCAAAGGCTGCCTTTAGATTTTCCTCTGTTTTGCTCATTTCGTCCCTCCTTTGCGACAACTTACCTGAATTATAGGCGATTCATGCCTACTATTATACCCCAGCTAGCAACATTGTATATTTATCCCGCTCCATTACTTGACGCTACCCCAAACAGGCATTATGCTATTTCATAGCTGGAGATTATACCCCCAACCGGGGAACTTCGGCGGTGGAGGACAGATGAGCAAATTCATCGACAAATTAAAACAGCTTTCACGGGTAGCACCCCAGCCTATTGGCTTTAGAACAACACAAACAGCCTCACTCAAGCCGAGAATACAGATGGTGGCTACTCTGGCTGAGGAGAACTCCGGCCTGGCCAGATCTCTGGCCGGGGCCGACGCCGGGCTGTTGCGACTCTCCAAGCTAACCTCGGGAGCCGGAACAATTACTGAAGTATCCAGAGCTATGCCCGATATTCCTTGGGGTCTCTGGGTGTGCGGGCAGAAACAAATCGTGCCGATGAGCAAAATTGGCGGTGACTTTGTCGTCTTCCCGGCAGCGACGACCCCGCTGAAGCTCTTTGAAAGCAGTGATGCCGGCAAAATACTGGAAATAGAGACCTCACTCACTGAGGGTTTGCTGAGAACGGCCAACGAGCTACCTGTAGATGCGGTGCTGATTAGTCGCGAGGAGAGAAAGGACGATTTACTGACATGGCAAGACCTGATGCTCTTTCAGCGCCTGGCTGCTCTGGTGACCAAGCCTATCTTAGCTTCGGTGCCACCGAACGTGAGTGCTGCCGAGCTTCGGGCCTTATGGGAAACGGGGATTGATTGTATCGTCATCGAGGTTAGTGCTGAGCTACCGGCAAACCGATTAGCCGAGTTGCGTCAGCTAATCGACCAGACCGACTTTCCCTTACCCAGAAAGCGGGGGAAGTCCGCCGAACCACGGATACCTTATCTTGGCCGGGAGATGAGCAAGGTAACCAGCGAGGAAGAAGAGGGAGAAGAAGAGGAAGACGACGAGTAGCCTCTCCATGAAGCCACTGACGGCATACCGGCTAACCTTGAGAGCGATTGTCAACCTAGATAGTGTTATGATGCCGAAGGAGATTGGTTATGAACTTGGCTCTTTCTGAAGAACAGGAAATGCTGAAGAAATCCGCCCGTGATTTCCTCGCCGAGAAGTGCCCCAAAATGCTGGTGCGAGAGATGGAACAGGATGAGAAAGGCTACTCGGCCGAGCTATGGCGGGAGATGGCCGGATTGGGCTGGATGGGGCTGGTCTTCCCGGAAGAGTACGGCGGTAGCGGGATGACCTTTCTCGATTTAGCCATGCTTCTGGAGGAGATGGGACGTGCTTGTCTCGTTGGCCCCTTCTTCCCCACGGTGATTCTGGGTGGTTTGCCTATCCTGGAGGCGGGTAATGAGGCGCAAAAAGGGAAATATTTACCGCCTATCGCCAGCGGCCAGGCCATCTTTACTCTCGCCTTGACTGAAACCAGTGCCCAATATGATGCTGACTCAATCCGGGTTAAGGCCGTGGCCGATAAGGGTGACTACATTATCAGTGGTACCAAGCTATTCGTCCCTGACGCCCATGTTGCTGACTACATATTGTGTGTTGCCAGGACTGACCAGCAGGCACCAGCGGACAAGGGGATTACTATCTTCATCGTTGATGCCAGGAGTCAAGGCATAAGCAAGACGGTTCTAAAGACAATCTCCGGCGAAAAGCTCTGCGAGGTGGTGTTTGACCAGGTGAGAGTGCCGGAGGGGAATATCCTGGGCCAACTGGATGATGGCTGGAGTGTGGTGCAAAGGGCGTTGGAACGAGCGGCCGTGGCCAGGTGCTGTCACCTGCTCGGTGGCATGCAGCGGGTACTGGAGATGACCGTTGATTATGCCAGGGAGAGGCAGCAATTCGGACGCGCCATCGGTAGCTTTCAGGTGATACAGCACTACGGTGTGAACATGGCCACTGATATTGATGGCACCAGATTCAGCACTTACCAGGCTGCCTGGCAGCTAAGTCAGGGGCTTCATGGTGCCAGAGAGGTCGCTATCGCTAAAGCGTGGGCGGGCGAAGCCTTCGCCCGGGTGAGCACGCTGGCTCACCAGATTCATGGTGCTATTGGTTGTACTATCGACCATGACCTGCAGTTCTACACCAGGCAGGGGAAGGCGGCTGAGCTTAGCTTCGGCAATGGTGATTTCCATCGGGAAATCATCGCTCAGCAGATGGGGCTATAGTCCGGCCGCAGGTTTAGCCAGAGCTTTGAATCGTTGGTTAACCTCACACCCCGCAGTTTACATCTCTTTTACTAACTAAGTGTCTTATAACAGTCTTTATACGTTCAATAACTGTCATTCTGGCGAAGGCCAGAATCCAGGTACCGCCTGCCCCCTGGATTCCAGCCTACGCTGGAATGACATGCTTCTATTTGAATAGCATCACCCCTTGTTCTGAGTCCATTCTATAATGGGATTATTAGTAACCCCCCTTCCCATCGGGGAAGGGGGTCAGGGGGTTCACCCAGAAGGTTCACCCAGAAGGGGATGGGCATTCGGCTGAAGCTTGCCGGTGAGGCAGAGCATTCCCCTATTTTCATGAAACAGCAATAGCCTCCTATTTATCCGGCGTGATAATAGGTTTAGCCAGAGCTTCCAGCCTGGCCAGTACCTCGTTGATTGTCTCCTCGGCAGTGGAAGCACCACTGGTGACACCGATATGCTGACAGCCCTCGAGCCAGGAGGGTTGAATCGCCTCGGCGGTTTCAACCAGATATGTTTTGGTCGCGGTGGCACATAGCTCGGCCAGATGGTTGGTGTTAGCGCTGGTACGGCTGCCGATAATGAGCATCAACTCCACTTTCCGGGCCAGTTCGAGGGCGGCCTGCTGGCGTATTCTGATATCGTGGCAGATGGTATCGATGAGGCGCAACTCGCTATCCTTCACGGAGGCAAGGTCGATAAGTTTTTTGACGAAATCGGTGAAGCGAACTGGTATCTCGGTGGTCTGGGCGAGAATACCCACCCGGCGCGGTAATGGCCCAAGAGTAGCGATGGGGTTTTCATCTCGTGTCGCTACCCCCTTATCATCAGCCCAACCCAGAATGCCCTTGACTTCAGGGTGGTTGGCATCTCCGTAGATAACAACGAAGAAACCAGCTTTGGCTAGCCGGCTGGCGGCAAGCTGGGCGCGCTGAACAAAGGGGCAGGTAGTATCGATTACCTCACGATGCCGTGCCCGAATCCTATCCCCGAGCCACGGGCTTACCCCATGAGTGGCAATCGCTACCCGGTCACCCCTCACCTCTTCCAGGCTATCGGCGACGGTAATACCAATCGAGGCCAGTCTTTTCAGCACTTGCTGGTTATGCACCACCGGCCCCAGTGTTTCAATCTGGCCACGCTCACGGGCGGCCTGCTCCAGAATCGTGATGGCTCGTCTCACTCCGAAGCAGAACCCGATGCCGGCCGCTTTCTCAATTACCAGTGTCACGTTTTCCTTACCGGGGTACTGCCGCGATATTCGCTGGGGAGCAACTCGGCAATACGCTCCATTATCAATTCGGTGCGCGCCGCTAGCTCTGCTTTAGTCAGTTTACCCGAGGCCGGAGGGAGATGTAACGGAGAACCAATATTAACCGTTATCCGCGGGCGGCATAACCTCCAGGCCAGGCGACTAATCCTTTCCGTGCCACTGATGCCTACCGGCAGAACGGTGGCACCGCTATGTGAGGCAATCAGAGCTGAGCCAGGGAAAGCATGGCCTAGCTGGCCGGTGCGGCTCCTGGTTCCTTCCGGGAACATCGCCAACACTTGACCGTCGGTTAGCCATTGAATTGCCCGGCGCAGGGCCTCTCTATCTGCCTTTCCCCGTCGTAATGGAATCGAGGCGTAAAGGCGCATCAGGCTGCTCACCAGCGGATAGCGAAAGAGATTCACTTTGGCCATGAATACCAGCCTGCGCTCAAAGCTAATGCCCAGAAGCGGCACGTCAGCCAGACTCAGGTGGTTAGCTACCACCAGTAGCGGGCCATCGCTGGGGACATTCTCCCTGCCGTTCACCTGACAGCGAGTCAGCAGGCGAAATAGCATCTTTATGATTGCTCGACCAGCGCGATAATACCAAGGCACTATCCCACCCCTGACGAGGAGAAGACTAACAGTTTGAAATTATAGCTTATCGTGATGATAAAGGCAAAATGATGCCGGGGATTGCCTCTATCGGAGCCGTTGTCGATTATCTTCGGGCTAATCTTTGGCTAATTTCCAGCGTCGGTTTCTCTTTCGCCGTTACTTATAGTAATATTGATATTAGGAGGTGTTGTCTATGGCTATTCAGCATGTTCCGGGTAGGAAGGCCGGCTCCATTATGCTTTATGCCCTCAGCACCTGTGTCTGGTGTAAAAAGACCAAGGCGGTTCTGGACAGTCTAGGTGTGGAATACTCCTATGCCTATGTTGACCTCTTGCCCGATAAAGAAAAAGAAGAAGTCCTGGACATTATCAGGAAATGGAACCCCGCCTGCAACTTTCCGACGATGGTTATCAATAACCGGAAGTGCATCGTTGGCTTTCGGGAGGATGAAATCAGGGAGGCACTAAGATGAACGGTCAGACGGACATCTCCCCGGCAGACGTTGACCGGTTATACAACCGACTGAAGACAGAAGCTGAAGCAAGCGGCTACCATCTCAATCCGGATGTTGAGTTTACCAAAGAGCTTGTCTATGGTTTGTTGGTCAACGAACGCCGGTACGGCTATCAGGCTTGTCCTTGTCGCCTGGCTTCAGGTAAGAAAGAAGGCGACCTCGACATCATCTGCCCCTGTGACTATCGAGACGCTGATATTGGTGATTACGGTAACTGCTATTGTGGCCTGTACGTATCGCAAGCAGTGCTGGAGGGCAAGCAAAAAGTCCGGGCCATTCCGGAACGCCGTCTGCAGGAGGCTCAGAGAACCGCAACAAAAGGTAAGACCCCGCCAGGCAGTATGGCATCCTTACCTTTGCCGGTCTGGAGATGCCGAGTCTGCGGGTATCTGTGCGCCCGAAATGGCCCGCCGGAGGTTTGCCCGATATGCAAAGCTAAAAGAGACCGATTTGAGCGGTTTCTTTAGCGAGGAAGGGTGGATAAGCAGTTCTTTGATGAAACTTGTCGTTTTCTTCGCCAAACTGCTAATATCACGGTAGAAAGAGGTTATGATGAAAAAGCTAACGATTGGCAAGATAAGGGGGTTGCAGCAAATTGCCGACCCGGGTGGTCTTCTTATCATGTGTGCTATGGACCACCGCGGCTCGATGCATACCATGATTGAAGGGGACGGCCGGCCAGAAGTGACCGATGCCGAAATAGTCAAGCGCAAGCTGGAATTATGCTCTGCCCTGGCGCCGTATGCCAGCGCGGTGCTTCTTGACCCCCTCTTCGGGGCGGCACAGTGCATCAGTGGTGGTGTTCTACCCGGAGGTACCGGACTCCTGGTTAGTATTGAAGCCTCCGGTTACACCGGGGGGAAAGAATACCGTGTGACTGAATTGCTCGATGGCTGGGGCGTGGCCAAGATTAAGCGCATGGGTGCCTCGGCAGTCAAGATTCTGGTCTACTACCGTCCCGACCTGAAAGAGATGGCACGGAAGCAACTGGAGACGATAGGCCGGGTCGCTGAAGAGTGTATCAAGTATGACCTTCCTTTTCTGGTCGAACCAGTCGCCTATCCCGTTGGCAGCGAGACTAATCATCCTGAAGAGTTTGCCCGTCTGAAGCCGGAGCTGGTCATCAGGACGGCCCAGGATATCACTGCCTTACCCATCGATGTGCTCAAGTCTGAGTTTCCCGCTGACCTCCGCTACCAGAGCGATGAAGCCGAACTGCTTAAACTCTGCTGTCAGCTTGATGCGTCGACCAGGGTGCCGTGGGTCATCCTCAGTGCCGGCGTCGATTTTGCTCTTTTCCGTAAGCAGGTAGAAATCGCCTGCCGGGCCGGGGCCTCTGGCTTTCTCGGTGGGCGGGCAATCTGGCAAGAGGCGATGCGTATTACCGACGCACGGGAAAGAGTTGGCTTTCTGTCAACCGTAGGGGTTGACCGGCTGAAGCAGCTCGTTGAGATTGCCCAAAAATATGCGCTACCCTGGTACCGGAAGTTTGGCTTAGCCGGCGATGCCCTGGCCGATATATCCGGGAAGTGGTATCAGGAGTATTGAAGGGAGAGCGGCGATGATTGCAACCATTACCCTCAATCCTTCGCTGGATGAGCATATTGCGGTGGACAGATTGGTGGTCGAAGAGGCTAACCGCTGGGTGAAGCTACGCCGATATCCCGGTGGCAAAGGCATCAACGTATCGCGAGCTATCTATGAGATGGACGGGATAACGGTGGCCTACGGCTTCATCGGTGGTCCCAATGGCCGAACTTTCGAAATTCTGCTCGACGAAGAAGGGGTACTTTTTAGCTTTACCCCGATTAAGGAGGAGACGCGGGTCAACTTCATTATTAAAGACATCAGGACCGGTCAACAAACCAGAATTGACGCCCCCGGCCCACGCATTTCCAGAGGAGAACTGGACCGGTTTTTTAAGAAGCTGAGGAAAATTCGCCCCACCCCGGACCTGATGGTGGTCAGCGGAAGCGTCCCACCCGGTGTCCCTGTCAACGTCTACTATGACATCATCATGGCCGGTAAAGAGTCCGGGATAAGAGCTATTCTTGACTCGGCCGGTCAATGGTTGACCGAGGGCATAAGGGCTAAACCCTACCTTATCAAACCAAATACCAGCGAGCTGGAAGCGCTGTTGGGTCGGCAACTCCCTACCGAAAAGGCAATCATTGAGGCCGCTCTCGACCTGGTGGCAACGGGCATTGAAGTAGTGGTCATCTCACGAGGGCAAGAGGGGATTATTGCGACCGATGGCAAGCATATTTTCAAGGCGGAGGCGCCTCCGGTAAAAGCGCGCAGCACGGTCGGTGCTGGCGACTGCGCTGTCGCCGGACTGGCTCTGAAGCTAGCTTATGGGGAGCCATTGCTCGAAGCCTGCCGGTTAGGCGTGGCGATGGGCACCGCTTGCGTGCTGACACCCGGTACCGAGCTATGCCACAAGGCTGATGTGGCCAGGCTGCTACCCAGAATCAAGGCCGGGGAGATAGAATTTAAGCACCGAACAGGGTATGCTTCACCGCCAGGGGTCAGTGCTGCCTGAGCTTCTCCTGACTCCTTTCCTTTGTCTAAAAAAGGCTGGAATATTTAGATAAGAGAAGCTTCATCTCTCTTTGACTCTTTATAGTTCAGGGGGCGTTTAAGAGGGGCATTAGCCTCTCTTTCTCTATTTCCCCCTCTCCTTTCAGGAGAGGGGGACTAAGGGGGTGAGGTTAATAATCATCAGTCTCATCCTGCCGCTGTAGTCGTCTTACCATCATTCGCTATCGTGGCCGGACGGAAGTAAACACCCAGAGCCAGTACCAGATAGACAACGTAGGCAATTACTTCTACCAGTGAGGGGTTGCCATTGTAGCCAAAGATAGCGGTAAGAAATCGCCCCACGGTGGACTTCTCAGCGAGGATGCCATTCATGTCCCAGACATGTTCTACTACCGGCGGGATAATTACCGCCTCGTGGAACTCGTGAATACCGTGTGCCAGTAAACCGGCGGCAAATAGAATCAGTAGAACGCTGGTCACATTGAAGAAGGCTCTCAGATTGAGCCGGGCGGCTCCTTTATAGACGGCATAGCCTATGCCTATAGCCACCACTAGACCAAGAAGACCGCCGGTAGTAAACAGGGCTGGTGACTCGGCTACCCTGGAGGCAGCAAAGAGGAAGAGCACCGTCTCAATCCCCTCTCTGACCACCGCGATAAACGCCAGCAGCACTAAACCCATCGATGAGCCTTTAGTCAGCACCGATTGTATTTGCTGCTGCAAGTTGGTTTTGATATCGATTGCCTGCCGGCGCATCCAAAATATCATCCAGGTAAGGACACCGACCGCCAGAAACATGGCGGTCCCTTCAAAAATCTGTTCTGCCCGGCCGCTAAGCTCTCCCGCCGATACATAGATGATAGCGCCAGCTACCAGGCTGCCCAGTATCCCCAGTGCAACCCCGAGCCAGATTGGCTTGAAGCCCTGGCGGTTATCCGTTTTAGCCAGATAGGCCAGAATAATCCCGATAATGAGGGCGGCTTCCAGTCCCTCTCGCAACGTGATTAAAAGTGAACCCAGCATCGATTTACCCTCCTTCAAATACAAATGCTTCTTATTTGCAACAAAGGGCGCAAAAAATTATTTCTTCATTCGTTCTCCTTCTGACGGCAGGATGAACAATAGCCGGTCATGCGGACTTCGCTGCCGGTAATCTCAAAATCTTTGGCTTCAGCCACTTTTTGCTTTACCAGGCGAGACAGCGGGTACTTAAACTCAATAACCCGACCGCAGCCGAGGCAGACCAGGTGGTGATGCTCGGTAGCGGGTTTCACCTGGTAGTGGTGATGGGCTTCGTCAAAGTGGATTTCCTCAACCAGACCTTGCTTCTTCAGCATCTGCAAGGTGCGGTAAACGGTCGACAGGCTGAGACGAGGTTGTTTCTGCCGGGCGCGGCGATAAACCTCATCAGCATCCAGATGCTCTTCCCTCTGAATCACCCCCAGGATTAAAGCCCGCTGACTGGTAATCCTCAAGCCACGCTCGCTTAATGCCTGTCGGCTATTGGTGGCTGGTTCCACTTTATTGCTCATAACTTCTCTTGCTAATGCTTTCTATTAGCATCTATTCGAATTATAAGGCGGCAGACGTTTTGTTGTCAACTAACCTTAAAATAGGGTTCTGTTTGAATTTGGTTGGTGTTGTCTTTGCGAGCCCCGATGAAATCGGGGCGAAGCAATCCGTATAAATCTTAGAGATTGCTTCGTCGCTACGCTCCTCAGAATGACATTTGATACAAGACCCTTGATAAGGGGGGTGTAAGTTAGAGAGACAGAGCCTCAAATATAATATAATGAGAAGAGTTTAAGAGGGGCTAACGCCCCTCTTTCTCTACTTCCCCCTCTCCTAAAAGGAGAGGGGGATATAAGGGGGTGAGGTGTAAGAAAAACCCTTGCCTATTCCCCTTGACAGGAGGTCATGATAATGCTATAAAGAATGATAAATATTTCATGAAGTTTTAGCTAAGCAATTTGCAGGATATTTAAGAATTAAAAGGAGGCATCATTAAGTGAAAACATCGACCACAATTACGGCTGTCTTGGAAGAAGAACCCCCAAGTATGACTCGTCTGAAAAGCGAGGTAGAAGAAGAACCCCCAAGTAGAACGTCCCCGCTAAACAAAGACCGACTCTTCAGTCACGTTCCCCAGGAGAGTTGGAACGATTGGTGCTGGCAATTCCGCCACCGCATCACCACTGTTGAAGAACTGACCAAATTCCTCCCCTTATTAGCTCAGGAGCAAGTGCGCCTGAAGCTGGTAACGGCAAAATATCCCCTGGCGATAACTCCCTATTATCTTTCTCTCATCAACCGGGATGACCCTGACGACCCCATCCGAAAGCAGGCAGTACCCTCTTTCGCAGAGATTGCCCTGGGCGGTACGGGTCGGGAAGACCCCCTGGAAGAGAAGCGTCATTCGGTTGTCCCCGGCCTGGTTCATCGCTATCCCGATAGGGTATTGATGGTGCTGACTGATGTCTGCCCCATGCTTTGCCGCCATTGCACACGAAAGAGAGAGTGGCGGCACGGAAGCTGGGTACGCACCGCGGCTGAGATTGAAGCCATGTTCGATTATATCCGGGGAAACAAGAGCGTCAGGGATGTTATTATCTCCGGTGGTGACCCCTTAACACTGTCCAATCATCACCTGGAGGCAGTGCTCTCCGGGTTGCGACGAATACCCCATGTCGAGATTATCCGTATCGGCACCCGGTTTCCGGTGGTCTTGCCACAGCGCATCGATGATGAGCTTTGTGGCATACTATCGAAATACGGGCCAATATGGCTTAACACCCACTTTAATCACCCTAATGAGATAACACCGGAAGCAGCCCTGGCCTGTGATAAGCTGTTGCGCAGCGGCGTGCCGGTGAACAATCAGACGGTGCTGCTGAGAGGCGTCAATGATAGCGTGGAAACGCAGACGAAGCTTTGCCACGGACTACTCAAGATAAAGGTGCGTCCTTACTACCTTTTCCAGTGCGACGAGGTACAGGGTACCGAGCACTTCCATACCCCGTTGGGAACGGGCATCAAGATAATGGAGCATTTGCGTGGCTACACTTCCGGTCTGGCCATCCCCACCTTTGTCATTGATTTGCCCGGTGGTGGCGGTAAAGTACCGCTCCAGCCAAACTACGTGCTTTCGCAGACGGAAGATGAGTTTACGGTAAGGAACTATGAGGGGCATATCTTCCACTACCGCAATCCGGTGGTGCCATCAGCGCCCTCAGCCAGGCTGAACCGCCGTAGCGAAGCGCGTCATGGCGGCCGCAATCAGCTCACCTTCTGCGAGTTTTAAGTGGGGAGACCAACCCGAAGATGAGGATTGGACTGGCCTACGACCTTAAGGAAGAGGTAACGGCAACTGGCCGCCAGCCGGAGGATGCCCTGGAGGAGTACGACTCGCCGGAAACGGTAGCGGGCATTACGCTGGCGCTTGAGTCGCTGGGACACTCGGTGGTCAGGGTCGGTGGTGGCAGAGAGTTCCTCACTAATATCCTGCAAAATAAGGTTGGTTTTGTCTTCAACATCGCCGAGGGCAGGGGCACTTATCGTAGTCGTGAGACTCAGGTGCCGGCTGTCCTGGAGATGCTGGCGATACCTTACTCAGGTTCCGACCCACAGTGTCTCGCCATCTGCCTGGATAAGCCCCTGACCAAGCAACTGGTGGCCATGGCTGGCGTCAGAACGCCCAAATGGCAGGCGGTTTCTTCCCGGCAGCAGCTGGAGAGCATCGCCTGGGATGATTTCGCCTTTCCTGTTTTTCTCAAGCCCGCCTACGAGGGTTCCAGCAAGGGCATTCGCCAGGGTTCCAGACTGGAAAATGCCGAGCAAGCGATAGCCGCCGCCGGAGCACTACTTGAGGGCTACCGGCAGCCGGTGATGGTGGAGGAGTTTATCGCCGGGGATGAGGTCACGGTGGGCATCGTCGGCAACTCTCCACCCGGGATTCTGGGCATAATGCGTGTCCTGCCCAAGGAGAGGAATGCCGATTTTGTCTACTCTCTGGAAGTGAAGCGTGACTGGGAACGCCTGGTGGAGTATGAGTGCCCGGCCGGACTCGATGCTGGCATTCTTCAGGAAATTACCGACTTCAGTCTAAAAGCGTTCGAGGTTCTGGGCTGTCGCGATTTTGCCCGGGTCGATTTCAGGGTGAGCCGTCAGGGCAAGCCCTATTTTCTGGAAATAAACCCGCTCCCCGGACTCAACCCCAGGAGTGGTGACATGGTTATCATGGCCAGTATGATGGGGTGGAGCTATGCAGCCTTAATATCGGCCATCTTTGAAGCTGCTCTCAGCAGGTATCCGCAGTGCCTCTGAAGATAGCCATCATTTATAACGAGCCTGGGCCAGGTCGCTATGTTGCCATGGGCGAAGAAAAAGCGGTGCTTGGTGTGCTGGGCGAGGTAGCGGCGGTGCAGCAGGCGCTGACCGAGATGGGCTATCTGGTAGAGCAAGTACCCCTTTCACCACCACTCGATGAGGTTAGAAGGAAACTCCAGGCTCTCAAAGTAGACCTGGTGTTCAATCTTTTCGAGGGATTTGCTGGCTCGCCGGAGACAGAGGCAGCAGTGGCGTTCATTTTGTCGGAGCTAGGGCTGACCTATACCGGCTGCCCCGCCCCCGCCTTGTCTTTGGGGTTGGATAAAGTTAAAACCAAGCTACTTCTGGAAGCCTCTGGTCTGGCGACACCCGGATACCAGCTTCTCAATACCGCAACCTTGTCGACCTTCAAGCTGAGTTTCCCCTGCATTGTCAAACCGGCCGCCGAAGATGCCAGCCACGGCCTCTCTGAAGAGAGTGTGGTTCATGACTTCGCCTCTTTGCAAAGACAGGTTGAGAGGGTAAGCCGACTCTTCGGGGGGAAAGCCCTGGTGGAGGAGTTTGTCAACGGTGGCGAATTCAACGTTACCGTCCTTGGCACCAGGGAACCAGAGGTCTTGCCGGTGGCTGAGATAGTTTATACCCTGCCCGCAGATAAACCAAGGATTCTTACCTTCTCGGCCAAGTGGGAGCCGGAGAGCCTGTACTACCAGGCTTCCCAGTCGGTCTGCCCGGCGGCAATCGACACCGGGTTAAGAGAACGCCTTACCAATGCTGCCCGGGATGCTTTCAGGTTGCTGGGTGGCTCCGGTTATGCCCGTGTTGACTTCAGGGTGGATTCCGCCGGGCAGCCTGAAATTATTGAGCTGAATCCTAATCCGGACATATCTCCTGACGCCGGTGCCGCTCGCCAGGCCCGGGCTGCCGGCATGACCTATAATCAATTCATCGCAAGAATTGTCCTGCTTGCTCTTGAAGGGACTAAGGAGGTGAGGTCAATAACAAATCTAAAAATCAGGCCGATGACTGACCGGGATAAGCCGGTGCTGATGCATATATTACATAATACGCCGGAGTTCAAGCCAGGCGAGGTCGTTGTCGCTGAAGAAGTGCTGGATAGCTATTTGCAGGACCCATCCGGTTCTGGCTACCATGTCTTTGTAGCTGAGGTCAACTCGGTAGTTACCGGCTATATCTGCTATGGGCCTACTCCGCTGACAGAAAGTACCTGGGATATCTACTGGATGGCCGTCGCTCCAGAAAAGCAGGGCCAGGGTATCGGCACCGCCTTGCTCGCCTCTGCTGAGGACAACATCAAGCAGGCTCGTGGCCGATTAATCCTTATTGAGACATCTTCTAAGCCGGACTACGCTCGCACACAGCGTTTCTATCTGTTACAGGGTTATGACCTTGCTGGCCGCATTGCCGATTTCTACGCCCCGGGGGATGATGAGCTAATCTTTCAGAAGCGGTTCGCTGGTTAAGAGTGTTGCTAAATACCCTCAAATGAAGGGTGTTCTCGGTTCCGTGTGCATTTGGTTGGTATGATGACAAAAATCAGTATGAAGTGTCATTGCGAGGGCACGTTAGTGCCCGTGGCAATCTCAAGGATGCATCGTAGAGATTGCTTCGCTTCCCCTTCGCTATGCTCAGGGCTTCGGCTCACCGTAATGACACTACCAACCATAATCAAATAGTACCGTGTTCTCAGGATTTGACATCCGACCCCCCTTTGTGTTTTACTAGATAGTCGTTAATTAAATAAAGGGGGGTAGACATGATAACTTCGCGGTTAGTTAAGCTGGTGGCCGCAACCGGGTTGGCCACCATGCTCGCACTGGCTGGTTGTGCCCAAGCACCACCAGCCCCGGCACCAGTACCAGTGCCAACACCAACGCCCACACCCGCTCCGGCACCGGCACCCACGCCAACACCCAAGCCATCACCAGCGCCGGCACCGACCGGACCCTACGGGGAGTTGAGACTAGTAACACCTTCGCTGGGCAATGAGAGGCTTTACCCGCCACTTGCCGACCAGAGCTTTAGTAACAATATGGCACCGATGTATGATTTCTTGGTCGGCTTGGAGAAGGGAGAGTTTACCCCCACCGGGCTAGCGGAGAGGTGGGAGATGGCAGCCGATGGACTATCATGGACTTTCTACCTTCGCAAAGGAGTCAAGTTCCACAATGGCACCGACCTGACGGCCGCCGATGTCAAGTTCAGCATGGATAGGCAGACCGCGCCGGAAGGCACCTCAAGTACGATGAGAGTCGCGATCGACCGTGTCGAAGTATTAAATGACTATAGCCTGCGTATCTACACCAAGGGCAAACTACCCTTCTTTTTGTGGAACGTGACCATGGGGAGTCCTGGGCGGGGGATGGCGATGCCCAAGGACTATATTGAAAAGAACGGCGTAGCATATTTCGAGCGCCAGCCAATTGGTAGTGGCCCATTTAAGTTTGTCCGCCAGGTGGCCGGGGACGTGATGGAGTATGAAGCACTGGATAAGCACTGGCGGCAGGTGCCCGGCTTTAAGAAGCTCACACTTATCGTCATGCCTGAGGAGACCACACGGGTAGCTTCCCTGAAGACAGGAGCCGTTGATGTGGCCGAGATAGGCCTGGAGTCCATCATCGACCTGGAAGGAGCCGGCTTTCAGGGAGCGGTCATTGACGAGGTGACGCCCCTCATAATGCTTCTGGGTACTTACGATGACCCCAGGGCGGCGGGTATGCCAACGACTAATGTCAAGGTACGCAAGGCGCTATCTCTCGCTATTGACCGCAACACGATTGGGAAGACCATGTTCTACGGGAAGCTTGGGCCATCGATGCCCCCCATGCTCGGTGTCCAAGCCACAGATATTGATGTTCCCTACTGGCAGGATTATTGTACCAAGCTTTATCGCTACGACCCGGTGGAAGCGAAGCGCCTGCTCAAGGAGGCTGGCTATCCTGATGGCTTCGCTTTCAAGATATATACCTGGAGTGACTCGGGACGCACCTTTTTACCCAAGATGGCGGAGGTGGTCGCCAGCTACTGGCTGAACATAGGGGTCAAAACTGAGCTCAATGTTATCGAGTCTGGTGTATGGACAACCTGGCGGCGGGGGCCAGCTCCTGCCGGCGTAAAGGGACCAAACACTCCATTTGTCGGGCAAGCCTGCACATGGGCTCGCATTGGCAGTTCTCAAACCCAAAGCCTCCTCGCCGGCTTTCACAGCCGAAGTACCCAAATCTTCTATTTCGGTAATGGCATACCGGAATTAGACAGGGCCATTGAGGTTGTTGAGAGTGAATTGAATGAAAGCAAGAGGCGAGAGGCAGCCGTGAAGGCAATTAATATCATTACCGATAGTTATGTCGCTTTCGCGCTTGGTTCAATCCCATCCTATGTTGCCATCTCACCTAAGGTGGATTGGGCTTTCCCCACACCTCTGGCCTTCCCTACACCGGCCAGCTATGCTGAACTAGCTAAGCATCGGAAATAGCTCAGATTAGCCATTGGGCAAAGGGAAAGCACGGTCTTAAGATAAGGCAAACGTAAACTATGGAGGTTTAGCATGGACAAGAATACCGAATATCTGGCGTCTTATGCCACCTCACTTAAGTATAAGGACCTGCCGGCGGAGGTTGTGCGCAAGACGAAAGGCCTTCTTATCGATACCCTTGGCTGTGCCCTGGGTGCCTATAGCAGTGAGCCAGCCAAGATTGCCCGCAAGATGGCGGGGAGGGTTTACCAGTGTGATATGCCGGCGACTATTATCGGCAGCGGTCAGCCGTCCAGCCTGGAACTGGCTACTTTCGCTAATGGCGTCATGATTCGGTATTTGGATTTCAATGACGTAACCCGCGGGCATCCCAGCGACAACTTCGCCCCCGTTCTTACCTGTGCCGAT